>JANMUI010000821.1:0-2248 GCA_031391405.1 Betaproteobacteria bacterium
TTCTTCCAGCAAATCAAAGAGCGCGCTGTTCACAACAGGAAAGTCGTTGAGACTGCGCTTGCCAACCCACTTGATAAGTTTGAGCTCGGAGTTCGCAAGGTTATCGAGGATCTCATGATCGAGCGGATGGCCGAGAACGACAAGATCGTGACGCGCTACATGGGGGACAAGGAATTTCAGAGTGCCTCGTATCCAATCCTTGCACGCGAGATATTCGAGGCTGCTCGAAATTCCAATGTCGATAACGCGGGTCACCAAGGTGGCAGCGCGAGTGCGCCGGTGTGAGCATGGGTGCGGTGTAGGTGAGATGCAAACCCCCAAGGTACTTTCCCGCCCCCGCGACGCCCAAATCCCACCGCGCTGCCTCACACGCCCGCGGCTTGGCGCAACCTCTGCGATCTCATCGACACCCCGCCCACGTGAGGATCTCCGCGCGCGGGAGATGGTTACAATGAATGAACGATCACGCGCTCACCCAGGAGATCGATATGCGCGCATCTCACAGTAAGTCGTGCGCGGTTCTCGCGATGGTGGCGATCGCAGCCGTGGTGGTTGCGCCCGCGTCGGCGCAGGCCTGGCCCACGCGACCGGTACGTTTCGTCGTGCCCTTCGCTGCGGGGAGCTCGCCTGACGTCACGGCGCGCCTCGTCGCGACGCGTCTCACGGAGTCGCTTGGCCAGACGGTGATCGTGGAGAACCGAGCGGGCGCGGCCGGCATCATCGGTGCCGAGCTGGTCGCGAAGGCCGCGCCCGACGGCTACACCCTGCTCTATCCGGTGAACTCGGTGATTTGCGCGAATCAACATCTTTATCCGAAGTTGCCCTACGATGCGATCAAGAGTTTCGTGCCCGTCACGATGACGGTGAACTTCGGCTATGTGCTCCTCGCGCGCTCCAATTTTCCCGCCAATGACCTGAAGGGGCTGATCGCGATCGCCAAGGCCGAGCCGGGCAAGCTCAATTTCGGTTCGGGCGGCGTGGGCGTTGGCAATCACATCGTGATGGAGATGCTCCTTGGCATGACGGACACCAAAATGGTCCACATTCCTCATCGCGATAGCGCGGTATCGGTGGTAATGGGCGATAGCGACGTGTCGATGGTGCCGGCCACCACCGCAATCCCGTTGATCCGGGGCGGCAAGACCAAGGGGTTCGGGGTCACGTTGCCCCAGCGGCTCGCAACCTTGCCCGACGTGCCGGCGATCGGCGAGATCGTGCCCGGTTACTCGGCCGATGCATGGCACGGCATCCTCGCGCCAGCGGGTACGCCGCAGCCGATCGTCGAGCGTCTGGCGGCAGAGACGGCGAAAGTGCTCGCGATTCCCGACTTGCGCGCGCGCTTGATGGATCTTGGTCTCACGCCGATTGGTGATACGCCCGCGCAATTCGCCGCCACGGTGAAGTCCGATTTCGACAAGTGGGGCGCGGCGATTCGCGCCGCCAATATCAAACTGGAGTAGCCGCGATGAAGAGCTTTCGTTTCACGAAGGGGTTGCACGATCTTGGAAACGGTTTGCATGCGTGGCTCTTGCCCGACGGGAGTTGGGGCTGGTCCAACGCCGGCTTGATCACGGATTCCGGACAGAGCCTGCTCGTCGACACGTTGTTCGACCTGAACCTCACGCGTGAAATGCTCGGCGCAATGCGGGACGCAGTGCCGGCGGCGAAAGACATCGGCGCGCTCGTCAACACGCACGGCAACGGCGATCACACGTTCGGCAATCAACTGCTCGAAGGCAAGCGCATCATCGCTGCCGCCGGGTGCATCGAAGACATGCGCCATCGACCACCGGAACAGCTGGCGCAGTGGCAACGCGAATGGCGCACGATGGGCGTCGCGGGCGAGTTCTGGTACGAGGTGATGGGCGCGCACTTCGACTTCCAGGGTATTCGCATGGTCCTGCCGAACGAAACCTTTGCCGGCGAGAAGCGCATGAAGGTCGGTGACAAGGATGTGGTGCTGGTCGAAGTCGGCCCGGCCCACACCCGCGGCGACGTGCTCGTGTACGTGCCCAAAGACAAGACCGTGTTCACCGGCGACATCCTGTTCAACGGCGGCCATCCGGCGATCTGGGCCGGACCGGTGTCGACCTGGATTCGCGCGTGTGACCTCATGCTGAGTTGGGATCTCGAGACGGTCGTCCCCGGCCACGGACCGATTACCGACAAGGGCGGCATCCGCGCAATGCGCGACTATCTGGCGTATGTGCTCGCCGAGTCGAAGGTGTGCCGCGACGCGGGCATGGGC
>JANMUI010000848.1:0-12599 GCA_031391405.1 Betaproteobacteria bacterium
GGCCTTTTCCATCTCATCCAGCAGCACCACCGAATAAGGTCGGCGGCGCACCGCCTCGGTCAACACCCCGCCTTCACCGTAGCCGACGTAACCCGGCGGCGAGCCCATGAGCAGGGAAACCTTGTGCTCTTCCTTGAACTCGCTCATGTTGAGGACGGTGAGGTTCTGCTCGCCGCCATAGAGCAACTCCGCTACCGCCAGCGCCGTCTCGGTTTTGCCGACACCCGAGGTACCGGCCATCATGAAGACGCCGATCGGCTTGCGCGGGTCGGTCAGCCCGGCGCGGCTGGTACGGATGGCCTGGGCGATGGCATCGAGCGCATGATCTTGCCCAACCACCCGTTCCATCAACTTGTCCTTCAAGGCCAGCACCGTCTTGATCTCGTCGGAGACCATGCGGCCCACGGGAATCCCGGTCCATGTGGCGACCACTTCCGCGACCGCCTGACCGTCGACGACAGGATGCACCAGCGGCTCTTCGCCCTGCAGTTTGCGAAGAGCGCTCATCGTCTGGGCGAGGTCTCGCTTGAGGGCCTCGGTGTCTTCAGCGGGCGGCGCCGAGCCCGCGGGCAGCAATTCGACCGACGCCGCCTCGGCGCGAGAGCGCAAGTCGCGAATGCGGGCGACCAGTTCCTTCTCCTCGGCCCAGCGTGTATTCAGCGCATCGAGCTCGGTCTGCGCTTCTTCGCGTTCGGTCTGCAACTTGGTCCGCCGCGCAGCGTGATCCGTGCCGGTAGCGGTTTCGCGGCCTATGGCCGCCAGCTCGGTGTCAATGAGAGAAATCCGGCGCGTGCGGTCTTCGACGGGTGCCGGGATCGCCGCTTGGCTCATCGAAACGCGGGCGCATGCCGTATCGAGCAGCGAGACACCCTTGTCGGGCAACTGGCGCGACGGGATGAAGCGAGCCGAGAGCTTGACCGCGTCTTCTACCGCCTCGTCGAGAATGCGTACGTTGTGGTGCTTCTCAAGTGTCGCGACCAAGCCACGCAGCATCGCAGCGGCCAAGGGCTCCGAAGGCTCGTCGATCTTCACGACCTGGAAGCGCCGCGTCAGCGCTGCGTCTTTCTCGAAGTACTTCTTGTACTCGGCCCAGGTGGTTGCCGCCACGCAACGTAACTCACCGCGGGCCAGCGCGGGTTTCAACAGATTGGCGGCATCGTTCTGGCCGGCTTGGCCACCCGCGCCGATGAGCGTGTGCGCCTCGTCGATGAACATGACGATCGGGATGGGTGAAGACTTGACCGCGTCGATGACGCCCTTCAGGCGATTCTCGAACTCGCCCTTCACGCCGGCACCGGCCTGCAGCAGACCGAGGTCGAGCGACATCAGCTTCACGCCTTTCAGCGCCTCGGGTACATCGCCCGCGGCAATCCGCAGCGCCAGCCCTTCAACAACGGCTGTTTTGCCGACACCCGGTTCCCCGGTGAGGATGGGGTTGTTCTGCCGGCGACGGGTGAGGATGTCGACCATCTGCCGGATCTCGGCGTCGCGGCCCAGTATCGGGTCGATTTTGCCGGCTTTGGCCTGCGCAGTGAGATCGGTTGAGAACTGGTCGAGCGGGCCGCTGCCGCGCGGCGCGGCGCTCGATGGCGCACCAGGCGCGCCGGCTGCGGCGCCCGCGGCCAAGGCCGTGTCTGCCTGCGCCGCTTCTTCGCTGCCGGCGGCAAGGTCAGCCAAGTTCTTGCGAACGGCGTCGGCCGGCAGGGCCGCAAGCACCGGGCAGCTTTCGCGCATGGTGCGGGACAGCGACTCGTCAGCGAGCAGGGCAGCCAGCATATTCCCGCTACGGATCCGATTCGAACCGGCTTCCAGCGATGCAATCAGCCACGCTTCACGCAGCCAACTCACGATATCGGGTGACAGCGACGGCGCGCGGGCATTGCCGGTGCGCAACTTGTCGAGCGCGCGGTTCAACTCTGCCGCTGCCCGCCCGGGGTCTATATCCTGCTTGCGCAGGATCGTGGCGATGTCGCTGCCCTGGGTCTCGACCAGCTTCAGCAGAAAGTGCTCGATCTCGACATTGTAGTGGCTGCGCGAGAGCGTCAGCCCGGCTGCTGCTTCAAGCTGGCGACGTGCCGTGTCGGACAGCCGCGCAACCACCGATTTCAGGTCAACGGCCACCATCTGAGAAAGTCCCTCCGGCCTGCGGCCCGATGTTCGTATGGATCGTGGGTAAGGATCACGATGCGCTTTTGTTATTTGACTTCTTTGACATCTTTAACCATTTGAGAATATCGGATAGCCTCAGGCGTGTCTATGTTTGTCCCGTGCCGCTTGCGCGCAAAGCAGCGGCGTTTCGGCACGACCGCCCGACATACCATGGGGCTGATTTCTCTGGAGACGGAATGGCGAACGACCCGATTGACCTCGGACCCCTTTTGGCTCCGCTGGAGACCGGCGAGCAAGGTGCCGGTGTGGATTTGCGGGTTGATTATTCAGCCGCATCCTCCTATCAGCGCTTGCGCGATGCGCGCGCAAGCGCCCGTGCTGAAGAGCGGGCGCGCGACTCGGACGGCGATTCGGAAGAAGGTCCCCAAGCCGAGGGCTGGCGGGATGTGCTGTCGGTGGGACAAAAGGCTCTTGCCACTCAAAGCAAGGATTTCGAGATCGCTGCGTGGTTGACGGAAGCGCTGGTTCGGAGTCACGGACTACCTGGATTGACAGCCGGGGCGAAGCTCATTTCCGGCGTGTGCGAGTCGTTCTGGGACGCGGGCTTTCCGCAGCCCGACGAGGATGGCCTCGAGGCGCGGTCATCGCCGATCGGCGGACTGTCCGGCAGCAGCGCTGACGGCACGATCATGCAGCCGCTACGGCGGCTCCCGCTCTTCCGTCGCGCCGACGGTTCCAGCCTCGGCTTGTATCAATGGGAGCAGGCCGAGCAAACCGCCGCGCTCGCCGAAGAACGCCGCGAAGCACGCTACGCTGCAGGCGCGCCGGATTTGAAGACGCTCGAGGCCGAAGCCCGGCTGGATAAGGCCTATCTGACCGGCACCGGCCGCGATGCCGCCGCCGCGCTGCAAGCGTGGCAGGAGATGGACCGCATCATCGACACCCGATTCAGATCGGAGGCGCCGTCGCTCCGCAGGGTCACGACTCTCCTGGAACGCATGGTTGAGATTGTGGGGCGATTGGGTGGCGGACCTGCCAAGAGCGAGATCGACGATGCGGGCGTAAATACGGCATCGGCCTCTGGTGGCGCCGGTGCAAATGCTGCCAGTGTGGGGGAATCGGCAGGTGGCGCTCGCGGTGCGCTCTCGACGCGGGAGGATGCGCTGCGTGAGCTGGACCGTATCGCCGATTACTTCCGGCGCACTGAACCGCATTCACCGCTGGCCTATACGCTGGACGAGGCAGTGCGCCGTGGGAGGATGAGCTTGTCCGAGTTACTGGCCGAAGTCTTGCCGGATGCTGCCGTGAGAAACGAAATGGTGCGGCGTCTGGGAATGCGGGGCGAGTAGCGGTAACTATTTTCCGCCGCCGCGGCTCCGGGAGCTGACTGACAATCGGTACGCGTCTTCGTCATGTTATGTCCCGCAACGGCGGCACCTTCGTGCTGGAACAAAGCGCCAGATTTTTCTTGCACCGCCACCACACACTCTGGAGACCCCGATGGCCTGGACCCTGGAAAAGTTGCTCGCACAACCTGAGAACCTCAACCTGCCGATGCGCCCTGTGGTAAGCAACGTGGCCGACAAAGGCGACCGGCGCGACCTGGTCCATGCGCACTATTCGTATCAGGTCTGCTACTACACCAAAGGCGGTGTCGGCGCCGAAGGTTCCGCCGCAATCGAAAAGTCCCAGGAAGCTTCCTTGGGCGTCACCTGCGACGGCTCGGGCGGCGGAGCCAACGCCTACCTCCTTCCGTGGGCAAAGAACAAGGTCTACTACTCGACGCTCGGCCAGTTCAAGACGATTTACGAAGGCATGGCAGAGGAACTATTCGCACGCGGCGAGCTCGACCGCGAGAACGCCTTCATCTTCCGGCCGGGTGTGCTGGGATATACCGGGGACGCCGCGGTGTTCGGGGTCCGACCCGCATCGCGATGGTCTTTTTACGCCGTTATCGGCTCGGCCAAAAACCCGTCCGTCCACAGGATTTGGCCGCAGAGCTGACCCATCTTCTGCAAGTATGAGCGCTCCGAATTAGTGCGCCTCGCTAGACGGGAAAAACGCCGATCAGCAACTTCGTCAGTCCGCCAGCGCCTACGCTCATCTTCGTGAGCTGGTAGTAGAAGTTCCACCGCTCGGCCATGTCCCGGGTCTTCGGGTCTCTCACGCCGAATGTGATGACGTGCACCGGATCCTTGTCGCCGCCCATGTACATGTGCGGGCTGATCACCTTGTCGCCGAGCTTGCTTCCCTTGAGGATCGCATCCTGTTTGTTCCAGGCATTCGTCTGCGACTTCATGTTGATGTGAGCGACCCGACGCGAGCCGTCATCGGTGACACTGCCCACGCCGAAGCTGCAACCATTCATCGGCGCGGTGAACATGACATTGGCCTCATTGCCGACGGTGGTGGACTGGATGGTGTCATCCTGATACGGACACCAATAGATCTCCATCAGGCCTTCTGGGCCGGTTCCCGGCCGGGCCATATAGGTGGGAATGGCCGCTCCGGGCCGATCGTCGCTCTTCGCGGTGCTGCTCAGCCGGTCCAGCGTGAAGAACTTCTTTCCCCCGGTCTTGTTGACGTCGCCGCCCTCGGGCGTGGAAACGACGTTGTTCTGCATGAACTCCACTGGATCTGCCAGGAATCTATCTACCGCACCCATTTGAGTGTCCTTTCACTTTGACCATTAAGGTAACCATTAAAGGGGCCATCGTCATCTCTTTACAGGTCCAACGCCCTTTGCCCCGGCAGCGGCGTCTTCGCCGGCGTGTCTTCCAGCCGTGGCCGCCCTCTCGCTCTCGCTTCCCGCGGCATCCCTGTCGCCCGCCCAATCTTGGCGTAAATCCGCCAATTGCCAAACGGTTGATTCTGAATCAGCGCGAGCCGAATGTCATCAATCGCCGCCTCGTCGAGCGGTAGTGTGCCGGATCGCTCACCATCGCCGCCCGAACGGCGCGGATCTGTCAGCCCTTAAGGCGAGCGGAGCTTGCGTACGCTGGTTGGCGCGTGCAGCCGGAGATCGCGGTCTCGCGACAACCGACTCGTCACCGTAATCATATTTTGTTCACTATACTTGAACAAAAGTGTTCATTGTGAGAGTCTATCGGAATGTTGCTACGCGAAACACTGCAGGCTGTCCTGGCAAAATCGAGCGGGGTGTCTGTTGCCGATAGTGAGGTGACCCGACACTTTCAGCCTGCGTGGAAAGCCGGCATGGTGTCGCACGCGCTGGTGCTCACGGGGGTCCGCCGCTGCGGGAAAAGCGCCCTCCATGACCAGATTCGGCGCGGGATCAAAGGGACCTCGGTAGTCATCAATCTTGAAGACACCCGGCTCTACGGTTTCGGTCCCGACGACTTTGCCACGGTGCTTTCGGTTCTGGAGACGGACCACCCGAAGGCCGCGATCTACCTGGACGAGGTGCAGGAGGTGCCGGAGTGGCAGCGACTCGTGCGGGCGCTGCTCGATGCCGGTCGCCGCGTTTGCCTAACCGGATCGAATGCCAGTCTGCTGGGACCCGAGATGGGCGCCAAGCTCACGGGGCGCCACTTATCCCACGAGGTGTATCCGTTTTCATTTCAGGAGTTCCTGGAATTCACCAGACAAACGGCGAACGCTGCATCGCTCGAAGACTATCTGATACGCGGCGGCTTTGCGGCGGCGCTGCGTGCCGGGCCCGATCAAGGAGGCGTTCTGCTGCGCGAGTTGCTGCGTGACGTGGTCCATCGCGACATCGTCACTCGCCATGCTTGCCGCACGGCTCGTCCCTTGATGATGCTGGCCTTGCACTTGCTCGCGCATCCGGGACAGCCCTTGTCGTTGCAAGCCCTGTCGAAGGGGCTCGGTCTACCTTCGGTCGCGCAGACCGGACGCATGGCGGAGTATCTGCAGGACGCTTGGCTGACGCTGGCCCTGCCTCGCTTCAGCTCGTCTTTCAAACAACGCGTGACCAGTCCGCCGAAATATTATGCGGTGGACACGGGCCTGGCCGCCGCCAACAGCCCAAACCCCACGCCCGATCTTGGCCGCAAGCTTGAGAACGCTGTGCTGTTGACCCTTCGCCGCATGGGTGCCGCCCCCGCTTTCGCCGCCGCCCCGCACGACTGGGAATGTGACTTCGTCACCGCTGATCTCGCTATTCAGTGCTGCGCAAGGTTGACGCCCGAAAACCGACAACGCGAGCTGCGCGGTCTGATCCAGGCTGCCAAGCTACCTGGCAGTATCAAGAAACGAAACCGCGATTTGCTGGTCATCACCCTGGATCAAGAGGACGTTCTGATCGAACAAGGTCATCGCATCCGCGTGCGTCCGGCCTGGAAGTGGCTGGACTAACGAATGATTCACGCCGCTTGCAAATGGTCGCGGCGGCATTGACAAGCCAACTCCGCTCTGCCGGAGAAACCTGGTGTGCCATGAGAGCGGTGAGCGCATTTGGATTAGCACACCGGCAAGAGTCCACCATATAAATCTAGTCTCACCCTACTTACCACCACCCGGGCGGCGAGGCATTGCCAGTTGCTCGCACAAAAAATCATCGTAGACCGCTTTAGCGCTCAGACATGGCAACGGCGAAGCCTGACCCTATTGACCGGCACGCTTTTCCCGCAAATAGTCTTCTTTCAAGTCGCGGCCCGCTGAGGTCACAGCCTGGGCGGAATGACGAGGATCGGCATGTGCTTGAGGGGCGGAACCAGCTTGCCGTTCAAGACGCCATAGGTGCCCTTGCCCTCGGTCACGACCGGCTTGCCCTCCACCATGACCGACGGCGGCGGGTCGTAGCGCCAGAATCTGCGATCCATCGTGCCGACATATCCTGGGATAAGGAAGCCGTCGGAGATCAGCTTGTCGCCCTCGATGAACTCCTCCCACAGCATGTGCATGAGACCATCCCGGGTCATGATCTCCTTCGTCGGGTGGGTGTGATACCAGGCGACCGGCGTCGTGCCGTCGTCACATCCGCAGTTCTTTTTCGTCCAGACCCCGATATCGACATTCGCGCCGGAATAGCCCTTGAACGGACCCGTGGTGCGGAGTACGCCGGTCGCGTTGTTGCGACAAATCACGCCCCCGTATTCCCGTTGCTCGTCGACCGACGGGAGAATGAGCCCGGCAAGCAGTCGGCGTGCGTACTCTTCGATCTTGATCCCGTCGTGCGTCGTTGCACGTGGTTGCACAGGAGGTTGTGGGGTGTCGGCCATGATTTCGCGCGCCTGAATAGTGATTGTCTTCCGGCAGTCTACCGGCTCAGTTTTTCCAGGGGATGTATTCCTTCCCGTGGGACTGGTCCCCGACGCACTTCAGGCCGGCAATGATGAAACACTTCGTCTTGGCGTCGAGCTTGTCATTGCCGAGGATGCTCGCCTGGATTTCGGAGGTGATGCTTCGGTTGATGCCCGTGGACGAGGAGATTGTTACCATGCGTGACTCCCGTGAAGTTGGTGGAACAGGCGCGGAATTCCGGCCTCGATCTTACCGCTGCGGCCGTTGGGTTTTTCAGCGTGGGCTGCAATCAAAGCGATGAAAAAGGACATCACGCTGTGCGCGAACGCTTGATCAGTCGATAACGCCGAGCGCGCACCAGACCGGCAGCCGTTTCTGCATTAAAGCATTAGAGAGCGTTAAAGGGACCTGCTTCATTTATTTGCAGGTCCAACGCCCTTTGGCCCGGCAGTAGCGACTTCGCCGGCTCGTCTTCCAGCCATGGCCGCCCACTCGCCGTCGCTTCCAGCCGCATCCATGTCGCACGCTCGATCTCGACTTGGCAACATTCCCATAAATTTGGCAAACTGCTTCAATGAAGACAACGCTCGACCTTCCCGATCCGATTTTCCGGAAAGCCAAGGCTACTGCGGCCGGACGCGGGCAATCGCTCAAGAAAGGGAATAAAGGTGACGCTACCGTTTAATTGCGCTGCAATTGTAATCAGCGGCGGTGCGAGGTTCGGCAACCGCGGGCGCATCGCGCGCCATTTCGATGATTCATGTTCCGTCTCGCGCACGCGTTGTTCGTTTCCGCCGCCACGTCTGCATCAGCGTGAAGAAGCCGATCGGCGGGTGCTGCGATTACCCCGGCAAATCAAGATACTCTTCACCGCCCCCTTCTTGTAAGTAAAGGGGCCGCCTTCCTGCGAGGAAGAATCCGCAGCGTCAGCTCGGGTGCGCATCCGCTCTTCTTGCGTGCACCGGGCTCGTTGCTGCATTGGCTGCGCTCTCGCCCGCCGCGATCGCCCGAGTACCCGATCAACTTCTCTTTGGCACCGCTACACCTATGACGCGGCGCAGCGGCTGGCTTCTGTCATTGATGCGCGCAACATCGCCATCGAGTCCTACCAGTACGACGATGGCGATCGGCTCACCAGCACCACCGATGCGCCGGGGGTGCGAAGCGAACTCATCAATGAGTACGACACGTTGGATCGGCGTATCAAGCGCACTGTGCTCATCAACGGCCAGCTCGCCGAAGAGACTATGTTCGGCTACGACGATGCCAATCGGCTAACGCGCCAGACCCATCGTGCGCCGGGGGCGGGTCAGAACGTTCCGCAAACGGTGAGCTATGTGTGGGACGCCAGCAATCGGCTGACCGAGAAGACGCTACCCAATGGCATCAAGCAGATCTTCACCCACGACGCGGCTGATCGGCTCACCGAACTGCGTTACGCCAAGTCCGACAGCACGCCGATCGAGACCTTCACCAGCTGGGCAAGGCGATCTTCTATCACGATCGAAAGCCAAACGCTGAATTTCCTCAGCGTGTTCACCTGATCAAGCCGACGGATTGACGATGGCGAGCCGAGCGAAGTATTTCCGATAGTAGCCTCGGTCACGCGTCAGCAGCCGGTCGCATTGCGCGGCGGCATGCGCCCCGATCAGGAAATCCGCGATCACGCGCAGGCGCTGTCCGCCGGAAGCGCGATATTTCTGCCATGTGAGGCCAGCCAGGGTCGCAGTCTTCTCCGATGCCGGAGAAAAGCCGATCGCCGCCGCCCGCATAGCTCGAAAGAATTCATCGTCCGCGCCAAACGCGGCTCGGGTTTCGCTCCAAACCACTTCGTTTGCGACGACAGTGCCCTCGTTCAGGCACATACGCAGGGTATTGGCCGATGCTGCGCCAAAACGCGGGTCGGCGCCAAATACGTCGATCAACACACTGGTGTCGACCGCCGTGATCATGTGTCCGCGCCGCCTCGAATCTTGCGGACAAACTTGTCGGTATCCATGCGCTTGCGAAGGCAGCCGAACACGCTCGACACGGGATCAGTCTCGGCCTTGCGCGCAACCAGCGAGCCGTTGCTCGCGGCGAATTCCAGCGTCGTTCCTGGACGAATGCCCAGCCGGTCCCGCAATGCCTTGGGGATGGTGACCTGTCCTCGTTCCGCGACGACTGCTTTCATTACACCTCTCCATGGGATTTGAGACTATGCAACATGATATATGGATCACGTAATGAAAAGTATGTGCGGCGTGATCATGGGTGTGACCCGTTCCCGACCCGGCAATCCAGGATCGCTGCCACACAGACCGCGAGCACGATCAGATTCGCATAGGCGATATAGACCCCGCCGGCACGCAGCGACCCGGACACCGGGAAGCGGAACTCGACCGGTTCCGGGCCACAGGCTTCAATGATGAGGGATGAATCCCCAGCGTGAGAATCATGGTTGCCAGGTGGTCGTTGACGAACCGGTCGACGAGGACGCGTTCGATGAATTAGCCGAGAATGCCGGTCGCCACTGTCGCAATGACCACGGCGACGACGACAGGCAGTCCCATTGAATGGGACAACGTGAACGCGAACGGACAGACCACGATATTCACGTAGCCGCTCTCCTACAGCCCCGGCCGGCGGGTGCTGCGCGAGGTGTTCCAGAATGGCGAGGAGCTCAGGTTCGCCTACAAGCTCCCTGGCGCATGCAGGTCGATCCGGTTGGGCGCACCACTAGCAGCATCAATCCCCGCGGCTTTGAGAGCCGCAGCGAGTACGATGCGCTCGATCAACTCACCCGCCTCATCGATCCCAACCTGGGGATCACCCAACTCAACACCGATGCCAAGCGCGACCTGCGCGCGGTGGTCAATCCGCTTGGCAATGCGATCGAGTCCTATGAATACGACTCGCTGCATCGCCTCACCAAGAAGCTCGATGCGCTATTCCTTCCCGTGGGACTGGTTCCCAACGCACATCAGGGCCGCAATGATGAAACCCTTCGTCTTGGCGTCGAGCTTGTCATTGCCCAAGATGTTGGCCTGGATTTCGGAGGTGATGCTTCGGTTGATACCCGTGGGCGAGGAGATAGTTACCATCTTGACCTCTGTGAAATTGGCGGTTCGAACACGGCATTCCGGCCTCGATCTTACCGCTGCGGCCGTTGGGTTTTTTAGCGTGGGCTGCAATCAAAGCGATGAAAATCGACATCACGCTGTTCGCGAACGCTTGATCAGTCAATAACGCCGAGCGCGCGCCAGACCGGCAGTCGATTCACGAGCAATTCGGCCACAGTTCGTTCCAATTCCGCGATGATCTCGGCGCTTGGCGCCGGCCCGGGCGGTAGCAGTCGCCCGACCAGACTGGCGGCATCCGGGTAACCTACATTCGCGGCGTCAGGCTTCGCGGCGACGGGCTCGGCCACCAGCCGGGCAATGGCCAACTCCATCGGCGGCACCACCAAGCCACCGCCCAGCAAGGGCGTGGCGAGTCCCAGTTGACCTGAACCGATCCCAAACGGCGCCATCCTATCGGCAGCCACGGCGTTCAAACGCCGCGCTGCGGCAAGGGCCTCCTGCCATTCCGGGCCGCTGCCGGGATGGCACCACACTGGTACTGCGCATCCCGAGCCGATCAACACCGCAATCAATTCCGACGGCGTGACATTGCCGCAGCCGGGAAGCGTACGCAGGTGGCCGATGGTGCGAGGTCCTTCAGCCAGGGCCGACCGCACAGCGTCGATCAGCGGCTGCGGCAGCTTGGCCTCGCCCGCCTGTGCATTGATCGAGGCCTCGCCTTGCGCATGGGTTGCCAAGGCGACCCACAGCGCATCGACCGCGATGTCGCGCGGTACGCGGCGCAGGCCGCGCACATACAAATCGCGCCGAAAAGCACGTGGCACACAGAGATCCATCATGAGTTGGCGCGCGGCTTCGTCAGGCGCTTCGTCCCAAAGCTCCCGCTGCGCGGGCGACAGCGACATCTGCGGAAAATTTTCATCGATGGTCGCGCTGCCCACGTACTCGCAGCGTGCCGTGGCCATTGATGCGGCAACGTCGGCGAAGAAAGCAGGACGCCAATGTTCGGTCAGGAACTCATGAAGCAAGTAGCCCGCCCGTGCGCCCTTGACCTCGCCGGTGAACAAGCGGCGCCAGCCGGAGGTCGGGAGATGCACAGGCTCGGCGGCGATCAGCCGCTCCACTAGCTTCGTGGCAGCAGCAATACCATCGTCCCTGTTGCCGGCTGCGAGCATCGCCCGACGAACCACGCGCGCGAGGCCCTGACTCCCAGCGGCGCCCGGCATCGCGTTGTAAGTGACGAGGGCCAGGCCACCGGGCTTCAGTCGCCGCCGCAGCAGACGCAGCACACCCTCGCGCACCGGATCGGCCACCCAGGACCAGAGCCCGTGCACGGTGACCAGATCGAACTCGGGGAGCCGGTCGAGCTCGGCATCGTTCAACTCCGCAAGATCGGCTTCCAGGTAACGCAGATTCGCAAGGCGCGCTGCGGCGGCCATGCTGCGCGCCTCGGCGATATGCGCCGGGTTGTAGTCGAGCCCCAGCACACGCCAGTGCGGGTTGCCTGCGGCCAGCATGGCGGCAGTGTAGCCGGTGGCACAACCGACCTCGGCGATGGATAGCGGCGTCTCCGGCCCCACCTCCCATTCCACACCCATCAGCGCACAAATTGCACGCAGATGCGCCGGCGACTGAAAACTGTGCCAGGAGGCTGGATAAGGTTCACTGACGGGATAACCGCGCGCCCAGTCGGACGAGTTTGTCATTGCTGGTTCGTTCCGGTTCGATGCGTCAATGGGTCATGGGCCGCAAGGTGACTGATGCTGCCGTTTGTTTGCGAGGGAGCGCCGTCGTCAACCAACTCGTCCAGCCAAGTCGCGCGGAACCGGCGCCGAGGCCACCAAGGCGCATTGGCGGTACTTCTGCTGCGATCAGGGTCGGATTGAAGGCAAAGTCCTGCTCGAGCCCGACATGCAGACGAGTCAGCTCGACCAAGCGCGTGTGCAGCGGAGTGCCAGGAAGCAGCGCCTCGAAATCACGCAGATTGAGTGGGCCCAGACGCACGAGGAACCGGGCCGATGCATCCCAAATCTGGGAACCGACTGCAGCGTCCCCGCCAAGCTGAACATAGCGCCCCGGCTGGCCAGGGGCGGCGAGTCGTGACTGCTCAGCCTGTGGCAACCGAACCCAGCCGCCCGCAAACTCGATGATGCGCACGTCGGCACCGGTTTCTTCCGACAGCATGCCACGCAGGCGCTCGGCACT
>JANMUI010000857.1:0-7853 GCA_031391405.1 Betaproteobacteria bacterium
CGCAGGCGTGCCGACGGCGCGCGATGGTCCGCGCACGGACCCTCCGGCATTCACCCTTCGACAGGCTCAGGGCGAACGGTCAATCGCATCAGACCAAAATCGACAGGATAATAATAGGGGACAGATTACGGAATCGACCGCTTCAGCAGGAATAGGCCACCGATTCTCCATGCAATACCCACCACGAAGCTCGTGATCGAGAGGGCGAGCAGCGGCCCGCGTGCTTACGTAAGTAAGTCCATCGTTCACAGCCGCGGCTGATTCCCGTGGCCGTGCGTCTTCTCGAAATGATCCTGACAGCGGATGCACCGTTCTGCGGTCGGACTGGCCGATAAGCGTTCGAGCGGAATCCTGATGCCGCAATCCTTGCACGTGCCGTACTCGCCGCGCTCGATCCGCGCGAGGGTGGCTTCGATCGCACGCAACTCCACGAGATCGCGCCCGACCGCCGCATGGTCCACGTCGATCAGTGAGCTTGCCGCCGCTTCGTCGCCGGTATCGGCAACCTCCCCCGTCAGCTTCGCAAACGGTTCATCCTCATCGCGACCCGTCACCTCGCGAACCTGTTTCAGCAACTCGACGCGGCGTTGCATCAGCGAGTGTTCGAGTCTTTCCACATCCCTGCGTTCAAAGGCAACCATCACGTCTCCATTATTTCGACTGAACATATGCTTCACTTTGGCGCGTTCCGGGCTTCTGCAATTGATTCAGATCAATCGATCGCGAGAGGAACTCATCAATGGCCGCGCCAAGCCCCGGCTTCTCGACCTCGGCGAATTCGTAGCGCGACCGCACGATCGGCACCTTCACCGCGATCAACCGTGCAAGGTCGATGGGGGTAGCGCTCACCACGACATCGGCATTCGATCGTTCGATGGTCTCGCGCAACGCGTCGATCTGCGCGGCTGAGTAACCCATCGCGGGGAGCACGGGGTCAATGTGGGGATATTGCCGATAGACCGCCTTGATCGCCGCGGCCGCAATCGGGCGCGGATCGATGATCTCGCGCGCGCCGCCGCGCACGGCCGCGACGAACCCTGCACCATGAGCCATCCCGCCATGCGTCGTCGTGGGCCCGTCTTCGATCACGAGTACATGCCGGCCCCGCACTGCTTCGGGGTCGTCCAACCGCACGGGTGAGGCGCCCCACACCAAACGCGCGCGTGGATTGGTGGTTCGCGCGGCCCGCGTTACGCGCTGGATGTCGTTGGCCGACGACGCATCCGTCTTCGCGATGATGACGACATCGGCGATGCGCAGGACCGCGATACCCGGGATCTGCGTCGCGGTGAACGCAACAACCTCGACCGCCGGCTGGTCGCGCTACACGACATTGAAGTTATGGAAGTTGCGCCCGGCGGCCCCCATGATCACCGTGCGCGTGCGAGTCTTGGTCACGGCGAGTCCCCAGCAAGCCCTTGATCGACTTCCGCTTCCGCGGCCAACCAGTCTTCCATCTCAAAGCCGGGGACGAATCCGCGCTGCTGCGAGCGAAAGTATGCCGCGCGCTCGATCATGTGCTGCCGCTCGGTCGGCGTGGTAACGACGCATTGGGCGGAGGGATCCGCGGCGGCCGCAGCGATGGGCGTCTCTTTCACAGCAGACGATTTCTTCCGAGTGGGTGTTCGAGCCGCCTTCGGCTGCGCGTGCGAACCGGCCGGTTCCGTGCGTCGTTTGGGTGGTAGATGGCCTCCTGCCGAAACCATAGCGCAATCTCCTTGTAAGAGGTGGCCCCGAATCGCTCGATATCAAAGCGATCCCGCGCAGGCTATCCCGCGTCCCGTGCCGGTAGATTGAGCATCGTCAAAGCGCGTGTTGTACCGCTGGCGCAGAGGCGCGACCGAAGAGACACATGGCTGATCGCGAACGGCGCTCCGTCGTCCCGGTCCGTACGCACCCCGCCAGATTTTCCTGTCAAGGAGCCGGCGCAATGCATGACATTCCGCATCTTCCATGAAGCAGTGCGGGGCGCATATCGGCCGGCTTCACGGCGCAGAGTTCCCATGCTAATGGTACCGATCCCATTTCGCGTGCCTCGCCTATCGAACGGGACGAACCGGCCGCACCGCAACCACCACTAAAACTGCACCCGGCCAAAGATGTAACCGACGTTACCGTTTCCACCGGGATTGCGGCTGACCTTCGGAATGAACGTCCCGTACAGCGCGACCTGCCGATATCGCAATGACACGGCAGGTAGTGCGAACGGCAACGGAAAATTGCTTGCGACGTCCGATCGTGAAAAGAGAAACACCGAAAGGCCTGCGCCTGCTCTCCAGCCCTCCGAGACGCGCCGGTACGTGAGCCATTGGTAGCCCGCCACCTTCTGGAACTTGAAGTGCGAAATCCAGCGCAGGTCGAAGCCCGTAGTTGAGGGGCGCGCATTTCAGCTTTTACATTACATATCGACGCGTACCGAGCTATGCGAATCGTCAATAAAGTCGACGGATCAATGTTCGTGTCGATGGTGGATGTCCGGCACATGCTCGTGCGTATGCGTTGCCGCTTCGTGTGCGTGCTCGTGGGTGTGCGGCTCGCGGCCGTCCCATCCGAAATCGTGCGCATGCCGGTGATGCGCATCATGAACATGCGGATGCGCGTGCTCGAGCGATCCGTGCGTATGCTCGTGCCCATGCCGTTCGGTGAGATGCAGCCAGACCCCGATGGCCATCAAGACAGCGGCGATCCAGAATGTCGATGCGGGCGCCTCGCGCAGCAACACAAGCGCTACCGCCGCACCCACGAACGGAGCCACCGAAAAGTACGCGCCGGTACGTGCCGTGCCGAGGTGGCGCAGCGCGATGACGAAGAACACGAGACTCAGTCCATAGCCGGCCAGGCCGACGAGCGCGGTCGCGAGCACGAGCGGTGCGCTCGGCCAGGGACTGCCAAGCGCGAGCGCCAAGCTCACATTGACGACACCAGCGACGAGTCCTTTGATCCCCGCAATCTGCACCGCGTCGCTGGCCGCGATCTTGCGCGTGAGATTGTTGTCGATCGCCCAGGCGAGACACGCACCGACGATGGCGAGCGCCCCCCATGGCACGCCGAGCGTTGGCCGGGCTTGCCAGGAGAGCAAGACGCCGCCCGCGACGATGAGCGCCATGCCCCACGCGATGCGCCCGTCGAAATTCTCCTTGAAAACGAACCAGGCCAGCAATGCCGTCAGCACACCTTCCATGTTGAGCAGCAGTGAAGCCGAAGCGGCGGAAGTCACTGCGAGCCCCACCATGAGCAGAATCGGGCCAACCACGCCGCCCGCAAGAATTGCACCGGCCAACCAACCCAGATCCCGCCGGCGAAGATGCGCGGTCGACTCGCCTAACCGTTCTGCCGCCAAACCCCGCAGGAACAACCATGCGAGCAAGCCGATGCCACTGCCGAGGTACAACAGCCCGGCCAGCATGATTGGCGTGATGTCATCGACCAGCAGCTTCGCAAGCGGGGTGCTGGCACCGAACAAGGCCGCGGCGATGAGTGCGTGAAGAACACCGATCTTCATGAGCGATGATCCCTGTGGCTCGCCACCGGAAAAGGTAGTGGGACGATTCGACTGTTGATCATCGCCAACCGGCCTCGCACGAGACCATGTAGCTTACAGACTTTGCTGCTCGCGCCAGCATCCCGGTCAGGCGCTGCGCGTTGCACTTTGCATGTATGGGTCGCGGATTGAGTGCGAGTGCAACGGCGCCTCATGAATGCCCGCCTCACATCAAGATGCTCCTTGAACCTTTGCGAACCTCCTGCGCCCGATTCGCCATGCTTGGCGTCGTCCCGCTCCTGGCGGGATCTGCAAGCAGTTTGGTTACTGCCAGGTTGGCGATGCCCGAAAGCTATGCATGGCTTACCAATGCAATCAGCGAATCAGCGGCGCAGGGTCTCCAGCCCCCTGAATCGCTCGTAGCGAATCCGGCGAATTCCATTGCCCTTGCTACGCATTCGCGAGGGAGCCTGCATCGTCGGTCGTGCTGGTACGGGGTGCCGCAAATGCATGCGCCGTACGTTCGCGGCCAAGGGCGATCAATTCCTCCGCACGCCAGAACGCATGAGGGCCGCACGCATTGCGGGGTATCTCGACCGTGACGTCAGGGTTCCGCGTATTCGGGGAGGTCGGCCGCCCCAACTCGATCGGGCCGCTAAGACTCACTGCAACGGTAAGGTCCGTCGTGTCGTTGACGGTGGCCCCGATCGGCACCGGATTCGCCCACGCACCATCGCGCAGCTTCCGGCCACCAATCTCAAAAGGCGTAAAAATCGGCGGGGCTGCGATCGAGGCGCGGATCGCGTCGAACAACTTGCCCTCGCGCAACCACACCTCCTCACCAGATGCGAGGTCCGCGGCGACGGCCGTGAACGATACGGGCAAATCCCCGATCTCGAAATCGCCGATCATCTCGCGCAGAACGCCGATGATGCGCTCGCCCTTGAAAAGCCCGGTGCGACCGAATGCCGGATCGAGCAGGCGCACCATCTGGATACGCTCGAGCGTGCTTACCCAGTCGGCATAGACGTCGAGTTTGTTGGCGGCGAAGATTCCTCCGACAAGCGCCCCTATGGAGGAGCCGGCGATGGAGCGAATGTCATAGCCGTTTTCGGTCAGCCACTGGATCACGCCGATATGGGCCAAGCCGCGGGCACCGCCGCTACCGAGCACAAGCGATATCGTTGTTGGACATTCCACCATTTGCCTGTCAAGTCGGCTATTGAATTTCAACGATGGCGATTGAGAAGCGATATTGTAACCAATCAGCGCGTCAAATCGTGCTTCATTCGCTCGAACTCTTCCTTGCCGATCTCGCCGCGTGCGTAACGCTCATTCAGGATTTGCACCGCCCGGCCCTCGTCGCGATCGCCACCGGACTGGTTGCGGGTGAGCCATCTCACCAGCACGACGATGGCGACCGCGATCAATCCCCACCAAAGTGCCATGTGCACGATGCCGAACATCCCCCACCCCATCCCCATGTCATGCCACCACATGATTCACCTCGTCCCCGTCTCGAGCGGACGTATGTTCGGTTGGTCTGGAGATGGGATCGTTCGCCACCCCATGGCGTACCACCTACCGACTATTTAGCCGGCGTGGGCGGGAGCATCCGCTGGTGGTGCATCATCTGCTCCATCATCGTGTGCATCATGTCCATGCGCTGCTCCATCATGTGCATGCGCTGATCGGGGCCTATCGGGCGCTGCGATCCCTTCGCGCCGACGCCCATCATTCCCATCACGATAGCGAATGCTCGTTCACGCTCCTTGAAATTGATCAAGGGTGGGTTTCGGAGAAACCATATCGTCCACCTCAGCCATAAGTGTTGCTCGATTGCGCGATCGACGGCGTGCGGCAAAGTTCGAGGGGCCGAGCGCGTACTTGGAAATCCCTGAATGCCCTGAATCGGCTGGACCCCTAGCGCATATATGCATCGACGGCGTAGCGACGAACCATACGATGACTGGTGAAGATCGAGCCGTTCTTGGAGATGGCCGCTTTCATCACCCGAATCCAGGCGGCACGATCATCGTAGAAGAGGGGTAGCACGACCCGCTCCAGATGCGTTGTGGAATATCGAAGTCGCCGACTCATCGGTGGGCTACGATCGCCTGATCAAAGTGCCGCTTTACGCCAAGAACCGCATTGCGGAGTTCTGGAAAGTCGACGTCGTCGGCCAGTGCATCGAGGTGCGCCGCAATCCGCGTGATGGTGAGTATTTGGAATTGATTGAGGTTCGTGCCCAGGGAAGCGCGTCGCCACTTGCGTTTCCGGATTTACGCATCGATTGGAGCGCTCTGTTCGGCGGATAAGCGGCGCTTACGGAGCCTTAAAGTCCTACGTCATCTACACCATCCGCAACCACCACTACGCGATCGAAGTGCGGCCGCGCGGCGACCCGGTACGCGATGAAGATACGCGTGCACGGCAAACACGGCATGGTGCGATCGGCCTTGCCAAGCCTCGCGTCGCTGAATCGGCGCACCACATCGTTGATGTGCTCATAGCGCTCCGTATCACTCGCGCACGGCAGAGAAATCACCTGCGGGATACCGGGAAAAAAAGCCGAACCTGTGCCAGGGTACCAGTCCTTGAGGTTGTCGGCGTTATTCACGTAGGCGCGGCGTCCGCCCAATCGCCCGCGATTCGCGCATCTATCGGGACGTTTGTACGCGCTAATCCTGAAGGCAAAACCGCCTCAAGCAATCATCTCGTGTTCTCGATGAAAAAGCCGGTACAGCACCGGCAGCACAAGCAGCGTCAGGAATGTTGAGGAGAGGATGCCTCCGATCACCACCGTCGCGAGCGGCCGCTGCACCTCGGCGCCGGTGCCGACATTGAGGGCCATGGGCAGGAATCCCAGGCTCGCCACCAGCGCGATCATGAGCACCGGCCGCAGCCGCGTGAGCGTACCTTCCACGATGGCTTCATCGATCTGCATTCCCTGTGCGCGCAGGTCGCGCATGCAGGAAACGATAACCAAGCCGGTGAGCACCGCCACGCCGGAAAGGGTGATGAAGCCGATGCCGGCGGAAATCGAGAGCGGGATGTCGCGCAGCCACAGCGCCAGAACACCGCCGGTGAGCGCCAGCGGCACGCCGCTGAACACAAGCGCCGCATCCTTCGCCGAGCCGAAAGTCATGAACAGCAGCCCGAATATGAGCGCGAGCGACAGCGGCACGACCACCTGCAGGCGCTTCGCCGCGGAGGCGAGTTGCTCGAAGGTACCGCCGTAGCTCAGCCAGTAGCCCTCGGGCAGTCTGATCTCCGTCTTGATGCGGCCCTGCAACTCGCCGATAAAGGAGCCCAGATCGCGGCCGCGCACGTTGGCGGTCACCACCACGCGCCGCTTGCCGTTCTCCCGGCTGACCTGGTTGGGCCCGGGCGCCACGTCGAAGCGTGCGATCTCTCCCAGGGTCACATAGGCCGCTTTGGCCTCACCGCCCACGCCAGAGCGACCATTGGCCGGCAGCGGGACCGGCAGGCGCTTCATGGCTTCCACATCCACGCGCAGGCGCTCGGGCAAGCGCACCAGCAAGTCGAAACGCCGGTCGCCTTCGAACACTTGCCCCGCCTCCTTGCCGCCCACCGCCACTTCGACCACGTCCTGCACGTCGGCGACATTCAGCCCGTAGCGCGAGATCCGGGACCGGTCGATCTTCACCGTGAGCACTGGCAAGCCGCTCACCTGCTCGACCTTGACATCGGCTGCTCCGGGAATTTTTTCAAGAATCTCCGCGATCTCCTCGCCGCTCCTGAGCAGCGCATTCAGGTCGTCGCCGAATACCTTGACTGCGACGTCGCTGCGCACCCCGGAGATGAGCTCGTTGAAGCGCATCTGGATCGGCTGGGTGAATTCGTAGTTGTTGCCGGGAATCTGTTCCACCGCCTCCTGTATCGCCTTCACCAAGTTCTCCTTGCTGCGCTTGGGATCCGGCCACTCCGATTGCGGCTTGAGCATCACGAAATTGTCGGCCACGTTCGGCGGCATGGGGTCGGTCGCGATCTCGGCAGTGCCGATCTTGGCGAAAATCTTGTCCACTTCCGGGAAGGCCTTGATGCGCTTTTCCAGCACCTGTTGCATTTCGATCGCCTGAGTGAGGCTGGTGCCCGGAATCCGCAGCGCGTGCAGTGCGATATCGCCTTCGTCGAGGCTGGGTACGAACTCGGTGCCCATGCGGGTGGCCAGCAACGCGCTTAGAGCAACCATGACCAGAGCAGCTGCAACCGTCGGCGCCTGGTTGCGCAGCACGAAGGCGAGCGCCGGCCGGTAGGCCTTGCGCGCCCATTGCATGGCGCGATTCTCTTTTTCCTCGACGCGGCCGGTGACGAACAGCGCGATCGCCGCAGGCACGAACGTGACGGA
>JANMUI010000864.1:0-5452 GCA_031391405.1 Betaproteobacteria bacterium
GCGGCGAGTGCGGCGCGGTAGAAGGCATCCACGCTTGCCCGATCGGGACTGGAAAATGCCACGTGCACGCTCGGACTCGGGATGCCCGTCTTGATCCAGAAATCAGGAATGGTTTGCTTGCGAAAGCCGGCGCCGGACGCACCCTCCATCATCAATGAATAGCCAAGCGGTGCAAGCGCAAGCGCGTAGAAGCGTTTACTGCGCTCATAGTCCGATACCCGAATGCCAATGTGATCGATCATGTGTGTTGCCTTGGTGGGTCGATGATGGGTCGATGATGCTCAATGCTTCAGTCGAGCGGTCGACACTACGGCTGCTGCGCCTCCGCCAGCAGCATCGCACGCCGCTCGAGGCTCGCTTTGAGCCACCGCTCAGAGGCCTTGTAGTACTCGGCGACGGCGGGCGTATCGGGCACAAGCACGACCCACGGCTGCTTGGATGCCGTGAAGATGTGAATGTCGGGTGGCCGGCGGTCCGGTTCATCGAGCGTTGTGACCCGCACGAAGCGCACCGCGTCTCCGGCGCCGGCGTAGTTGCTCCACAGCGCGATGCGGCAGGTGGGGCAGCGCGAGACCTTCTGGCCCTTGCCGCTGTTCGACGGCGTATTGACGACCTCGACTTCACCTTGTAACAGTTGCACGCGGTCGGCTTCGATCATCGCGTTCAGCGCAAATGCGGCACCGCTCTCGCGCTGGCACCAGCGGCAATGGCAGCAATGGACGAAGAGCGGACTCGTGCTCATGCGGTAGCGCACGAAGCGACACGTGCAAGCGCCGTCAAAGGACATCGTGTCGGTGCTCATGGTCATGTCTCCCAGCGCCCGTGAAAAACGGGCGCGACCGCCTCGTGCGCCTGCACCCGTTGCCTGGGCGCCTTCGTACTTCACCGGCGGCAGAACGTCGAAGACCAGAACATCCTGCGCATGACCGTCAAGCACATGGTCGTTGTCGCCATGGCGGGTGGATTCGACCCAATGTTCGAGCAATGCTCGAATGGCAGTCACGTCAGCGTCAACATGATCAGCATCCATATTGGGCAGCGCCTCAGGCGTTCCGGTTGGTCATGCGGTCACTCGCTCACGCCACGCGAGTTGCGATCCACCATATGGTACCGCCGATGTCTTTGACGCCACCTCGCTTATCTTCGTCGTCTTTCTTGGTTGGCTCCTGAACCGACGTTGCGCCAGCCGCCAGCGCTCTAGCGTAGGTGGCATCCACATCAGAGACATAGATGTGGACATACGACGGCACGGCCGGCCAGTCCGAGGTGGAGTCCGCGAGCATGATGATCGTATCGTCGATCCGCACCTCCGCGTGCATGAGCCGGTCCTGCGCGTCGGGAAACTTGCGCAGCACTGTTGCGGCGAACACCTCCTGCAGGAACTTGATGGTCAGAGCGGCGTCGGCCACGATGAGGTACGGTGAAGCGGTGCTGTAGTTTTCGGGCTTGAAGCGGTGCATTTGTTGCTTCTCCAGAGGAGGATGGCATAGAGATCTTCATGCGCCCGAACGCTCTGGTTCAGTGGCGGCGCGTAGCGCCATCTGCTGCAGCCGGTTGTTAGGCGTCTTTGCTGTTGTTCGCCGCTTGGTAGGTCAAGATCGCTACCCCTTTTTTGGTTATCTTTGAACCGACCAGTTGCAGGTGTTTGATCGCCTGCCCGTCGCGAAACAGACGTGCGCCACTGCCAGCGACCACTGGGTAGATCTCGAGACGCAGCTCGTCGAGCAGGTCCGCTTGCAGCAAGGATTCCACCAATGTCGGGCTGCCATGGACGCCGATGTTCTTGCCAGACTGTTGCTTCAAGGCCGTGATCGCGTCGGCGAGCTTGCCTTTGAGCAGTGTGGCGTTCCCGCTCGATCCCCACGGCACCGCCTGCAGCATCTTGGAGACCACATATTTTGGAACACTGTTGATATGGCTGGCGAATGGTTCATTGGTCGAGTTCGGCCAATAGTCTGTCCACTCCTGATACGTGACGCGCCCCAGCAGCATGGCATCCTCCTTCGCCACTTTTGCGAAGTAGTCTGCCAGCACTTCTTCCTTATCGCGCAGTTTCAAAATCGTATCAACGACCCGATCGAAGTTCACTACTCCATCCAATGTAATGATCAGATGGGCGACTACCTTTCTCATTTGCACTCTCCTCTGGGTGACCCCTAAAGACGGCTGATGAAAAACGACGGATCGACCCGACCAACGTCGTGTTGCATCCCATGTCTTGGCGTGCAGACCCACCCTCCACCAGGGCGTTTGCTCGCGCACACCAAATCGCAGGCCATGTCGTCACGACCACCGGCTACATCTTCGGCTGTTGCTTTGAGCCACCGTTGACGCCCCAGGGCGTGCCGAAGCGGTCGGTGACCATGCCGAACGAGTCTGCCCAGAAGGTCTCGCCCAGCGGCATTGTGACCTTGCCCCCGTCGGCCAAAGCCGCGAACACGCGTTGGCTCTCGGCGGCCGTGGGGTAGGTCAGCGCCAACATCACGCCGTTGACGCCTTGATAAGGCACCCCGGGCGGTGTGTCGCCGGCCATCAGAGCAAAGTCGGCGTGAACCAGGTAGGCATGCATGATGCGGTCGGCGTGGCCGGCTGGCGTGGGCATCTCCGCGGCCACTTGCCCATAGGTGATGAGGGCTTCGACTTTGGCACCGAGCACGCGCGCGTAGAACTTCATCGCTTCGGCGCAGTTGCCGTCGAACGACAGGTAGGCATTGAGTTGAGGCATGGTCACTCCTTTCGGTGAGGTTTAAGGTGAGCATGGCACCGACGCCGCCCACACTTGGAATAGTCGAACGGCGCGTTGCCAAATCGACACGTCGAGCGATTCTATCGATGCCCACCGCAGTCATCGCCATGGCCCAATCGCTCGTGCTCCCTGTTATATCGCGGACAACTGCCTGACCGGGCGCACCTCGATGCTGCCCACGCGCGCCGTTGGAATCTGCGAAGCCACCCGAATGGCCTCGTTGAGATCCTTCGCCTCGATCAGGTAGAAACCAGCAAGTTGCTCCTTCGTCTCCGCAAAGGGTCCGTCGGTGAGCGACGCTCTACCGTTGCGCACGCGTACGGTCGTCGCCAAATGAACGGACTGCAGAGCCTCGGCGGCAATCGCATGACCGCTCGCCCGCAGCGATTCGCCATAGGCCATGCACTCGCTGTCTGGAACGGCACCCAGCGTGTTCTCCTCCATATAGACCAGGCAAAGGTATTTCATGGCGCCTTTCCCCAAAAGGAAATCACGTGGATATACCCATTAGTCGAACGTCGCCCGCTGAGATCGACAGTGGCCTTGCCGACTACCGGGGGCTGGTCGGGTCGGAGAACTAGTCCTGCTGCAGCTCGCGCAATCTGCGCTCGATGAAGCGCCGCTCGGGTTCTTGTCGCGTCAGCTCGAAAGCGCGTTGATAGGAGCGCCGAGCATCCGCCGTCATCGCCAGCCGCCGGCATAGGTCCGCGCGCGCCGCATGCGCCAGACGATAATCCGCCAGATCGCCGCGCGCCAAGATGGCATCGATCACGGCCAGTCCAGCGGCGGGGCCATCACGCATTGCCAGCGCCACCGCCCGATTCAGCTCGACCACAGGCGACGGATTCGTCTGCTGCAGAACATCGTAAAGACCGACGATCTCGGTCCAGTCGGTTGCGGCCATACTGGATGCCTGGGCGTGCACCGCGGCGATCGCCGCCTGCAGCGTGTAGGCGCCAAAGCGCCGCGACATCAGCGCACGCTCCACCAGCGACGACCCTTCCGCGATCAGGTCACGATCCCACAGCGCGCGGTTCTGTTCGTCGAGCAGCACGAGCTCGCCGGTTGGAGAGGTCCGCGCTGCACGCCGCGATTCGTGCGCCAGCATCAACGCGAGCAATCCTAACGCCTCGGGCTCGGGCAGCATCTCGACGAGCAGACGGCCAAGTCGGATCGCCTCGCCCGAGAGATCGTGCCGCGTGAGCGACCGGCCGGAGGACGCCAGGTAGCCTTCGTTGAACACCAGGTAGATCACGCGCAGCACACTGTCCAGACGGTCCGGCAATTGGGCGCGCCAGGTACTTCATAGGGAATGCGCGCTTCGCGGATTTTTGCTTTGGCACGCACGATGCGCTGGGCCAACGTGGGTGCCGCGGTGAGGAATGCGTGCGCGATCTCCTCGGTGGTGAGGCTGCACACCTCCCGCAACGTGAGCGCGACCTGCGCGTCGCCTGACAATGCCGGATGACAGCAGACGAAGATCAACCGCAGCCGATCGTCCGCGACGCAGCCTTCATCGTCCACTGCATCGTTCACTTCGTCGTCCCGCGCACCGGCGTCGTCCATGCTCGCGCGCAATCGCTCCGTGGACTCGGTAGATTCCGCCGCTGAGTCCTCAGCGCTCGTACTGCCGCCATGGTCGAACGCATCGTCAGCGGTGGTGATGTGTTCGTCGGGCGCTGCCCGCAGCGCTTCGAACCTCGCGCGTCGGCGCATACCGTCGATGGCCTTGAAGCGGCCGACCGATACGAGCCATGCGCGCGGATTGGCCGGAATCCCGTCACGCGGCCATTGCTCCAACGCGGCGCGAAACGCATCGTGCAACGCCTCCTCAGCGACATCAAAGTCGCCAAGCAGCCGGATCAACGTGGCAAAGACGCGGCGCGAGTCGGCACGGTAGATGGCGTCCACGTGGATGTGCACCGCGTCCACCGAGCAGCGATTATTCGAAGGCGAGCTCATGTCCATCGTTCGAGCGTCTCGTGTAAAAGACACGGCGGAATGTCCTACGCGCATCGATCCGTGTCAATTGCAATTTTCCGGTGCGGCTCGGCTCTTCGGGCCACACTTGCACTAGCCGGCGATCAACTCCTTCGTCTCGACGAACGGCCCGTCAATCGCAATGCACCGTTTCCCCGAGCGCCTGACATACCCACCATTCGTGTTCGGCAGAAACCCCGGCGTACCAGGCGGCACGCCCACTGTTCCGCGCACCGCTCGGTACTCCGGCGCTACCGCGAGAAGGCCGTCATCTGCCACGGTGCGAGCGGCGGTGTCGTGGCTGTCCACAGTCATGAATCGCATCGTCGAATCTCTTCCTGCGTCCAGTGAGCTGATGAGTCTATGGCGATATGGCGGTACTATAAAGATCCACAATATCGATACGCTGTGGTACCAATTGTCCAATCGCTACCTATGCACCTCGACCTCGACGGCAATGGCACTCGGTATGAGCAGCTTGCGCGCGCGTTGAAGCGCTCGATTCTGCAAGGCCAGCTTCATGCGGGTGCTCGACTCCCGGCCACCAGAGAGCTGGCCGCCGAGCTGGGCATGTCGCGCAACACGGTCCTTACCGCCTACGAGATGCTCTGCGCCGAGCAGATGGCGGTACCCAGACGCGGGTCCGGCACCTACGTGGCCAATGCAGGCGTCGTGAACGTCGCGGGCCGACCGCCCGAGACGGTCGAGCGAGTGCCGGCGCAGTCG
>JANMUI010000881.1:0-5685 GCA_031391405.1 Betaproteobacteria bacterium
CCACAACGCGCAGATCGGTCCGAAGGCAGTCCGCACCGGGAGCGCGTTTTCCCAGGCACGCATGATTTTTGGGAGCTCGCCGACAGGATGGGTGTAGATGCGCATTTCGTAGTACGGCCCCAACTTCGCGGGCTTCAGCTCCGGCGAATTTGGGAAAGGCATCATGATTTCGGACTTCATGCGAACGACGAATTCACCGATCTTGGCCGGCCATTTGCCCTCCTTGCTCGACTCGGCGCGAATGCGTGCCCGCTCCGCGAGATCCTGGTAGGGCCAGACATGGATGATCTGATTGAGCGGGCCGAATTCGGTGTGCCAGAACGCCGCCAGCGGGGAGAATTTCTTGCGATATTCGTACGCTTCGCCAAAGCGTTTTTCCACTTCAGGCAGTGAACGCGGCTTCAGATCGTAGGTTCTCATTTCGTAGATCATGGCGGACCTTTATGAATGGGGGGCGGGATGCAGGGGCTCCGGCGAATGGCACGACCAACACGACCGGCACGACACCTGCGCTTGCAGCCGCGACTTTACATCGTTCGCCGGGCCGATGGGCTGCGCTAGACTACATGGCTACCCGACCGTGAAGAGACGCGCACCGAATGAAGATCGCATTGCACTACAGCCTCCAAGTCGCTGAAGGCGAGCGCACGCAGCAGGTGATGGCAGATGGCCTCGAAGATATCGCGTGGGCCGACCAAAACGGTTTCTCGGCGGTTGTGTTCGCCGAACACCACTTCATGGACGACGGATGGATCCCGCGCCCGATGATTCTTGCCGCCTCCGCTGCTGCGGTCACGAAGAAGATCCGCGTTGGGACGGACATCACCTTGATTGCATTGCATCATCCGGTCGCCATCGCCGAAGAAGCCGCGGTGATCGATAATCTGAGTGGTGGTCGATTCATTCTGGGTGTCGGTCTTGGATGGATGCCCAACGAGTACGCCGGCTTCGGTGTCCCGTACAAACAGCGTGCGGCCATCTACGAGCGCTCGATCGGCCACGTGCGCCGGCTCCTCGCGGGCGAGCAGGTCAGTGACACGACGGGACATCATCGTTTCGAGAATGCGCGCATCCGCCCTCTTCCGGTTAATCCAGCCGGGGTGCCGCTCTGGATGGGCGCGGTGAAGGACATCGCTCTGCCGCGGGTCGCGCGGTTGGCCGATGCATGGGTGATGTGGCCCGGGGCCACGCTCGCCGAGCTTTGCAGGCAGCAGAAGCTGTTTCTGAACGCGCGCGCGGAGGCGGGATTGCCACGGCCCGCCGAGCAACCGTTCCGGCGCGAGGCGTTCGTCGCCGAGACCGACGAACGGGCGTGGACCCTCTACGCCGAAGGCTTGCGCCACGAATACGGGCATGTTTATAAATCCCTCCACCCGACTTACCCTGCGAACGATTCGATCGACAACCTGCGTCGATGGGGCGAGAACATGTTCGTGGTCGGATCGCCCGAGACCGTCGCCGCCCAGCTCGCCCAATATGAAGACGAGCTGGGCGCCACCGAGTGCATGGTGCGCTGCCAGCTACCGACGGTGTCGCGCGACGCCGTGCGTGAATCGTTGCGAGGGTTCGGCGAAGTCATCGGCATCCTGCAGCGCCGCAAAGGTCGGTCAAAGACCTAAACAGGATTTTATTTCTCCGGATTGCGGTGCCGTGTCTTCATTTCGCTCGCGGTGTTGACGACCGCATGAATGCTCCGCGCGAAGTCGATGCCGCCTTGCGCGTCCATCGAAGGTGCAACGCGTAGATATTCCTTCAGCCCACGAATCGCCGGACGCGGCGTATTCGCCATTTTTTCGCAGAACGCCGCGACATCGGACTCGAGCTTCGCCGCTGGCACGACCGTGCTGACGATCCCGTACTGCATCGCCCGCTCCGCATTGATGAAGTCGGTCGAATAGGTCATCCATGCGATGGCGTTGCGGTTCATTCGATCAAAGAGCGATGACATCACCATGGTCGGCATGATGTTGTGTGCCATCTCTGGAATGTTGAAGGTCGCAGCATCGCTCGCGAACGAAACATCACAGAGCGCGGCAACGGCCAGACCAAATCCCATGGCGCGGCCCTGAATGACCCCAACAACAGGCACCTGTGATCGCCGGATGGCCCAGTAGGCATCAAATATGACGTCGTACGCCGCTCGTCGCGCATAGGCCTCGGGGATCGCATTCGGTGTACCGGGTGAAGTGAAAACGGCCCGCCCGACACAGAAGTCTTTACCGCTCCCGCGCAGCACCACCATGTCGGTGCTCTCATGCGCCTGACTGAGCAGCGCGGTGAGCTCGCGCGCCATCGGATCGGTTACGCCATTGCCCGCATCGGGGCGGTTGAGGGTGATATGAAGAATCGGCCCGTCCTGCTTCATCAGAATTTCATTGCTCATTGGGTTTCCTTTGTTGAATCGACTTCACGTCAAGATAAACGTTCAAGCTGCGCCAGGAAGCACGGCTCATCGTCAAGGCATCGCAGATCGAGCAGGAACGCGTCCCGTTCGATCCGCCCGATCACCGGAACCGGCAATGTGCGAAATGCTTTTTCAATCGCGGCAATGCGCGTTCCGGCGCCTTTCTTCGGGCCGGCGGCTTCGATCGCAATCGCCGTACTGGGCAGGAGGTCGAGCGGTCGCGAGCCGCTGCCGATCTGGCTCAGGGCCGGGCGAATGTCCACCGTGAACCGTTCACCGAAGCGAGCACGCAGGAAAGGGACGATGCGTTCCGCTTGTTCGCTGATCGACTGAATGCTGCGCGAAAGCATTCGAAGCGTCGGTAATCGTTCGGCGAGCCGCTCGGGATCGCGATAAAGTTTCAGGGTCGCGGCAAGCGCCGCCAAGGTTACCTTGTCGACCCGCAACGCGCGCTTCAATGGGTTTTTCCGGATCTTTGCGATCAGATCCTTGCGTCCCACGATCAGTCCGCATTGCGGGCCACCCAACAGCTTGTCGCCCGAGAAGGTCACCAGATCCGCTCCCGCTTGGATCGATTCGCGTGGCGTGCGCTCATGCGGCAACCCCCATTGCTCGAGGTTGACCAAGGTGCCGCTGCCCAAGTCTTCCATCAGTACCAGCCCATGTGCGCGCGAGACAGGCGCGAGCTCGGCAACTTCAACGGCACTGGTGAACCCGACGACCGCGTAGTTCGACGTGTGCACTTTGAGGAGCATCGCCGTCTGCGGGCCGATCGCTTCCTCGAAGTCGCGCAAGTGCGTACGATTGGTCGTGCCGACTTCGCGCAACTTGCAGCCCGCGCGGGTCATCACATCGGGTATGCGAAATGCGCCGCCGATCTCGATCAGCTCGCCTCGCGAAACGATGGCCTCCTTGCGCACGGCCAGCGTGTTCAGCGAGAGCAGCACCGCAGCCGCATTGTTATTGACGACGGTTGCCGCTTCCGCGCCGGTCATCTCGCGAATCAACGCTTCGACCACGTCGTCGCGGTCGCCGCGTTGGCCTTTTGATAGATCGAATTCAACTGTCGCCGGATGTCGCATCGCCTCGATCGCCGCGGTGATCGCCTCCTCTGCCATCACCGCGCGGCCGAGGTTGGTGTGCAGCACCACACCGGTGAGATTGAAGACCCGGCGAATCGTGGATGCGTCAGCCCGTACCAGGCGCTCACCAAGGATCGACAACAGGCGATCCGGGGCAACGGACTCGACCGGAATGTCGTTATCGCCGACGGCCCGTTCGCGTGTTTCCGCGAGTAGCGCTCGCAGCGTGTCGGTGGTGAATGCCCGGCCATAGCGGGCACCGTACGCCACGGCCGCCGGTTGGCTCAACAGCCGGTCGACCGAGGGAATGTCGCTCGGCTTGATCATCGAATCACCTGCCACCGCACAGCACACGCGGATCGTCCAATGAGGCCGATCTGTTGCTTGGCACGTTATCCCTTCGCCGCCGCAACGTCGGTCAACGCATAGCCGGCAACCTTTTTGTAGTTCTCGGAAAGCTGATGCAGCTCGGCTTGCGTAATGTATTTATCCAGGTCGTCGAACGGGCGATCACCAACCAGCTCCTCGACCTTGATGTTGATGAAATCCGGCGGAAACTGCCGGTTGGTGCGCACGATATTCGCAGTCACTTCGCGCCGCTTTCCCTCGTAATCTAGGAGCGCGTCACGGGGATCGGCGGCCTTCTGCAAGCAATCGGCGAGCGTCCTCGCGTCGATCGCGCTTTGGGCGGCGCCATTCGAGCCGCGCGGGTACATCGGATGCGCCGCATCGCCCGCGAACGTGATCCGGCCGAAGGTCCATTGATCGATCGGATCCCTGTCGACCATCGGATATTCGAGAATCTGGTCCGCACGCTCGATCATCTCGGCGACATCGAGCCAATCGAACCGCCAGCTCGCGTAGATCGAAGAGAAATCCGCCAGCTTGCCCGGCTTGTTCCAGTCGTTCGCGATCGACGTGTCCTGCTGGATTTCCGCCATCCAGTTGATCAACTGATTGCCGTTGTCATCGACCGTGTCGATGATCGGATAGATCACCATCTTGCCGGTCAGGATCGATCCGACGCGCATGTAACTGCGGCCACCGATGATGGGCTTGCGACGCGTCACGCCGCGCCAGGTATTGATGCCTGAGAACGCGACTTGCTCGGTCGGATAGAACTGCTTGCGGACCACCGAGTTCACGCCATCGCAGGCGATTGCGACCTGACCCCTCACTGCATCGAGCTGCCGACCGGTCGATGTTTCCGTGAAATAGGCGGTGACGCCGTCATCGTTCTGTTCGACGCGCGCACATGAATGATTCGTACGGATCCGCTCCGGGCCAAGACGGTCCATCGCCGCTTCGAACAGAATGCGATGGAGCTTGCCGCGATGAATACCGACTTCCGGATATGGGTACCCGCCCAGCTTGCCGCGCGCTTCCTTGTAGATGAGCTGACCAAACCGGTTGAAGAAGCAACTTTGCTGGGTCTCGATGCCCGCGGCGAGAAGCTCGTCACCCACGCCAAGCGCCACGAATTCTCGCATCGCGTGCGGCAGGACAGTGATCCCGACGCCGAGCTCCTTGACCTCCTCGGCGCGCTCGAACACGCAGCACGAGATGCCGCGGGAGTGCAGGTTCAAGGCGAGCGCCAGACCGCATACGCCACCACCAACGATGATTACATTTTCCAAGCCGGGATCCTGATTGTGTTGAGCGTCGGTCGGCAATCTACCAGCTTGCCGGAATCGACGATGTCAGGCAGCGATTGCCGAAGGACAGCGCAAGTCGCACGAATCAACCCGTGAATCCGACGCTGGTTAATCGCAAATGAAAAGAGCCACCCTGGGGTGGCTCCTCTATTTGGGGTGGCTAATGGGATTCGAACCCACGACAACCGGAATCACAATCCGGGACTCTACCGCTGAGCTATAGCCACCGTTGACCGCAACTTCAACAATCGACGCATTCCCTGATCGCCGGTCGCACAAGCCTATGGCCTGCCCGACAGGACTCGAACCTGTGACCCTCAGCTTAGAAGGCTGATGCTCTATCCAACTGAGCTACGGGCAGAATCCGTTCGAGCATTGTAGCGCTGGTCGGGGTGGAGAGATTCGAACTCCCGACCCTCTGCTCCCAAAGCAGATGCGCTACCAGGCTGCGCTACACCCCGCCCGACCGAACAACACTGCCGAACATCGAATTATAGGACAAGGCGCGCCGCCGTGGTCGGCATGACCCCGGCGACCCAACGAC
>JANMUI010000947.1:0-7207 GCA_031391405.1 Betaproteobacteria bacterium
CTCAATGCGACCGCGTTTCCCGCGCTGTCGATCACCGACAGGTGCGTCGTCGCCGGGACCTCGTCGGCATCGACCTGGGTGCGTTCGAGGCGCGCCAATTGACCGGCCTGGGCGGTTCCCATCGAACGCCGCGGATCGATCGTTGCGGCACGCTGGGCGAGATAGCGCGGCGCCAGCATCTGCAGCACCGGCACGTCGACGAAATCCGGATCGGCGATGAAGGCATTCCGATCGGCATAGGCGAGGCGCCCCGCTTCGGAAAACAGGTGCGCCGCCATTAATGAATCGGGAGCAAGCACACCGATATTGCGCTCTTCGAGGAGCTTGAGGATCTGCAAGACGGTGATGCCGCCCGCACTGGGCGGTGGCACACCACAGATGCGCCACGCACGATACGGTGCGCAAAGCGGCGTGCGTGTGCGGGGCCGGAAGCCATCGAGATCCGCAAGAGTCAGCGTTCCGGGATTGGTCGGATGGCTTCGCACCGCATTGACGATGTCCTCGGCGATCGGTCCGGCGCGAAATACCTTCGATCCTTCGGTGGCGACCGCGCGCAGGGATGCCGCAAGCGGCCGATTGCGCAGACGCGCGCCGACCGGCATCGGTTGTCCTGCCTCGTTGAAGAAAATGGCACGTGCCCCCGGATCCTCGCGCAGGAACCGGTCGCGCGAAATCAAGGCATTCAATCGTGGGGATACGTCGAATCCGTCCTCGGCATGCGTAATCGCAGCGGCAAACAAACTGGCCCAGGGCAGTATGCCCAACCGCTCCCGGTGGGCCATCTCGAGCATGGCAACCACACCAGGCGTGCCGACGGCGCGGCCGCCCACTACCGCGGGAAAAAACCGCAGAGGCTTGCCGTCCGGATCAAGAAACAAGGTTGGCGTTGCCGCTTTCGGCGCGGTCTCCCGCCCATCAAAAATTTGCAGCCTGCGATCGCGTGCCGAGTAGTGCAACAGGAACGCTCCGCCGCCCACACCGGACGACTGCGGCTCGACCACATTCAGCACCATTTGCGCCGCGATGGCGGCGTCGATCGCCGATCCCCCGCGTTCCAGCACATCGAAGCCGGCCGCCGATGCGAGAGGATGCGCCGCAACGATCATGTGCCGCTGCGCCGTCAACGGTTCGCGCTTGATCCTTCCGGTCGCAGGCTCGGGGATAACCTGCGCCCAGGCTGCGATGGACGTAAGCAATACGCTCGCCGCGATCGAACACCGAATCGATCGCAACAAGAAAAAAGGGCAGCGCGCGCTGCCCCTATCGAACGAACGCAATGGCGCTTTACTTTGCGACATTGACCTCCACGCGGCGCGCGTCATGCGCGGCCGTGCCCTCAATGACGAAATCGGGCTTCTTCAAATTCAGGCGATCTTCCGCGACACCCGCTGCCTTGAGCAGATCCCGTACCGCAAACGCACGCTGCTTGGCCAACTCGAGATTCTGGTCGGGGTTGCCGGTCTTGTCTGCGAAACCGGAAATATCGATCCGCAGCGCGGCATCGCCTTTTATCGCGACCGCGACCGTGTCGAGCGCCTTCTTGGCATCGTCACCGATAGTGGATTTGCCGCTCTCGAAGAACACCTTTGCCGGCAGGCCGGGAATCACCTTGACCGCGGCACCCGCCGAAGTTGCGGCGACCGTCACCGGCTTGGCTTCCGCGGCCTTGTGCTCGCCACCGCCCGGCAGCAGGGGAACGATCAACAACGCCACGATGTTGATGATCTTGATCAACGGATTGACGGCGGGACCGGCGGTGTCCTTGTACGGGTCGCCGACCGTGTCACCGGTGACCGCCGCCTTGTGCGCCTCGGATCCTTTGCCGCCGTGATGATCATCTTCGATGTACTTCTTGGCGTTGTCCCAGGCACCGCCACCGGTCGTCATCGAGATCGCGACGAAAAGGCCGGTAACGATGGTTCCCATCAGCACGCCGCCAAGTGCCTGCGGCCCGAGTATCAAACCGACGGCGATCGGAATCAGCACAGGCAGCAGCGAGGGCACGATCATTTCTTTGATCGCGGATTTCGTGAGCATGTCGACCGCGCGGGAATAGTCGGGTTTGGCAGTGCCCGCCATGATTCCCGGAATTTCCTTGAACTGGCGGCGCACTTCTACGACCACCGAGCCGGCCGCACGTCCAACCGCCTGCATGGCCATCGCGCCGAACAGGTACGGCACCATGCCACCGATGAAGAGGCCGACGATCACCATCGGATTCGACAGGTCGAAGCTCAGGTGGTGGCCGGCCGTCTCGAGTGCATGGGTGTAGTCGGCGAACAGGACCAATGCAGCGAGGCCCGCCGATCCGATCGCATAGCCCTTGGTCACCGCCTTCGTGGTGTTACCCACTGCATCGAGCGGATCGGTAATGGCGCGCACCGAATCCGGCAGATTCGCCATCTCGGCGATGCCGCCGGCGTTATCGGTAATCGGCCCGTACGCGTCGAGCGCAACGACAATGCCGGTGAGGGACAACATCGACGTGGCCGCGATGGCGATACCGTACAGCCCGGCGAGTTGATACGAGGCGAGGATCGCGGCGCACACCATGAGGACCGGCCAGGCGGTCGATTTCATCGACACGGCCAACCCGGCAATGATGTTGGTGCCATGCCCGGTCGTCGAGGCCTGCGCCACGTCCTGGACCGGTTTGTACTGCGTGCCGGTGTAGTACTCGGTCACCCAGACGATGAATCCGGTGAGCACGATACCGACCACGGTCGTGCCGAACAGATGCATCGTGGTGATGTTCTTTTGCACGCCCCAGATCTCCAACGGCACGTCCTTCAACACACTGCCCATCATCCATTCGGTGACGAAGTAGAAGGCGATGAGCGAGATGACGCCGGCCGCGATGAGCCCGCGGTACAAGGCGCCCATGATGTTCTTGTCGCTCGCCACTTTCACGAACTGGACGCCGATGACCGAGGCGATGATCGACACGCCGCCCAGCACCAGCGGGTAGACGATCGCCGCGTCCGAGACCGTCTTCACCAGCAAGGTACCGAGGATCATCGTCGCGATCAGGGTGACCGCATAGGTTTCGAACAGGTCGGCGGCCATGCCGGCGCAATCGCCAACATTGTCCCCAACGTTGTCGGCGATCACGGCAGGATTGCGCGGATCGTCTTCAGGAATCCCGGCCTCGACCTTGCCGACCAGATCGGCGCCAACGTCAGCGCCCTTGGTGAAGATGCCGCCGCCAAGACGCGCAAAGATCGAGATCAGTGATCCGCCGAACGCAAGTCCGACCAGCGGCTTGATGATGTCGGCGAGCGATGCACCATGCGCGGCTGACTCCTTGAGAATCGCGTAGTAGCCGGCGACGCCAAGCAGGCCGAGCCCAACGACCAGCATCCCTGTGATCGCGCCGCCTTTAAACGCGACGTCGAGCGCTTCGCCCAAGCCCTTGCGCGCCGCTTCGGCGGTGCGCACATTGGCCTGAACCGATACGTTCATGCCGATGAAACCGGCCGCCCCGGAGAGAACGGACCCGATCAGGAAACCGAATGCGGTCGGCCAGCCCAGCCCCGGGATGACGCCGATCAGGATGAAAAGAATTACGCCGACGACACCGATCGTCATGTACTGACGATTGAGGTACGCCCTGGCGCCCTGCTGGATAGCCGCTGCGATTTCGCGCATTCGATCGTTGCCATCGGGCAGCCTGAGAATCCAGCCACGCTGCCACATGCCGTAGATTAAGGCGATGACGCCGCAGCCGAGTGCGAACCAAAGTCCGGACGACATGGTTCCTCCTTGATTTGAATTGTTGTCTAAAGGGTGGGGGAGCAATGCAAAACGCGCGATTCTAGCAAAAGCAGGCGCGCGATCTCAAAAACGATGCGGCTGTCAGACAAAATAAGCGATTACACGCTCCGATCGCGCTCTGCTTGCGCTCTGCTTGACATCGGTTACTTGAGCGCAGCGAACACGCTGTCGCGAATGGCTTCGACTTTGCCGAGCCCCCCGATGCGCCGATATTGCGGTGCCTTGGGATCGCGGGTCGCCGCCCACTTCGAGTAGTAGTCGACCAGCGGACGGGTTTGCGCGCGGTAGACCTCCAAGCGGGTGCGAACCGTCTCTTCCTTGTCATCGTCACGCTGGATCAGGGGTTCGCCAGTCGCGTCATCGCGATCGGCCAACTTCGGCGGATTGAATCGCACATGGTAGGTTCGCCCCGAGCCTGGATGAACGCGCCGGCCACTCATGCGCTGAATGATCTCGGCATCATCCACGTCGATTTCCAGCACGAAATCGATCCGCACATCCGCCGCTTTCATCGCATCCGCTTGCGGAATCGTGCGCGGAAAACCGTCGAACAAGTACCCGGACTTGCAATCGGGCTCGTGCAGTCGATCCTTCACCAGCCCGATGATGATGTCATCGGAGACGAGCCCACCCGCGTCCATCACTTTCTTCGCCGCGACACCGAGTGCCGTGCCCGCTTTGACCGCTGCCCGCAGCATGTCGCCGGTTGAAATCTGCGGAATGCCGAAGCGATCTTTGATGAAAACGGCCTGCGTACCTTTTCCGGCACCCGGTGGGCCGATCAAGATGAGCCTCATGGCATTTTTCCCCTTGCGCAGGCGAGTCACCTGACGTGAACGAACTTAGCGGCTTTGCGGAGCGCGGTCAAACGCGCGCCGGACGCGTTCGAGATCCTCGGGCGTGTCGACGCCAGCCGGCGGTGCTTCATCGATCACCGCAACCGCGATCCGATGACCATGCCACAGAGCGCGCAATTGCTCGAGCATTTCCATTCGTTCGGTGGGTGCGGGTGCAAGCGATGCGTACTTGGCGAGGAACGCCACACGATACGCATAGATGCCAAGATGCCTGAGCGCAATCAGATCGCCGGGCAATCGTGCCCGATCACCAGGCGTGCGCGCCGCATTGCTCAGGCTCGGATAGCGATCGCGCGGAAACGGGATCGGTGCCCGGCTGAAGTACGCTGCAAAACCCCGCTCGTCGAGCACGGCCTTGACGACATTAGGATTGAGAAAATCGTCGACATACTCGATTGGATGGCACGCGGTCGCGATTGCCGCCTCGGATGCGAGCGCCAGTTTTTCATACACGCCCCGGATGACCGCCGGCGGCAACTCGGGTTCGTCGCCTTGCACGTTGACCACGATATCCTCGTCGGACAACCCGATGAGACGCGCGGCCTCGGCGATGCGATCGGTGCCGGAGGCATGCTCGGCCCGCGAGCGTACGACGCGGATTCCGTGCGCGGTGGCCGCTTGGACGATCGCGTCATGATCGGTGGCAATCCACACCGCTTTGGCACCGCTTGCAGCGGCTCGCTCCGCAACCCGCACGACCATGGGCTTGCCGCCGATATCGGCAAGGACCTTATGCGGCAGCCGCGTCGATGCATACCGCGCGGGAATGATGACGGTGAAGCCGCCCGCAGCGGGCTTTTCACCGCTCAACGCATTTCCTCGAGGGGATCGAGCTTGCGCGCTTCGTCTTCGAGCATCACCGGAATGCCGTCGCGAATCGGGTATGCAAGCCGGTCGGCCTTGCAGACGAGCTCTCCCTCAGCTTTGCGGAATGTCAGCGGGCCCTTGCAAAGGGGGCAGACGAGAATTTCAAGCAGGCGCGCGTCCATGGGGGCTCACTGACTGGAGAAGATTAAGAATGTGCGCCTCGAATAAGGCGTCGAGTTTGGCATCGACTCGCAATGCGAAGAGCGGGATCGGACTGCCAAGCGTGCGGCATTTTACCGCATCCTTTTCGGTCATCACGATTGCATCGCAATCCGGAAAGCGCAAATCGTCAAGCGCGAACCGATGGTGATCAGGAAACGCCACCGTGCGCGATGGTCGCAGTTGAAGCGCGGCGAGCGTGCGAAAAAAGCGTTGCGGATCGCCGATCCCGGCGATCGCGACGGTGCGTAATCGCTGCAATGATGACGCGTCGATGCGGGACTGCGAATTTTCGATCCGATAAAAGCCGGCGGATTCGATCGTCATTGCAAACTGGCCTCTGGGCGTGATGCCGCCATTGCAGACGATCGCATCAACCGGCCTTGGTCGTTCCCTGAGCGGTCCGGCCGGCAGCAGTCGGCCATTTCCCGCACCGCGCGGATCGAACACCGCGATTTCAATGTCCCGATGAAGCGCGAGATGCTGAAGGCCATCATCGCAAACAATCACATCGACCGACGCGTTCCCGGCGAGCAGCGCACGGGCCGCCGCGACGCGATCGCGGCCAATCCACACCGGCGCGTTGCTGCGCTCCGCGATCAACAGTGGCTCATCACCCACCCGGTCGGGGTGATCGCCGGGCTGCACCAGCCTTGGTTCGACATTGGTGCTGCCGAATCCTCTCGAGATGATGCCTGGGACGCGTCCGGATCGGCGCAACAGCGCCGCCAGCGCCACAACGAGTGGTGTCTTGCCGGTTCCACCAACGAAGAAGTTGCCGACCACCAGAACCGGGACATCGATGCGACCGCTAGCGAACCAGCCGTACCGATACAACACGCGGCGCAATGCGAGCACACCGCCATGCAACCAGGCGAGCGGCAGCAGGGCGCGCGACAAGCACGAATCGCGCAACCAGTGGCGCTCGATGAATCGCGCTGAGAATGGTCCGGCCGGATGTGGTTCGACCATAGGATCGGATTCTGCGCCGGGAATCTGATTGCCGGCGTGGCAAGGCGCGCGTCGCAAGCGACAGCGGCGTTAGCGACGGGCCGTCTGCGTGGAGATACTCACCTGACCATAGCCGGCGATGCGGGCTGCTTCCATGGCTGTGACCGCGGCCTGGAGGTTGGTGGCTTTATCGCCGTTGATCACCACGATCGGATCCTTGATGTCCGCGCCCGCGCGGCGAAACGCCTCCGCCAACTCGGCCGCCGACGTTGCCACGACCGGCATCTTGTTCACGACGTATTGGCCCGAGGCGGTGATGGCAACAGTGATCTCGTTCTTGCGCTCGAGCTGTTTGTCGGCGTCCGCGCTAGGGAGATTGATCTGCAGTTCGGCGTATTTCGAATACGTCGTCGTGACCATGAGAAAGATGAGGATGACGAGCAGCACGTCGATCAACGGAATGAGGTTGATCTCCGGGTCTTCCTTGTAGTTCTTGCGAAAATTCATTGGGGATCGCGGCCTGGGAAATCAGCGGCGTGCCGCCGCGCGCGACGATGCATCTGCGCGATCACCGTGGAGAATATCGACGAGCCGCGCGG
>JANMUI010001024.1:0-3634 GCA_031391405.1 Betaproteobacteria bacterium
GCGCTAGCGGTTAAAGCGACGATTGCGCCGGCTGCGTTCGACAGCAGGCGCGGCAATGTAGGCCAAGCTGTTGGGTGTCTCAAGCGGGCTCTTCCTTTTGGTCGCGATATTCTCAATGATCAAATTTGCCGCTATTCTCTCAGGAATGCGACTGCCGACGAAAACGCCTGTGGACACCGCGACCCTGGAGCGCCGTAGCGTCCTGCGTGCGCTGGCAACCTTGCCGTTTGCCGCGTCCGCATTGCCGGCCTTGATTGCGTGCGCCCAAGCGCCGCTGCGGCCACCGGCATTCACGTTGCGTCCGGCGCCTGCCCGGCAGGATCTCGGACTCCCCGTGGATCGGCCCACCGAGGTCTGGGGCTATAACGGGTCGTCGCCGGGCCCGGTCCTGCGCTTTCGTCAAGGCGAGACAGTCGATATCGATGTGTTGAACGGATTGCCGGAGGCAACGACCGTCCACTGGCATGGGGTGCGTGTCCCAATCGCGATGGATGGCGTTCCGCACGTCTCGCAGGCGCCGATCGAGCCGGGGCAATCGTACCGTTATCGATTGCCGTTGCGCGATGCCGGCACCTATTGGTATCACCCGCATACGCGCGGCTTCGAACAGGTGACGCGTGGACTCTATGGCGCGTTGATCGTGGAAGAGTCGGTTCCACCCACCGTCGACGAGGACTGGATATGGGTTATTACCGACTGGCTGCTCGATCGCGCGGGTGTCATGCGCACCGATTTCGAGGATCCGCGCGACATGTCGCATGCCGGGCGGATCGGCAATACGGTCACCGTCAACGGCAAGCTCGCGATGTTCAGTGATGCCGATCCGAATCCGCGCCAGGTGATGGCGGGTACGCGGATCCGCTTGCGATTGTTGAACGCATCGTCGGCGCGCACCTTCACCTTGGCGTTCGCTGGTGCAACGCCGCTGATCGTCGCGCTGGATGGACACCCGATCGAACCGCACCCGGTCCCCGAGGGCGGCGTGGCAATCGGTGCGTCACAGCGGGTCGATCTGATGCTCGACATGCCGGCCGGCAATGTCACGATTCGCGATCGATTCGACGAGCGGCGCGAATATGTGATGCGCACGCTCATCGGTAGAGGGGCCGCAGCGGCGCGTTCTCCTTTTCCTGGACTAGCACCGAACGCGTTACCGGAGCCCAACCTCGATCGCGCCGAACGCCACGAGATCACGCTCGATGGCGGAGCGCGCAGCCGCATGCGTTCGGCGCGGGTGCGTGGGCGCGATGTTCCAATCGATCGGTTGCTGAGCGAACACAGCATGGCATGGGCGATGAACGGGATCGCCGCGAACGATCATCATCACGAGCCGTTGATCACCGTGGGGCAGGGCACGTCCAACATCATTCGCATCGACAATCGCACGGTGTGGTCACACCCGATGCACTTGCACGGACACGCGTTTCGTGTGATGTCGGTCAACGGCAAGCCGACGCGTTATCGTGAATGGCGCGACACGGTGATCGTGGATCCGAATGGCGCTGTGGAAATTGCGTTGGTCGCCGACAATCCGGGCGACTGGATGTTCCACTGTCACATCCTGCAGCATCAGCAGGGGGGGATGATGGGGTCGGTGCGGGTGAGGTAGTAGTTTGTAGCATGACATCCGAGTGGCTGGACGCAGTGGCGAGGAAAAGGCTGGTGCAACATAAACGCTCGACTGCCTCCCGATTGCGCTGGCGTATGAGGAATGGTCCGCAATACGGATTCACTGCTGGTTATCCGTTCACGGGCGTTGTTCTTTCTGATCTCACGGCGCTCGCTGTCGCCATCTATCGGAGCTTGGGACGGCTTTGATTAGAGTCCTGCGAGTTGACGAAGTCGTTGCAGTACGAGCTGGGCACGTTCTTGCTCAAGGCGATCGGGTCGGAGGTGCCACGGCAGTCGCTCGGTGAACTCAGGCTTCGCGAGCATATCGTCGATCTCCTCTTGTATGAATGCTCGGACGGTTGCCGGTGCTAAGCGGGTTTCGTCTATCAGTTCTGGTCGGCCGTCAACAACGTTCAATATGTCTTCGATATCATGGTGTAAGAAGTCGCCGTCACCGCGGCTGTAGAACGACTCGATCTTTGTCGCAATGAACAGTGGCGGGGATACGTGGCGGACGGTCAACCCGTTAGGCAACAATTTCTTGAGCGCTGTTTTCGCGGCAAGCGGGTACCACCGGTTTGTGAATCCAAGTACGTTCGCTTCGGTTGGCATCACATCGAGAATGATCCCTCCTTTTCTCCAGCGGCAAATGATGTCATCGGCCTCACGGAAGCCGAGTTTTTTTAATCTTCCCGCCATATGGTAATAGGCTGATTTTGTCGCCACTTCGGCCAAGAGATCGACATCGAGGGTATGTCGAACCGGTGGCCGCGCGGGATCGGTGATAAGAAGCCCGACAGCGCAGCCACCCACCAGGACAAACTCACCCAGTAGCGGTTCAAGCGCCATTGCGACGAGTTCAAGCGATTGGAGGTTTGGATCGGCGTGAGCCATCATAGGCGTCTCAAGAGTTCGGATGTCGCGGCCTCTCGCTCTCGAGCCGCTCCTACGCGCAGGGCATCGATTAAGGCAAGCAATTCATACAGTCGTGAGTCCATCCGTGCAGCCGCAGGTACTGATGGATAGAGAGGCAACAAACTTAGGCCTCGGTCTTTGCCTTCGACGTCGGGCCAAACGTGAGGGAGCTCATCCCCGCGGGCGAAGAGTTCCATCAATGGGGCTGCTCCAGCGGCAGTGGCGGTGCCTCGGGCGACGGGCCCGGTATGGGCTGGAAACGCGTATTTGATGCCGTGCACGACGAATTCCTGTAACGCTGTCCGAATAGGAATGACTCTTCTGTCTTCTCGCGCTAGCAGCCGCGAAATTTCAGCACGCCGCGTTGCGGCGTGGACCTCCGAGGTAGACATGAACAATTCGCTCGCCAGTTCAGCGAACGTGAAGGAACGATCCATGTTCGCCGTTATCTTGAGGGCCACGACTACGTCCTGTGGTTTGAGAGCTTGTGGGGTCGACTTTATGGTAGACATATCAGTATTCTCTATTCGCGAATAGAGAATAATAGCATTATATCCACTCTTCACAGCTGTGTTACTTATTTCCTCTATTCGCGAATAGAGAATATCCCAAGTATTCGAAATTCTCTTTGAAATGCTCAGTTGAATTGGTTTATATTTCTTCGTTTTCACGTACCAGTTCGATATGTATGCGGCCCTTATAAAGAATAAGTCATGATAAACTTATTCATGTTAAGTTTAGTAGTAGTTAGACGCGCGATCAAGTAAAGTATGAATGAGGATGACATGGTTGACATACCTAGGAAGAAGAGTCCGCGCGCACCGTCGCTCTCCTTGGACGAGGCTCTTGAAAGGGCAACTAAGGCATATGAACGCGAACGGCTCCATCCAGCGCCGACAGAGGTAGGAGGCCGTGCGCATGGCCAAAGACGTCGATGTCGTGAAGAGCCGCACCGACTTGAACCTCACCGGCTTCCAGAACGATCTCGTCAAGGCCCTCTCCGCGGCGGGGAAGCCGATCGTGGTGGTTCTGCTCAACGGACGCGCCCTCACCATCAACTGGATCGACCGGAACGTCCCCGCGATAGTCGAGGCTTGGTTCGGCGGCG
>JANMUI010000013.1:0-3608 GCA_031391405.1 Betaproteobacteria bacterium
GTGCTGGCGCGGGTGGGGTTCGATGCGGATTTCGGGTTGGCTAAGAAGTAGGCATTGAATTTTCACCGCAGGGAGAAGTAGAGACTAACGATTCACCACAGGGGACGCAGGGGACACAGAGAGGCGGGGAAACGAGAAACGGGAAAAGGGAAAAGGGAAACGCCAATCCCCTTACCCATCACCCCTCGCCCATTTCCCCGTTTCCCATTCTCCGTTTCCCATTCCCCATTTCCCATTTCCCATTTCCCATTTCCCGTTTCCCGTTTCCCGTTTCTATTCTTCCGCCCTGCGTTTCCTCTGCGTCCCCTGCGTCCTCTGCGGTTAATTCCGGCTAATTCTTCAGATCTCTAGAATCCGCCTTGCGCCTCGACACCCTCCCCCGCTCCGCACGATGGTCCCTGGGTCTTGCGGCGCTGCTTCTCCTGCCGTTGGCGACCACCAACACGTACCACCATTTCGTGCTCGACGTGATTCTGATCAACATCATTCTCGCGGTCGGCCTCAACATCGTGAAGGGCTTTGCCGGGCAGGTCACGGTCGGACACATTGCGCTCGCCGCGATCGGGGCCTATGCGTCCGCCGTGTGCTCGGTCAAATTCGGCATGCCGTTCTGGGTCGCACTCCCCGCAGCGACCCTGTTCACCGGCTTATGCGGCGCATTGATTGGTATCCCGTCATTTCGTCTTGAGGGCGCCTATCTCGCCCTCGCGACATTGGGCCTCTCGGAGTCGGTGCGGGTCGTGATCAGCGCCACCGACTATCTAGGCGCCTCCATCGGATTTGGTGAGATTCCGCCGCCGTCCATCGCCGGCCGATCGCTTGGCGGGCACCTCGCCTACTACTACGTCGCGATGCCGATCGCCCTCGCCGGTGTGTACTTTTCTTTTTGCATTCTTCGGTCGGATATTGGCCGTGCCTTCAAAGCCATCCGGGAAGACCCGCTTGCCGCGGCGGCGAGCGGCGTCAACGTGCGTCGATACAAGCTGTTCGCATTTACCTTGAGCGCGCTCTATGCGGGCTGCGCAGGGAGTCTCCAAGCGCATATGTCGCCCGGGTTCATCCATCCCAACAGTTACACGATCACCGAAATGGTGACGTTGCTGTTGATGGTGGTGTTGGGCGGCATCGGCCATGTATGGGGTGGCATTGTCGGCGCGATCATCGTCACCATTATCTACGACCTCACCCGCGACTATTACCAGTATCAGCTCGCGATTTTCGGCATGATCATCGTGCTCACCGTCATGTTCATGCCCCGCGGCATAGGCGGATTGATCGACCGTTTCTTCACGACCAAACGGTTTGTCGCGTTGCGCAAGGCCCATGCTGCTTGAAACCAAACAGTTGAGCAAGACGTTCGGTGGGCTGGTCGCCGTCTCCAATGTCGAGCTGCAAATTCAAGAAGGCGAGATTCGCGGCCTGATCGGACCCAACGGTTCGGGCAAGAGCACCCTGTTCAATCTGATCTCGGGGGTGTATCAACCCGATCCGGGTGGACGCATTACCTTCAATGCGGAAGACATCACCCGGTGCGAGCCGCATGAAATCGCCAAGCGAGGCATCGCCCGGACGTTTCAGCTCCTGCGCATTTTCTCGCAGATGTCCGCGCTCGAGAACCTGCTGATCGGCCACCACCCGCACGTGAAGTACGGCAATGGCGCCGCGGTGCTCGGATTGGCGCGCGTATGGCGCGAGGAACGCCGGCTTAAAGACGAGATGATGGAGCTCCTCGCGTTCATCGGCCTCGCGGATTACGCGGACATGCCGGCGGGCGAACTGTCCATCGGCCAGCGCCGGTTGCTCGCGCTCGGACGTGCGATGGCGATGCGCCCCAAACTTCTGCTGCTGGATGAGCCCGCAGCGGGTCTCTCTCCTGTCAATGTCGACAAGCTGCTCGGCACCGTCCTCGCGCTGAAGGTGCGGTTCGGGCTGACCTTGATCATCATCGAACATATTCTGAAGGTCGTAATGGATACCTGCGATTCGGTCACTGTCCTCGATCACGGGGAAAAAATAGCGGAAGGTCCGCCCGCAGCCATCAAAGACAATCATCGAGTGATCGAGGCGTATCTCGGTAAAGAGATGGACGATGCGGCGGTGCGGGCTTTTTTTAAGGCGGCTTGAGCTACTTCAATTAACCACGGAGGACGCAGAATTAACCACAGAGGACGCAGAGGACACAGAGGAAAAGCAAAAATCGGGGGAAACGGGAAAGGAGAAACGCCGATCCCCTTCACCCTTTACCATTCACCTCGTGGTTCACCGTCCCGTTTTCTCTGTGTCCTCTGCGTCCTCTGTGGTTCATCTTCTACTCGCAATTCCGAGCATTTAAACAAATGCCAGTCCAACGCATCCTCATCGTCGGCGCGGGCGCCATGGGCGGCCTCTTTGGCGGCTTGATGGCCGAGCGTGGTCTCGATGTCACGCTTTTCGATGTCTGGCGTGAACATGTCGATGCAATCAATCTGCACGGATTGAAAATGGTCGGCTACGGCGGCGATCGCGCCGTTCACGTCAGCGCGACGACCGATGCGCGCACCGTCAACGCCGCCGATGTCGTGCTCTTTCAATGCAAGGCGTTCGCCAACGAAGCAGCCGCCCGGAGCGTGCAGCATCTGTTCACCGGCGAGACGGTTGCCATCAGCTTCCAGAACGGCCTCGGCAACGAGGAGGCCCTTGGCAAGGTGCTGGGGATGAAAAACATTCTTGGCGGGCTCACCGCGCAGGCGGGCCTGGTCGAGGCGCCAGGGATCGTACGGAATTTCGGTGACCTGCCCACCTATATTGGTGAGCTGACCGGCGGACTTTCCGCGCGCGTCACGCAAATCGCCGCGACCTTTACCCGTCACCAGGTGACGACCCACGCGAGCAGCGACATCAAACGCGACAAATGGAAGAAGCTCCTTGGGAATATCGGATTGAGTGCCTTGTCGGGGGTCACCGATCTTCGTTCGGTCGATATCATGCGCGTTCCCGAGCTGCAGGCGACGGTGCTGCGGGCGGTCGATGAGGCGGCGGCGGTGGCACGCGCGAGCGGCGTCGCCCTCGATGTCGCCGAGGCGCGCTCGATCCTGATGAAACTGGTGGATCCGAGTGGCGGTACCGGTACGAGCAAGTCGTCCCTCAATGAGGATCTTGCGCGAGGCCGTCCGACCGAAGTCGATTACATCTACGGCTCGGTCGCGAAGCTCGGACGCGAGCACGGTGTCCCGACGCCAACGATCGACACCTTTATCGCCATCGTGAAGGGGCTTGAATCGAAGTACATGCCCTCCGTCGCAAGGACTTGACCCGATGCCCGCGCGCAAGATGCCCCCCAACAAGTTCATGTCCGCGGCGGATGCGGTGGCGCACATCAAGGATGGCGATACGGTCGCGCTCGTCGGCGGTGGTGGCGGCCTGGTCGAAGCGACGTGTCTCTTCAGCGCTGTCGAGAAGCGGTTCCTCGAGACCGCGCATCCGCGTGGACTCACGGTGGTCCATGCATTGGGCATCGGCGATCGCAAGACCAAAGGCATGAACTGCTTCGCCTACGAAGGCATGGCGAAGCGTGTGATCGGCGGTCACTGGGTCTGGTCACCGCGCATGCAACAGCTCGCGAAGGACGA
>JANMUI010000042.1:0-49430 GCA_031391405.1 Betaproteobacteria bacterium
CCGCGCGGCCCGCCCCAGAGGCGACGAATGACGACGCTCCTCCCGTCCGGCGTGCGTACGACGATTTCGATCGGATGATCAAGGGTGACACCGGCGCCGAAAGCGTGTTCCACTGGGACAAGCAGGGCAAGAAGGTGAATCGCCGCGGCGCAGGACCGATGGACCACAAGCTCGGTGCCGGTGGCGGCATGGGGGTGCATATCTGCACCGGTCCAATTGCCGTACGCGGTGCGGAACCAGGGGACATCCTGGAGGTGCGCATCATCGACGTGCGCCCACGGCCCAGCGCGAATTCCTCGTTCAAGGGCAAGTCATTCGGCAGCAACGCGGCAGCCTGGTGGGGATTTCATTACAACGACATGATCGAAGAGCCGAAGAAACGGGAGGTGATCACGATCTATGAAGTCGACGCGACCGGCGAGCGCAACTGGGCACGCGGCGTCTACAACTACCGGTGGACACCGCAGACCGATCCGGCGGGCGTCGTCCATCCGACCATCGACTATCCGGGCGTTCCGGTCGACCGCACCAAGATCACCGAAAATCACGGCATCCTAAAAAACGTGCGCATTCCGATCCGCCCGCACTTCGGTGTGATCGGACTCGCGCCATCCGAGGCGGATATGGTCAATTCGATTCCGCCCAGCTACACCGGAGGCAACATCGACAACTGGCGCATCGGCAAAGGTGCCACGATGTACTACCCGGTGGCGGTGAAGGGCGCGCTGCTTTCGGCTGGTGATCCGCACGCCTCCCAAGGCGATTCGGAATTGTGCGGGACCGCGATCGAGTGTTCGCTCACCGGCACGTTCCAGTTGATTCTCCACAAGAAGGTATCGCTGCCGAAAACGCCGCTCGCGGATCTGCGCTATCCCCTGCTCGAAACGCAAGACGAATGGGTCTTGCACGGCTTCAGCTTCCCCAACTACCTATCGGACCTCGGTGCGAACGCACAGAACGATATCTTCGGGAAGTCGTCGATCGATCTGGCGTTGCGGGATGCGTTTCGCAAGATGCGCCATTTCCTCATGACCACCCAGGCACTGAAGGAAGACGAGGCGATCTCCTTGATGTCGGTCGCGGTCGACTTCGGTGTCACGCAGGTGGTCGACGGTAATTGGGGCATTCACGCCGTGCTCAAGAAGAATCTGTTTTCGGCACGAGAAACGTAAAAAACTGGGCGGGATGGCGCCCGGATCGTAATAGGAAACGCGATTGCCCGGAAATCGGCGCGCTCCACGCGCCGATCCATCAGCAACGCCCAACCGGCACACCGTTCACGAACGAACACCTACCGTCGCTCATGTAGGTTCCGAACGGCCCGCGATCGAGCGCGTGCCCCCCACGGCCACCGGCCGATCCGCCTGCGCGACAGGAGTCGGACACGTGTCCCTGCGGGCGCGGGTTGCCCCAATAGCCCCACACGCCGGTTTGATAGTTGTACCAGTAGCGACCGTTGGGGACGTAGCGGCAGTGTGCCGCGTCAATTCGCGCGAGCGACGCTGGGCCCATCCGCTCGCCGTTCACCCAGACATATCGCTGGGCGAGGGCGGGAGCGGCTGCCACAAGGAGTATGAACAGCAACACTAGGCGCTTCATGAATACCTCCAATGGGAGCAAGTCTGCAGCGATGGCGAGGTGCCGCTCGGTGGCGAGGGCGTCCGTGCCCATGGGTTGCAGCCCAGGCCGCATCGGTTCAATGCGACTAGGCCGCTTTCCCAGGAATCTGCGTGGGGCTCGTGCGGATTCCTATGGATAGAAACGCCAGATCGACAGCTGATGCTGCGTCCCGGCCATCTCCACGCCGGCCACAATCGGTGTGCTTTGATCAGCCATCGCCACGCTGCCGGATTCCAATGCAACCGGATGCGTTGGATGAAGTGAAAACCACGCCGGCGTGCCGTTGGGACACGCCGATTGTCTGACTCTGAATCCACTGCCATCGCCGGTGAGCACGGAAAGCGCCGGTAATCCGCCGCTGGGCCCGCAGGCCGCAGCACTGAACGCCTGGGGCGCGAACGCGAAGGCCGCCATTGCCCCAACGTTATACGCAGGCGCGAATTCGGTCCACGCATTGACGTTGACGACCGGGGCGAGTGGGGAAGCGACCTGGAATTCGACCTGATCCAGCTTGCGCGAAGAGACGGAAACGTTCGGGACGCCTTCAGTCCACACGGTGATCGGTCCCTTGAGCACATCGAACTTCTCGACACCAAGGCCGACGCGACGGACCGTGTTGGCGAGCGATGTATAAGCGGTACCGAGGGACACCCACGATCCACCTCTATTGACTGACGTCAAGACCTTCGAATAGATGCCGTTGACGCCACCCCTCAATGGTTGGATCCAGGCCACCACCGGCTCGGTGTTCGTCGGCTCGACGAAAGAGAGCGCGACATCCGGTGGGTCCGCTGGAGGCGCCACACCGACGCCGGGGCCACCACCGCCCGGATAGGACGTCCATGCCGCGCCGTTCCAGCGCTTGACAGATACGCCCAACCCCTCGATCCAGGCGACCGCGGAATGATCGGCGATAGCTCCGCTACCCGCACCTTGCGGATGAACGCGCAGCATTGGCTTGATCGAGGTGCTGCCGGCGGTGTAGTTCAACTCTGGGTGTAGCGCTGAGGCGGGGAGGTTCACCCATTGCGTGCCGTTCCAGGCGGCTACGATGATGTTGCGACCAGTGGCCGCCCATTCACTCCAAGCCACAACCGGACGACCAGCGAAGCAATCGAGTGACGGCTCCGCGGCGGAAAAGGTTGTCGAGACGTTTAACGCGCCGCCGACCGGCCGCCAAACATAGCCATCGAAGCGGTTGACCCTCAACAGCCCCACCCCGGCATTGGTGTCGATCCAAGCCACATGCGGCGCACCGCACACGGCGACCGAAGGCTGCTGCGCGGCGGACGACAGGAACATCGGCCGGCCGCCAAGCGGTGCCAAACCGCCTTGCACGACGGTCAAGCTGACGATATTGCTGTTCCGGCTGCCGAACCTGTTGCGAAGGCGTACGTAGTAACTCGCCTGGTTCTGCACATTGCTGAGGTCGAGCGTCGACGCGGTCTTGCCAGGCAACAGGGTGTTGCCTTCGTACCATTGATACGTAACGGGGCCGCCGGAACTGAACAGAACGCTGACCGAGAAGCGAACATTGGCGCCACGGCCAATCGTGGCGTTTTGAGGTTGGGCACTTATGCGCGGAAGGGGATCAATCAACTGCGCGATCGAAGGCAACGGGATAAGCAATGCCAACGCAACGAGCAGCAGTAGCGCACGGCTCAATGCCGCCGCTAAGAACAAAGGGCGATGCTGAGACATTGTTCGGACCTCCGAGCATGTTGTTAAAGGCGGCCCCACACACTCGGCTCGTAACAGCGTTCCACGATCAACGATATTCCGGGGAAGATCGAAGCGTGTGTGGCGGCCACCGCAAGGGAGGCGCATGGTAATGGCGACCGCCAACAAAAAAATCCATCGTAAGGACTATGCATGACGGCGTATGCGCCGCCGCGGGTGTGCCTCCTTTTTACTCTCGCTCTTCCGGCGGCTTGATCGTACGAAATGCGACGAGCAGCATCACGTCATAGAGAATCTTGAGCCCGCCACACAGCAGCAACGGCCAGATATGCAGGCCTGCCGCGAAGAGCGCGCCGGCAATCGCGGGACTTGCGGCCGAAGCGAGGCTCCGCGGCACCGCCGTCACGCTTGCAGCGGCCGGCCGCTCTGCTTCGGTCACAACCGCCATCACATAGGACGAGCGTGTCGGCACGTCCATTTGCGAAAGCGCCGAGCGGATGAGGAGCAGTGCGAGCGCGACTTCAAGCGAAGGCGAGAATGCTGCCCCGATCAGGCAGAGGCTCGATGGAATATGCGTGAAGACCATCGTATTGACGAGACCGATCCGACCGCCGAGCCAAGCCGCCACTGGAAACGAAAATGCCGAGAGGACGCCGGTCCAGAAAAAGAAAATGCTCGCCGCACCAAGGGACAATTGGAATCGCTCGAACAGCCAGAGCGCAAGCAGCGACTGCACGACAAAACCACCGGCGAACGAATCGATACTGAAGAGCGCCGCGAGCTTGTAGACGATGCCGCGCGAGGGCCCAAGCGCGGCAGTGCGCTCGGTGCGATGCGCGGTCGGGCGACGCGGAATCTGCGCGTACGTGAAACCACCTGCGACGCCTAGCACCGCGTAGACCATGAACATGATCCGCAAGGCGTCAAGCTTGCCGATCCCTGCAAGGTCCAACCACTCCGGTGCGGCCGCAGCCAATGAACCGAACGCACCGGCAAGCGCACCGATCAGACTATAGCGGGCGAATGCATGGGTGCGTACCGCCGAGCTCACCGAACCCGATAGCACCGTATGCTCGAGCGGCACGAACACGCTCGTACTGCCTCCCGATGGGTTGATCGTCCCGACGAATGCGACGACGAGAAGGACTGCGTACTCGCTCACCGCCGCGTAGACGATGCCGGTTGCCGCCATCAGAATCGATGCTGCAACGAGGAGTCGCCGGTGATCGTAGCGCCCGCCTAATTGGCCAATGCCAAGGGTCAGCAGCGCCGAACCGAAGAGCGCCATCGTCGCGACGACACCAACATCGAAGGGCGACAGGCCGAGGGCGAGGAGATACACCGGCAAGATGATCGCGATGAACCCATCGCCGAAGTCGCGGATCGCACGCGCGAGGTACACCGCGGTGACCGGATTCCATGGCGCGAGGCGCGGCGCTGAAGACTTACCCATTGAGGTGCGCTGCATGAAGATCGATGTCGTTCAACAACGCGCGCGCCTCCATGGTTCCAAGTAGATTTACCGCGCGATTCTAACGGCACTTCGTGGAATGCCATTGCGGTGTAGATTGCGTCGCCAGTTCCAGCATCTCTCATAAGGAGCCCCTCATGCGCGTCATGGACCTCATCGCCGATACCCTCAAGCGGGAAGGCGTCTCAACGTTATTCGCTTATCCGACAACGCCGATCATCGAAGCCGCGGCGGCCGCCGGCATCCGGCCGGTGCTCTGTCGTCAGGAGCGCGTGGGCGTCGATATGGCGCACGGCTTTGCCCGCGTGAGTAACGGCAAGCGATTCGGCGTCTTTGCGATGCAGTACGGTCCGGGCGCGGAAAACGCATTCTCGGGCGTGGCCACCGCGTATTCGGATTCGGCGCCGGTATTGCTGCTGCCCCTCGGTCAAGCCCGCGACATCGCGCAGACCTTGCCGATATTTCGATCATCGCGTACCTACGCATCGATTACGAAGTCGGTCGAGGAGGTCACGCTTCCGAATGAGATTCCGAACATCATGCGCCGGGCGATCAGCGCCCTTCGCAACGGACGACTGGGTCCGGTGATGATCGAGGTGCCCGCCGACGTGGTGGGCGCCGAAATCGGTGAGCAACGCGCGCCTTATCGAACAGTCCGCGCAACGCGTTCAGCGGGCGATACACGCGACATCGACGACGCGGCGCGGATGCTGCTCGATGCCCGCTGCCCCATGATGCAGGCCGGCCAGGGTGTGCTCTACGCCGAAGCAACGCCTGAGCTTGTGGAACTGGCCGAGCTGCTCGATTTGCCGGTCATGACGACCTTCGAAGGCAAGAGCGCGTTCCCCGAGGATCACCGGCTTTCACTTGGTACCGGCGGCATTGTGTTGACCGGTCCAGCCAAGCATTTTCTGGCCGAGTCCGATGTCGTCTTCGCGATCGGCAGCAGTTTGACGCGCCACTCGCTGGTGAACCCGATCCACGCGTACCGCAAGAAATTCATCCACGCCACCAACGATCCGCGCGATCTATACAAGGGCTACGAGCTCGATGTCGGCATCGTGGGTGATGCCAAGCTCGTGCTCCGGCAGTTGATCGATGCGGTGCGCGATCTTCGCCCCAAAGGCAAACGTGCCGAATCGGTGGCCGCCGATATCGCCCGCATTCGCAAGGAGTGGATGCAAACCTGGGACGCCAAGCTCGCTTCGAGCGAGGTACCGATCACGCCGTATCGGGTCATCGGAGAATTCATGCGCGTCGTGCCACCCGCCGAAGCAATCGTCACGCACGATTCGGGGAGCCCGCGCGATCAGATCGTGCCGTTCTACAAGGCGACCGTCCCTAACAGTTACATCGGCTGGGGCAAGTCGCACGCACTTGGCACCGGCTTGGGTCTGGCCATGGGCGCGAAGGTCGCCGCGCCCGACAAGTTCTGTGTGAACTTCATGGGCGATGCCGCCTTCGGCATGACCGGCCTCGATTTCGAAACCGCTGTGCGTTGCAAGATCCCGATTCTCACGGTCGTCCTCAATAACAACATGATGGCGATCGAGATCGATCATATGAAGCTCTCGAATGAGCGCTACGGCACAATCCAACTCGGTGGCAACTACGCGAACATCGCGCGCGAGCTCGGCGGCGGGAGCGAACGCGTCGACGACCCCGCGAAGATCGGCGAGGCGATCTTGCGCGCACGCCGCCAGACCGAGGAAGGCCGCCCGGCGCTGCTTGAATTCATCACCGGCGCTGAACAGACGTTTTCGCACCGACGGCAACCGCCGCCAAAAGGCTAGGAGCGAACCGTGCTACGCGGCTGGCTCGTCGCCACCATCGCCCTGGCTGTGACCTGCGCGGCCTTCGCGTTCGAATCGCTCGAGCTGAAGCTTTCCGATTCGCTGGGTCCTGGCCCCGGATTCTTTCCGTTCTGGCTGGGACTGCTGGGCATGGCCCTGGCAGGCGGGCTGATCTGGCAACTCATTACCGGGCGCGCTGACCTCGGTGACGAGCCATTGTCGTTCGAGCGGATTGCCGTGCGACAAGTTGGCACCGTCATCGCGATTCTTGTCGCCGCGACCCTCTTGCTTGATCTGATCGGTTTTCGATTGGCGATGCTCGCGATGATCGCATCGCTTCTCGTCGTGCTTGGCATCCGCAGTACCGTCGTCGTCGCAAGCTTTTCGCTCGTCGGCAGCTTCGGGATCTATCACGTGTTTTCGGCGTGGCTCAAAGTGCCGCTGCCGATCGGCGTGCTTGGTATCTGAGCCGGCGGCGCAGACACGATGGAAGGTCTTCAACTCCTCGGTGCGGGATTTGCCGCCGCACTCTCTCTGCAGAACCTCGCGTTCGCATTCGTGGGGTGTGTGCTCGGGACGTTGATCGGCGTGTTGCCCGGCCTGGGTCCGGCCGCCGGAACCGCGATTCTCATCCCGCTCACTTTCAAGCTCGATGCCACGGGCGCGATCATCATGCTGTCGGCGATCTACTACGGCGCGATGTATGGCGGCACGATTACCTCGGTGCTGATCAACGTGCCGGGGGAAGCGGCCTCGGTGGTCACCTGTATCGATGGCTATCAGATGGCTCGACGAGGACGTGCCGGCACCGCGCTCGGCATCTCCGCGATCGGTTCGTTCGTGGGCGGCGTATTCGCCACCATTGCGTTGACCGTTGTAGCGCCGCCACTTGCGCGTTTCGCGCTGTCGTTCGGTCCACCGGAATTCTTCTGCCTGATGCTGCTCGGGTTGTGCCTGGTGACCGGCCTCGCCGGCCGATCGCTGCTTGCCGCATTGCTGATGACAGTCGTTGGCCTGCTGCTTGCCTTGATCGGCATCGATCCGGTGCGCGGCGCGCCGCGATTCACCTTCGGCATCGCGGAGCTCTACGATGGCATCGGTTTCATTCCGGTGGTCATGGGGCTGTTCGGGGTCGCGGAGATCCTGATCACCTTGGAAACACCGGCGCGGCAAGTGCTGGAAACCAAGCTGAAAGGACTGCTCCCATCGCGCGCGGAAGCCCTCCGCGCAAGCGGTGCGATCGGTCGGGGCACGCTCGTTGGATTCTTCCTCGGCTTGATCCCCGGTGTGGGCGCGATCATTCCGACATTCATGGCGTATGTGCTCGAGAAGAAAATCTCCAAGACACCGGACGAATTCGGCAAGGGCGCAATCGAAGGCGTCGCCGCACCTGAAACCGCAAACAACGCCTATGCCAACGCCTCGATGATTCCGTTGCTGGTGCTCGGTGTCCCGAGCTCACCGACCATCGCGGTGCTCATGGGCGCATTCATCATCAACGGCCTCACCCCTGGCCCGTTCCTGTTCAAGGAACAACCCGAGCTCGTCTGGGCGATCATCGCGAGCTTCTTCATCGGCAATGTCATGTTGCTCATTCTCAATCTCCCGCTGGTAGGACTGTGGGCGAAGGTCTTGAAAATCCGCTATCAGTATCTTTGCGTGGGGACGCTCGTTTTTTGCATCGTCGGCGCATACAGCCTGAAGGGGTCTGGATTCGATGTCGGCGTGATGCTGGTGTTCGGTGTGATCGGCTATCTGCTGAGAAAGCTCAACATGCCGCTCGCACCGGCCGTCCTCGCGCTGATTCTTGGTCCATTCATGGAGAAATCGCTTCGTACATCGCTTGAGATTTCCGGCGGCGATTTCACTATTTTCGTGACCCGCCCGATCGCGTTCACCTTGCTCGCGATCGCGGCGCTGGTTGTAGTCGGATCGACATTGAGCTTCGCCACCGTCCGGGCGATGAAGGAAGCGGAGTCCAAGTAGACTCTCGCTAATCTGCTGCAAGATGAGGAGCCAAACCATGACCAATCGCCTGCTTCGAATCGCCTTCTGCATAGCGCCTGCACTCATAACGTTCGCGTTTCCGGCGAGCGCCCTCGCCCAGGCTTTTCCGTCGAGACCCGTGCAACTGATGGTCGCCTTTCCGCCGGGCGGCAGCACCGACGTGGGCGCGCGCATCGTTGCCGGCATCGCCGAGAAGATCCTCGGTCAGTCGATCGTGGTGGTCAACAAGGGCGGCGCCGGTGGTCAAGTCGGCTGGACCGATCTCAGCCGCCAGAAGCCGGACGGTTACAACATCGGCTTTCTCAACCTGCCGGCGGTCAACACCACGATTCTCGATCCGGAGCGAAAGGCGATCTTCAAGCCGGATAGTTTCATTCCGGTCATCAACCAGGTATTGGACCCAGGCGTGATCTGGGTCAAGGCCGACAGCCCCTTCAAGACCCTCAAGGATCTGGCGGAAGCCGCGAAGAACTCACCGAATAAACTGAGCGCCGCCACCACCGGCATTCTGTCGGATGACCACCTCGCGATTCTCATGGTGGAAGAGGCCTCGCCCGGCTCGATCTTTCGCATCGTGCATCTGGATGGCAGTGCACAGCAGATTACGTCCATCCTCGGTGGACATATCGATGTCGCGTTCGATAACGTCGGCAGCATCTTCAAGCGCGTGCAGTCAGGCGAGATTCGCGCGCTCGCAGTGCTCGACACGCAGCGCTCGAAGTTCCTGCCGGACGTGCCGACGACACCAGAATTGGGAATGCCGAATGTCATCTCGAATTCGACCCGCGGCATCGGTGCACCCAAGGGAACCCCCGCGCCGGTGATCAAGCATCTGCAAGATGTCCTGAAGAAGGCCATGGAAGATCCCGAGCATGTGAAGAAGCTGGAGGATTCCGGGCTGGGCCTTCGCATCATGGTGGGCGAGGAATATGCGAAGTACTACCTCGATACCCATGCGAAAGCCGCCAAGTACACCGAGTGGGCGCGGTCACGGCCGCATCGGTAAGTTCGCGGGATTCGACGGTGCAATCGCCCCAAATCACGCTGCGCGATCGCATGGCCATGTACAACGGCAATGCATTGAAGATCGGGTTGTTCGGTGCGAACTGTTCCTCAGGCCGTGCAGTGACAATGGTGCCCGAGCGCTGGACCGGGAGCTGGCAAGACAACCTGCGGCTCGTTCGCATGGCCGACGAACGCGGCATCGATTTCATGCTGCCGATCGGTCGCTGGAAAGGCTATGGTGGCGACACCGACTATCAGGGCGAAACGCTAGAGACACTCACCTGGGCGACGGGTCTGCTGGCCTCGACGAAACGCATCACCGTGTTCGGTACGGTGCATGCGCCCTTGTTTCATCCGGTGATCGCCGCAAAGCATTTCGTCACCGCCGACCATGTGGGTGAGGGCCGCTTCGGCCTCAACATCGTCGTCGGCTGGAACGAAGACGAGTTCGAGATGTTCGGCGTGAAGCAGCGTGAGCACGACGCGCGCTACGAATACGGACAGGAATGGATCGATGCGGTGAAGCTCGCCTGGGAAGGCCCTGATGATTTCGAGTTTCATGGGCAGTACATCAAGCTCACCAAGGTGCGCGCGAAGCCGAAGCCCTATGGCGGCTCGCGACCGCTCATCATGAATGCCGGTGCTTCATCCACCGGCCGCGCCTTTGCGATCCGCAATTGCGACGCATTCTTCACCAATGCCTACGGGCAGTCGCCCGAAGCAACCGCGCAGGCAGTACAAGAAGCGAAAGCGAATGCGCGTACGCACGGTCGCGAAATCGATGTCTACACAGTGGGCGTCGTCACTTGCAGACCCACGCAGCGACAGGCCGACGACTACTATCGCCATTGCATCGTCGATCAAGCGGATTGGTCGGCGGTCGACTCGATTCTGGCCAAGCGGAAGGTATCCGAGGCAACGGTCGGTGCGCACGAGCTCAAACGCCAGCGCATGAACCAAGCCAACGGCATGGGCGGCCTGCCGATCGTCGGCGATCCGGATCATGTCGCGCGTACGCTGATCGGACTCTCGGCGTCGGGGCTCCGAGGAATCGGTATTTCGTTCGTCAACTTTGCGGACGAGCTGCCGTACTTCTGCGATGAAGTGTTGCCAAGGTTGGAACGGGCTGGTGTTCGCGTCCCACGTTAGCCTGCCCGGTCAGAGTGTCGTCTCCGCCGGTGCCCGAATCGAACGGCTCGCCTTGACATCCCCAGCAATCCGTTCCGCGAAGAATGTTCCGAAGTCTGCCGCGGGCATCGGTTTGGCAAAGTAAAAACCCTGGATCGCATCGCATTCCCACGATCGCAGCAAGTCAAGTTGTTCGATGGTCTCGACGCCTTCGAAAATCACGCGCTTTCGCAGGGCCCGCACCATATCGATCGCCGCGCGCGCAAGTGCCGCCGCGCTCTCATCGCTCTCGATCCTGAAGAGGAACATCCGATCCATCTTCACGACCGAAACCGGCAGGCGCCGCAGATACGCAAGCGAGGAGTAACCCGTCCCGAAATCGTCGAGCTCGATGGTGAATCCAAGCGATGACAATCGCGCCAGCGCTTCTTCGGCGGCGCCGGTATTGTCAACTAGAACGCTCTCGGTCACCTCCAGATGGATCGATGAAATGGGCAAATCGAACCGGCGCAAGGTTTCCACGAACAAGTCCGCGAGCCCGGCTTCTAAGAGCTGCTTGGGCGACACGTTCACGGAAACGTGATCGATCATGAGCCCTTCCGCACGCCAGCTTTGTATCTGCGCACACGCGCTTCGCAGGGCCCACGCCCCGATTGCAGGAAGCAGACCGAGGTCTTCAGCGAAGGAGATGAACATGGCTGGGGACACCATCCCGCGTACCGGGTGCTTCCATCGGATCAGCGCCTCGGCGCCGCAGATCCGATTCGATGCGAGCTCGAGTTGCGGTTGGAAATAGAGGGTCAATTGATCATTTTCGATCGCCGCACGGAGCTCGCTTTCGAGACTCGTGCGCTCGATCGCATCACGATTCATGGCTTCTTCGAAGAACGCGTACTGACCACGCCCCAAGCGCTTGGCCCGGCTTGTCGCCATCTCCACGCATTTCATCAATGCCAGCGGATCACGTTCATCGGTCGGAAACAATGCGATGCCTACGCTCGCGGTAACGAAGACCTGTCCATTCGCCAAATCGTACGGAACGCTCAGCGCCTCGATCAGCCGTCTGGCGATCATCGCGGCCTCGTTGAATTCAAAGACATCGGGAACGGCTATTGCGAATTCGTCGCTGCCAAGGCGGGCAAGTACATTCGACTCGCGCATGCTGCGCCGGATGCGTGTTGTCGCCTCGCAGAGCAGCGCGTCGCCACCTTCCAGTCCATGCGTATCATTGACCTTCGCGAATCCATCGAGATCGATCAGGAAGATCGCAACAGGCTTGATCGTATCGGTGGTCACCACGAAAGCGGAGCCGATCTGCTCGAGGAAGCTGCGCCGATTGAACAGCCCGGTCAAGGCATCGAAATGGGCGGAACTGAAGAGCGCACGCTCCCGCTCATCGGCGTTGAGGATCACCGCGAGGCGATCGCCCAGGCGTGCGAGCAGTTCTTCATTGTCACTGCTGATTGCGTGATGCGTCCGATACCCGAGCACGATCAATCCACGGAGACTCTCTCCGACCTTGATAGGCGACACGACCGCCTGAACGCCGCCCATCGCGTGGATCGGTTCCGTGATGATGTTCGAAGCCGTCGCGGGCAGCGAATTGCACGAAGGCGCGCCCGCGAATATGCGTGTCACGTGTTCCGGAATGACCAGAATCTCGGCGCTCTCGTTTCTTCTTGGATCGCCATATTTTCGATACGTCGAGCCGGTCTTTTCTTCCATCAGAAAAACAAGTGCGTGGTCACACCGTGTGATTTCGTGGATCCGCGACAACACCATGCCCACGCTACCGTCCAGGTCCTTCCTCGACAAAAGGGCGCGATCGACTTCGCCGAGCACTTGGAGGGTATCGAACTGCTGCCCCAATTGACGTGACATGGCGTTGAACGATCTTGCCAGCTCGCCGAATTCATCGAATCCGTCGACCTGAACTGCCGCGGTGAAATCGCGTGCCCCAATACGTCGAATGGCGTTCGTGAGGGTTGCAAGGGGTGTCAACGTTCGCCGCACATGGATGAGTCCCAGCAGGACGGCGATCGCTATCCCGGCCATCATGACGAGGACGATGTCCCGACTCGTGGAGGCGACGGGCGCAAGAACCTGCTCGGCGGATTGACCGGCGACGACGGTCCAATGCCTGGCGTGAAACGATGCGTTGAGGAAAATCTCGCGTGCATTGCCAAGCACCGCTTCCTCGCCCTCGTGCCATGCAAGCCTTCGCTCGCCTGTCTCCGCGATGTCGTTCCGAATCCTGTCCATTGCCGAAGCCGTAGCAGGTCCCGAGCAGTGGAGGACGACATGGCTTGAATCCACTACGCAGAGTCGCGTCCCCTCCAGCATGTCATCGATGCTCGGCCACAGGTACTCGGGCCTGATCTCCGCGACAATGATTGATCCTCGCGCCTGAGAATGCGGTCTCTGGCGAAGCAGCAGAATCGCCGGTGTGGCGCCCGAGCTCGCGTCAACGCGCAGAACTACCCCACCGTTTGCAAGTTGAGCGATGGCGTCCTGGTCGAGGATGGCCAACCACCGCGCGGCGTCGTGATAGCCATCCGAGGTGGAATCCTGCGCAGGGTCGAACGAATGAACTGCGCGAAAGTATGGATCGACGACGTGGTTTTCGACGGCCCCGACCGGATCTGCTGCGACGCGGCGGGCCAGCAACCCGGCCGCGAGTGCAAGCCGATCATTGATTGTGCCTACATGGGATGCGGCAAGCTGGGCGATGTGCCGCGTGCGCTCGTCGATGAACGCATCCCGAATCTTGAAATGAAAGATCAATCCGGCCGTCGAAACAGGCAAGAGCGCGCCGATCACGAAAAGCAGCAGAATTCGTCGGGCAACCTTGGTGCGCCCGATCGAGCTTCCGATATTCACGGATTGAAGTCCGATGCGCGCCCGATAAAGCGTCCGTCGACGGCGCGGACAACATCGTCAAGGCTCTCCTTTGCATCGAGTTTCTGCTTGGAGGCGCCGTCCTTGCCGACGCTGTAGAGGTCGAATTCGGAGTTGAGCGGCTTGAAGTTCTTGTCGCGACGCGCAGCCTTCATGAAATTTTTCGCGTCATGAGGAAAATACACGTACGGTCGTCCCCACGGATCCCGCCGTGCGCCTGCGTTCACGGCACCAAGGTCGGCAGGATAGGTGCGATTGTCCATGAAGAAATGCTGGATCAACGCCGCGATCGATCCAACATCGTTGGCGGCTTGCAACACCCGTGCGTTCTCCTGATAGTCCCGATACATCGGGATTGCGATCGACGACAGCAACGCGATGACGGCAATCGTCACCATGGCCTCGATAATCGTAAAGCCGCCGGCCCGAACAGCATTGGACGGCGCGATCCGGGTAGGAGAATCTGGACGACCGGGCGGCCTGTCCGGCGTCCTTAGTGGCGTTACTGGAAAATGGAGAGGAGGCATCACGATTAGGATCCAAGGAAGCATCATCGAGACGGGCGTGATCACCACGCGGTCAATACATAAAGTCGGCGAGACACGCAGCTTGTTAAGTTCGAGACCCTAAAAAATGGGGACTGCTGCCCATAACCAGGGTGGCCGCGGTGCTCATCGGATGAAGCGCGACGCGAAGATCGATCGATGCGATCAGCGGGAAATTGGCAGGTGTCGTTGGCGCCCGAGATGCGTGCGGCGAGGCGGTCCACCTCGGCGACATGCACTCGGCGACAGGCGGGTTGAAGCGGCACGTGCCCGCGTGTATCCTGCCTCGCAACGCATGTGTCCCGGCTCGCGTTCCGAAAGAGGGTGACGATGTCTGATCGAATAGCGGTCCACGATCCGCGCGGCTTCGCGCCGAAGGTTACCGGCAAGCAACTTGCGCCACGGCTCGACAGTCTCGATGGCAAGACCATTTATCTCGTCGATTGCCTGTTCGACAACTCCGAAGTGTTCATGCGTGAGCTGCAAGAATGGTTCGGCAAGCATCTTCCAGCAGTGAAGACGCCGATCATCAAGCCACGGGAAAGTTGGGTCGACGATCCGGGAATGCGCGCCAAGGTTGCCGCGAACGGCCATGCCGCCATCCTCGGGGTCGGGTTGTGAAGTACCTGTAGCCCGACGGTCGTCGGGCTCGCGATGTCCCTCGAGACGGCGGGTGTTCCGACCGTCTCCGTCCACACGCATGTGTTCGCCCGCCTTGCGCGTGCCACCGCGCTCGCCAACGGCATGCCGACGACGCGCCAGGCGTTCGTCCCGCAGCCCCTCGTCGATCGGAGTCCCGCGCAACTTCGCGGGTATATCGAAGGACAGGATCCGATCTCGAAGCGCCCGTTCATGCAGGAAGTGATCGAGGCCTTGTCCGGTCCGCTGCGTGATGAAGATCGGCGCGGCCTCTCCTTCGAGCGCTCGAATCCGCGCCTGCTCGAGCCCGACACGGAAGAAAACCTCCAGCAGTTCTTCATGGCGCAGCACTGGACCGATTTTCTGCCGATCGTGTTGCCGACCGAAGCCCGGGTCGCGGCAATGCTCAAGGGCACGCGCCACGCACCGGATAAAGTGGTTGGTCATCTGAGCCCGACCAGCTTTCGCGAAGCCTGGGAATTCAATGTCGAGAAAGTTGCCGTCAACGCGGTGATGGCGGGTGCACGACCGGCGTATTTCCCAGTCATCCTCGCGATGGCCGCAAGCGGCCTCACCGCGCGCAACAGCAGCACGACATCGTTTGCCGGCATCGGCGTCGTCAACGGTCCGATCCGCAATGAAATCGGCATGAACGCAGGTATCGGCGTCATGGGCCCGTACAACCATGCCAACACGACGATCGGCCGCGCCTACAATCTGCTCTCACAGAACTTGCAAGGAGGATCCGTTCCGGGTGAGTCCTACATGGGTTCGCTTGGCAACGGGTATAGCTACAGCGCCACGTTTCCTGAAAACGAGGAACGCAGTCCGTGGGAGCCGTTGCACACGCGCTATGGCTTCAAGCGCACCGACAGCGCGGTGACCGTGTTTCGCGGGGGTCGCACTACGCAGGGCGGATACGGGCCTCGCGACACCTGGCAGGAAAAATTCAAACGCGTATTCACCGCGGGATCGGCCCGGCAATCGCCTCTCCTCGTCATCGACCCCATCGCGGCGCGTTTGTTTGTCGAGCTGGGTTATAACAGCAAAGAGAAACTCATCGACTGGATCGCGGAGAACGTTACCCTCCCGGCGCGCGAGTACTGGGACGACCAGTGGGTGCAGACCCTTGTGCGTCCGTTGGCGGTGGCCGGTGTCGAACCGTATGCGACCAACTTGAAGGCGGGGCCTGATGACGAGCTCAAGGTCTATCGACCGGAGGAGATCAACATTGTCGTGACCGGCGGTGAGACGCAGGGCGCGTGGAAAATCTTCGACGGCAGCCGGCTGAAGGACTGCACGGTGTCGATCGACGCGTGGCGCTAGAAGACACCGCCGACTGGCTCGACTATTGAGCTTGTCATTGCTTGACGCGAATTAAGTCAAATCTCAACGGATGCGGTCAATCGTGACCGTCGACTCTTGATCCTCGGTTCGGTTTGGACGCATCACTCGGTAGTTGTCAAGGTTGGAATCAAGCGAGTCCTGTTCGACGAAGCCTGATTTGCAAGTCGTCGCGTAAGCGGTCCTGCGCTTCCTTACTTTCCAAAGCCGGATAGAATCCGGGCGCTGAGCGGCCCGGGGGCGCGGGCACGCTAGTTGCGTCGGCGGGGATGTCCATGCGTTTGTCGCGCCGTTCGGTGAAGGCGTGTTCGTCACTACAAGCGACATTGGGATTCTCATATGTCCTCTTATTCCAGGCTCCTATGTCGCGATGCCCGGTACGACACGCTTTAGGCCTACTGCTCTTGGTAGTTCCGCTGCCGTGCTTTGGATTCGGTCTGGACGACGTCGCCGAGCGCGCTCGCAAGCTCGCCACCAGCCCTTACAAGAGTCCACAATCGGTAACTACAAAGGAGTTGCGTACCCTCACCTATGATCAATACCGGGACATCCGCTTTAAACCGGATCGCAACATCTGGCGCGAGGAGAAGTTGCCCTTCGAGCTAGCGTTCTTTCATGCCGGGTTCAACTTCGCGCAAACGGTACGGATCAATGAAGTTTCCGCGAGCGGTCCGCGCGAAATCCCATTCCGGGCGGATTCGTTCGACTACGGCGCCAACAAGATCGACCCGAAGGCGATCGCCAATAGCGGCTTCGCGGGGTTTCGAGTCCATTACCCGATCAATTCGAATAAGTACAAGGATGAGGTGCTGGTTTTCCTGGGTGCCAGTTACTTCCGTGCACTAGGAAAGGGTCAGCGCTACGGCATATCAGCGCGCGCACTCGCCATCGATACGGCGCTCAGTTCAGGTGAGGAATTCCCGCGCTTTGTCGAGCTCTGGATCGAGCGGCCCAATGCCGATGCACGGTCCCTCACCGTCTTCGCACTGCTCGACTCTCGTCGCGCCACCGGCGCTTACCGTTTCGTGATAACACCCGGCGTCGAGACGGCGCTTGAAGTGAAGGCGCACTTGTTCTTGCGGGAAAACGTCGCGAAGCTCGCGTTGGCCCCGCTTACCAGCATGTTCTTCTACGGCGAGAACCGGCGCGCGAATGGCGACGCGTATCGCCCGGAGGTCCACGACTCCGATGGACTGTCGATCCATGCGGGCACCGGTGAATGGATCTGGCGCCCGCTGACCAACCCGCGTCGATTACTAACGACCTCCTTCGCCCTCACCAATCCGGCGGGATTCGGCCTGATGCAGCGCGATCGCTCCTTCGCGAGCTACGAGGACCTCGAAGCCCGTTACGAGCTGCGGCCCAGCGTCTGGGTGGAACCGAGGGGCAAGTGGGGCGAGGGCCGCATCGAGCTCGTGCAGATTCCCACACCGGACGAGACCAACGACAACATCGTGGCGTTCTGGGTCCCGGCCGTGGCCCCCCGCCCCCTCGAAGCCTTTGAATTCGAATACCGGCTGCTTTGGCAGAAGGACACCGAGGCGCGGCCGCCACTTGCGTGGGTCGCGCAGACTCGCCGCGGACATGGCTATCAGACCAAGCCTGACGGGACGCTCGCATTCGCGGTCGACTTCGCCGGGCCTCCCCTCTCGAAGCTGTCCGCCGACACCAAAGTGCAAGGCATCGTTGCGGTCGATGGCAATGCCCAGATCGTGGAGAACGTGACCTTTCACAACGAAGTGACCGGTGGGTGGCGAATGGCGCTGCGTCTACGCCGCGCTGACGACAAGAAACCAATCGAGGTGCGCGCCTTCCTCCGCGTTGCAAATGAGACGTTGTCCGAGACATGGAGCTACATAATCCCACCCGTCTAGGCGGCACGCGGCGAGCGGCGCAGCACATCGTCGCTGCACCGCCTCTCAACCGGACGTCAATGGCGCCGCGCGATTCCAGACGCGAGAGGCTCGAGCGTTGCGACTCGCCCGATTCACGCGGCCACTGGCAGACGACCGGCGTCGTGCGCCGCGTGGTGCTGCTGACACTTACCATTGCGCAGACGTGGATCGCGACCGACTTCCTCGCTACGGTGCTGCCCTACTCGGGACGGCATGTGCTCGAGATCGCGATTCTCACGCTCTTCGCCATCCTCTTCGGTTGGATATCGGCTGGATTCTGGACAGCCATGGCCGGTGTCGCGCTCGTCATGCTGGGTCGCGACCGCTACGCAATCACGCGGTCCGCCCGCCATGTTTCGCCGCTGCCGGAGGATGCGCGCACAGCAATCGTCGTGCCGGTCCGCAACGAAGATACCGACCGCGTCTTCGCCGGGTTGCATGCCACATACCGGTCGCTGGAACGAGCCGGCGCGTTGCAGTCCTTCGATTTCTATGTCCTCAGCGACACCAACAACTCACCTGTCCGGGCCGCGGAAATGGCGGCGTGGCGCGCATTGTGCAAAGCGACGGACGGCGCGGCGCGCATCTTCTATCGAGCACGCAAACACCACATCAAGAGGAAGAGCGGCAATATCGCCGACTTTTGCCGACGCTGGGGTGCGAACTATCAATATATGGTCGTGCTCGATGCCGACAGCGTGATGTCAGGCGATTGCCTCACCGTGCTCGTTCGCCTGATGGAAGCCAATCCGAACGCCGGCATCATTCAAAGCGCGCCCATTGCAGTCGGCCGCGACACGCTGTATGCGCGCGTACAACAGTTCGCCACTCGAATGTACGGACCGATCTATACCGCCGGTCTGCACTTCTGGCAACTCGGTGAGGCGCATTACTGGGGCCACAACGCGATCATCCGCGTGGCGCCGTTCATGCGCCATTGCGCCTTGTCGCGGCTGCCCGGGCGGGGGGCGCTTTCCGGTGAGATTCTGTCACACGATTTCGTCGAGGCCGCGTTGATGCGCCGGGCCGGGTGGGCGGTGTGGATCGCCTACGACCTGCCCGGCAGCTATGAGGAAACGCCGCCCAATCTGCAGGACGAGCTCACGCGCGATCAACGCTGGTGTCACGGCAATCTGATCAATTCCCGATTCACCGTGATGCCCGGCCTGCACGCGGCACACCGCTTCATGTTCATGACCGGTGTCATGGCCTATCTCGCGGCACCCTTGTGGCTTGTCTTGCTCGCGCTCTCCACAGCGCTCCTGGCGGTGCACACCCTGGGCACGCCGCGCTACTTCGTCGCACCGTACCAACTGTTTCCATTGTGGCCGGAATGGCACCCGTATCGTGCGATCGCGCTCTTCAGCGCAACGGCCGTGATCCTGTTCCTCCCCAAGGTGGCAGCGATACTCGTCGCGTTGCGCCGCGACGCATCGGGCTTTGGCGGCCCCATTCGTCTGCTCGCAAGCGCGTTCATGGAATGGGTGCTCTCGGCGCTGCTGGCGCCGATCCGCATGCTCTTTCATGCACGCTTCGTCGTGGCCGCATTGCTCGGTCGGCGCACGTCGTGGAAGTCACCGACACGTGCCGATACCGAGACCAGCTGGCGTGATGCGTTGTCCCGCCACGGCGGACACACGGTACTCGGCATCGCCTGGGCACTCTTCGTGTTCGAGCTCAGCCCGCCGTTCCTGTTGTGGCTTGCCCCGGTCGTTGGGGCGTTGGTCATTTCGATTCCGCTCGCGGCCTATACGAGCCGGGTGGCCTCTGGCAAGCGTTCCCGTCGGTGGGGGTTTTTCATGATCCCCGAGGAATCTCGTCCGCCGATAGAGATACAAGCGGTGCGTGACGCGAGCACCGCGGGTTGCCCGGCGTCGTGATCGCCGTCGAGCAGTCGTAACGTGCTTTAATACTTACCCCACACGTCACGCGCGACCTCCACGACAAGCTCGAGCTTGCGCCACTGATCCTCATGCGAGAGCGCGTTGCCATGGTGCGTGCTCGAAAAGCCGCACTGCGGAGACAAGTACAGATGCTCGATCGGCACGATTTTCGCCGCCTCGTCGATGCGCCGCTTGATCGCATCCTTCCCTTCCAGCATGCCGACCTTCGTCGTGACCAATCCGAGCACGACCTTCTTGCCACGCGGCAACAGCCGCAACGGCTCGAATCCGCCGGCGCGCGCCGAGTCGAATTCCATGAAGAACGCATCGACGTTCGTTGCGAACATCACCTCGGCCACCGGATCGTAACCGCCCTCGGCGACCCAGGCGCTCTTGAAGTTGCCACGACAGGTGTGCATGGTGATCGTCATGCCGGGCGGTCGGCCTTCCAGGGCGCGATTGATGGTGTCAGCGTAGGTGCGGGGCAGCGTATCGGGATCATCACCATTCTTGCGGCATCCCTCGCGAAAGCGCGGATCACAAAGATATGAGAACGCGACGTCATCCAACTGCAGGTACGAGCAACCGGCGGCGGCGAAAGCGGCAATCGCTGCACGATACGCCAGCACGGCGTCCGCCCAGAACGCTTGGAGGTCCGGATAGGCCTCGCGCGCAATGCCGGCGCGCCCACCTCGCATGTGAAGCATCGAGGGCGACGGGATCGTGAACTTGGGCATCCGTTTTGCGATGCCGGCGAGGAAGCGAAAATCCTCGATCATGATCGGCCGTGCGTAGCGCACCTTGCCGGTCACCGCGCAAATCGGCGGCTGCTCGCCGCTGCTGCCGAACTTGAGCCCGGGATTCTCGTTCAGTTTGACGCCGTCGAGCTGCGACAGAAAATCAAGATGCCAATAGTCGCGACCGAATTCGCCATCGGTAATCGACTGCAGCCCGATGGCTTCCTGCATCGATACGGCTTCCCGGATCGCTTGCTGTTCGATCTCGCGATAGGCGCTGCGATCGAGCTCCGCATTCTTGCGGCGAGCTCGCGCATCCGCTAACGCCGGTGGGCGCAATAGGCTTCCGACATGGTCGGCGCGAAAAGGTGGGGGAAGAGTCGCGGCGGTCATTGGCTTCTCGCCTCGGGGTTAGAAGAACAGATTGGGGAGGTAAAGACTGATGGCCGGAAATGCCACCAGGATAAACAGGCGCACCACATCGGCGATCACGAACGGTGTGACCCCGCGAAACACGGCGGCCAACGGTATGCTCGGAATGAGCGTGCGCAGCACGAAAATATTCATGCCGACGGGCGGACTGATCAGACCGATCTCGACCACGACCACCACGATGATGCCAAACCATACAGGGTCGAATCCAAGGCTCATCACCAGCGGAAAAAACACCGGCACAGTGAGCAGGATCATCGACAGCTCTTCCATCGCGGTGCCGAGCAAGATGTAGACAAAGCAGATCGCCACGATCACCCAGATCGGGTGCAGCTGGAACTGCGCGACGAAACTGCGAAGATCACCCGGCATGCTGGTGAAATTGGCGAAATTGGCGAAGATCAACGCACCAATCAGGATCGCGAATAGCATGGCGGTGGTACGCGTGCTCTCGACGAGAATTTCGTATAACACGCGCCATGTCAGCGTGCGGCGCAACCAAGCGAACATCAGGCCGCCCACAGCGCCGATCGAAGCCCCTTCGGTGGCGGTGAATATGCCGCCATAGATGCCACCCATCACGATGACGAACAGCACGAGGACGCCCCATACGCCTTTCAGCGCCTCGAGCCGCTCGGGCCAAGTCGATCGTTCACCGGGAGGACCGGCCGCCGGATCGCGGTGCGTGGTGACGGCGACCGCGCAGCACAGCAGAAATGTCGCGAGAATGCCGGGGAGAATGCCGGCGGCGAACAGCTTGCCGATGCTGGTCTCGGTCATGATGCCGTAGATCACCATGATCACCGATGGCGGGATCAGGATGCCAAGCGTGCCACCGGCGGCGATCGAGCCCGCCGCGAGCGCATCCGAATAGCCGAACTTGCGCATCGACGGATACGAGACCTTGGCGAACGTCGCGGCGGTAGCGATCGATGATCCGCAGATCGCACCGAACCCCGCGCAGCCGACGATGGTCGACATCGCGAGGCCACCACGCAAATGCCCGATGAACGTGTAGGCCGCGCGATACAGTTCCTGCGAGAGACCGGCACGGGTGACGAAATTGCCCATCAGGATGAACAGCGGCAAGACGGAAAACTGATAAGAGAATCCGGATTCGTAAATCACCGCGGTAGCCGACGCGAGCGCGACGTTCCAGTTGCGCAAGAGGCCGAGGCCGACGAATCCGACGATCCCCATGGCGAACGCAATCGGCACACGCAGGAACATGAGCGCGAGCATCGCGATGAAGCCGAGCATGAATTCGGTCAAATCAAAGTGCCCCCACGCCTGCTTCGGTGCCTGCTTCGGTGCCCAACGCGGGCCCGTCGGTGAAGGCCTTGATCAGGTGAATCACCGCGGTCACGAATATCAACGCGCACATCAGATAGACGAACGGCGCGAGCTTGATGTGCAACGCTGCGGTCGTGTCACGCAGAGCCGCCAACTTGCCCGCCTTGATCCAGATGAGCCACGCCGCGCCGAACAGTACAGCGGCACAGATGAGCTGTCCGATGACATCGAATACGCGGCGCACGCGCGGCGTCAGGAACCGGTCGATCAGGTCGGTCGTAACATGCAGATTGTGGCGCGACACGACCGGCAGACCGGCATAGATCAGGATCACCATCAGGAGCTCGGTGATCTCGAACGCCCCGCGCATCGAGGCGTTGAATACATAACGCATGATCACGTCCGCGAATGTGAGCATCATCATGCCGAACAACACGGCGGCGCCGATAACACCGAGAAATCCGTCGAGGCGGTGCAGGAGATTCATGACGTAACGCCCTTGTCCGCAGATTACGCAGATTGCGCGGAAAATTCGCTTACCGGCCCGTTGCCGTATCGGGACACGACGACGATAACGCGAGGCCACGATTCCATTGCCTGAGGATCGGCGAAAATCTGTGCAATCTGCGGATCGCTCGTGATTGAGGCGTAACGTCGTGCCCCGGGTGCCCGACCCGATTAATCAGGCGATCACTTCCCCGCCGCAACCTTCTTGATCTCGTCACGCAACTCGGCGAGCGCCTTCGCCGGTTCGATCCCCTTGCCGGTCGCCTCCTTGATCCATTTCTGCTCGAGAGGATCGATCCGCTCGCGAATCTCTTTGATGAACGCCGGGCTTGCCATGACGACTTGAATGTTGTTGGCACGCATGGCCTCATCGGCCAACTTCTCGCTCTTGTCCCAGTCGGCGCCGATGCGACGCGCCAGGCGCTCCCCAGAAATCGACAACATCGCGTCCTGATCCTGCTTCGACAGCTTGTTGAAGCGATCGTCCGCAATCAGCACGGCAAAGCTCGTGTTGTAGAGCCCACCAGGCAGCCGCGTCATATGCTTCAGGACCTTTTCGAGCTTGAACGAGATGATCATCTCGGCCGGCCCAAGGGTGCCGTCGACCACATTGCCCGAGAGCAATTCGTACAACTCGGGCGCCGGTTTGAGCAACGCGTTGACCCCCATCGCGTTGGCGATTTCGTGCATGAGGCCACCGCCCACGCGAATCTTCATATTCGCGGCATCGGCAAGGCTGGTCACGGCTTTCTTCGTGGTCGCGATCGTTCCCGGTCCATGGGTGAACATGGCGAGCACGCGCAGGCCCTTGTGTTCTCCACCGGCGGCAAGGGTTCGCTCATGCACGCGGTGATAGGCGACTGACGTGACCTCGGCGTTGTCACCAAGGAACGGCATTTCAGCCGCCTTGGTTATTACGAAGCGGCCCGGTGTGTAGCCGTGGGAGATGAAGGAGAGATCGACCAATCCGCTGATCACGCCATCGAGCGTTCCGGTGGGCGCCATCGGCGCCTTGGGAAGCACGGTGATGCGGATGCGTCCGCTCGAAGCCTTTTCAACATCCTGCGCCCAGGCTGCAAGCGACTTCGTCACCGAATGCGTCGCGGGCACCCAGCTCGACATCGTGAGACTTGTCTGGGCCGCCGCTGGACGAATGCCAATCGCTAAGGCCAACGCAGCGCTGGTGATCACAAGCCTTGCAATTGCCAAACTTCTCATCCCAATCTCCTCATTGGTAACCGGACTGCGCGAATCATCTCAGGAATCAGCGCGATTCGCCGCGCGTACTCCTAAATCATGAACCACAGAGGACCCAGGGGACACAGAGGAAGAAAAGTGGAAAGGCATTTCCCATTTCCCCTCGAATGCGTTGTCGTCGACCGGCGTCCTGTCCTGCTTCGCACGCAGATACGTGACGAGCGCCGGCGGGCGGATAAGACTACCGACATGCGTGGTGAGAATTCTTTCGGTGCTGCGATGCATCGTGCGCTTCGGGTTCTTGCGATGAGACCAAAAATCCCCCGCTTCGCCGCCCCCTTTGACAAGTGGGAAAGTTTGCCGGTCTATGGGCTTCTGCGCGCCCGGCCGGCCGGCGTTCTATTCAAGCGGAATGCCCGCGTCCTTGATCACCTTCGCCCATTTCTTCATGTCATCCGCGACGAATGCATCGAATTCTTCCGGCGTCGACCCGACGACCTGATTGCCCAGCTCGGCGATTCGCGCACGCACGTCCGGCAGATTGACCGCCTTCACCGCATCGGTTTGGATTTTCTTCACGACAGCGCGCGGTGTCGCGAAGGGAACGATAAAGCCCAGATAAGCGGCGACATCGAAGCCAGGGAACGTTTCCGCAACGGTGGGAAATTGTTCGAACCCCGGCGTACGCTTCTCGCTCGTTACGGCGATCACTTTCATTTTGCCCGCGCGCACGAACGGCATCGATGAAAACAACGGATCGGACATGAGCGGCACACGACCACCCATCACGTCTGTCTGCGCGGGCGCACTACCTTTGTAGGGCACATGCAGAAGATCGATCCCGGCCAGCCCCTTCAACAGCTCGATCGCGAGATGGGAGGTGCCACCCGCCCCCGGTGTCGCATAGGCGAGCTTGCCCGGATTCGCTTTCGCGTAGGCGACGAGACCCTTGAGATCATCGAACGGTGCAGCGGGGTACGCCGTGAGGCCGATCGGAAAGCTCGTGAGCCGCGTGACACCGGACAAGTCTTTCAGCACGTCAAAGGGCATCGAGCGGCGCAGCACGGGATTGATCGAGTAACTCGATACGACCACGCCGATCGTGTGGCCGTCGGGTGCGGACTTCGCCACATGATCCACGCCGATTACCGTGCCCGCGCCCGGCTTGTATTCGATCAAGACCGGCTGCGACCACATCTCGTGCAGCTTGATGCTCACCAGACGCGCGATCGTGTCGGTCGGGCCACCCGCGGTGAACGGCACGATCAGGCGCACCGGGCTCTTCGGAAATTCCTGCGCAAACACCTTGGTTGCCGCCACTGACGCGATGAGTGTGATGACACAGAACATCACCCCGGTCGTGCGTTTCGCAATCTGCATCGAAGCTCCCGTGGGAATCGGCGCCGCAGGACGCACGGATTCCGAATCAGTGGAGCATAACGCCGCCGGCGAAATTCAACACGCGGTCACTCCGTGATCGCCGCCACCTCGTGCGCCCAGCGCAAAGCGGCGATGAGTTGCGCATTGACGGCATCCTCGGCGAGCCTGCACCTGCTAGCGGCCGCCGATATGCGTGCCTGATCACCCTGCTCGCACACTTGCGCAAGGTCGAGGAGCGGCGCATAGGGGCCGGTCTGCTTGAGGAGCGCGTCCTTTACATCGAGCGGCAAGGTGATTTGCGATAGGACGTCGCCGATGGGGCGACCCAGCAACTGATCGAGCAGCGAGAGCAGACCCGTGAGGAAGGCGAGGTCCGGATCGACCGTTCCAGCCGCGAGCGACTCCATCATCCGGGCGCGTACCAGCACCTGCTCGATCAACGCACGCTCGGCAAAGCCGCGGTCCTTCATGTCGAAGACGAGGAGCGACAACCATCGGTAAAGCTTCTGGCCGCCGATGACAAGCAGCGCCTGCTCGATCGTACCGATCTGTCGCTGCCATCCTATCGCCGCGGAATTGACGTAACGCAGCAGCTTGAATGTCAGTACCGGCTCCATGCGAAGCGCTTTCGCAAGCACGGTATTGTCGGCGCCGCTTCGCAACTGGTTGAGGATCTGGAAGACACGGATGCGATCGACATCGCTCTTCGGCGGCTTCCAGTTCTCGCGGCGCATAACGAACGGCCCCTGGAAGTAATCGAATCCGGCGCGAAAGCAAAGCTGATGGTCATCCGATGTTTGCACATCCCGAGCAATCAGCAGGAGGGGTGCCGTGCCATCAGGGCGATTCAGTCGCCGCAATTTCCGCGCGAGCTCCTTCAACTGGACACCGTCGAACGCGGAGGCTGCGATCTGCACGAACTGACAACGCGCGAGAACCGGCGTCAGGCCTTCGGGTGCGGACCTGAGCTTCCATCCAATACGCAATCCAGCGCCTACGAGCCGGTCGATGCTCGCAATGGCCATAGCCTCATCAGGCAAGGATTCCTGCATCGGATCGAGGACAAGCACGCTATTCGCACGAGGCAACTCGCCGGGCATTCCCTTGGCAACCGATTCGAGCGCCACCTCGACCAAGGCGACTTGATCAACGAGGAGGTTGCCAACCCTGGATGCCGCAAGCTCGCGGAGCAAAGCGTCGTCGTACACCTTGCGGATCCCCGCGCTTCGGTCCTTGAAGCGCGATTGCATCTGGCTGTCCAGCGAGAACTCGTAGCCTGCGATGCGTTCACTGCGATCGACTATCTGATCGCGACAAACAAATGTCGACATCTCTCGCCGGGGCGTCGGCGGGCGTGCAAGTTCATTGACCGCAGGAGTGCGGCGCGAAATTTCATTCATACAAGCGATGGCTCGTTCATTTTCCTGCGGGACCATGGCGGGCTCGCGAGGAGCCTTCTGACCGCGAAACAGGGAACGAAGGATATTCAGCACAATCTTGGATCCGCAGGCTGGTTGCGTTACCGTGCAGATTACGGGGTCACGACTGGAATGGTCAGGGTACGAGCACGGCCTACGTTCCATTGTCGAGGTGGAGCTCGGTCCGCGATGCGACGATGAACGCGTCAAATCCACCGCAATTTCGGGTGCGCCGAATAATGCGTGCGGAACGGCACGCTCACCGCAATGCACCGTGTTTGCCGTCAATCGGTAACTGACATCACCTCGTAGGCCCAGTTCATGGCGGCGATGAGTTGCGCGTTGACGGCGCTCTCGTCGAGGCCGCACACGGCGGCGGTCACTGCTATGAGTCCCTGATCACTTTGCTCGCACGCGACCGCAAGATCAAGGAGATGCGCGTAGGGGCCGGTCTGCGCAATGAGCGCGTCCTTCACTTCCGCAGGCACGCTGATCTGCAGTAGGAGGTCTGCAATGGGTCGGCCCAGCAACCGATCGAGCAACGAGAGCGTCCCGGTGAGAAAAGCAAGTTCAGGATCGACCGTTCCGGCGCAAAGCGACGCCATCATCCGCGCGCGTACCAGCACCTGCTCGATCAACGTGCGCTCGGCAAAACCGCGAACCTTCATGTCGAAAAGGAGAAGCGACAACCATCGGTACAGTTGCTGACCGCTAATCGCGAGCAGCGCCTGATCGATCGTACCGATCGGACCCTGGGACCCCATTTCCGTCGAGTTGACATATCGCAGCAACTTGTACGTCAATATCGGCTCCATGCGAAGCTCTCTCGCAATCACTGCATTGCCGGCGCCGTTTCGCAGCCTATTGAGGATCTGGATGACGCGGACCCGGTCGATGTCGCTCCGTGGTGGCGTCCAGTTTTCGCGATTCGTGACGAACGGCCCCTGGAAGTAATCGAATCCGGCGCGAAAGCAAAGCTGGAAGTCATCGGAGGTTTGCACATCTCGCGCAATGAGTCTGATGGGGGTGATGCGACCGGGGCGATTTGCTCGCCGCAGTTTTCTTGCGAGCTCCTTTAACTGAACACCGTCGAAGCCGGGCGTATCGATCTGGACAAATTCGCAGCACGTGAGAATGGCCATGATGTCTTCGGACAATTCGCCAAGCTTCCAGCCCACCCTAAAACCAGCGTTCACCACGGTTCCAATGCTGGCCAATGCGACGGCCTCATTGAGCGAGACCTGCTGTGAGAAATCGAGGACAACGACGGTGTTGCCGCGTGGCATCCGACTGCTTATTCCATCGGCGACCGACGCGGCGGACACTTCAACAATGGCCAGTCGATTGACCAGTAGCCGGTCCACCTGGACAGTCGAAAGCACCCGCATCAAGGTATCGTCATGCACCTTGCGGATAACGGCCCCCCGATCCTTGAACCGCATCTGCTTTTGGCGATCGAGCGAAAACTCGTAGCCCGCGATACGCTCATTTCGATCAAGTAGCGGATCGCGGTGCAAGTAGGACGATATCGCCCGCGGAGACGGCGGCGCGCAAAGGGAAGCGTCCCCTCGAGTGATGATTGAGGAAATTTCGTTTAGACGACCGTACGCCCGCTCATGCGCTCGCGCCCGAAGATCGCCCTCGGAGGGAGACGGCGCGCTGCGAAATAGCGAACGAAGGATATTCATCATGATCACTCCGAGGATGCGACCACGTCGTACGCCCAGCCCATGGCGGCGATGAGCTCCTCGTTGACGGCGTCCGCCTGGAGCGCACACGTGGCGGCAATCACGGCTATGAGCCCCGGATCGCCTTGCTCGCACGCCTTCGCAAGATCGAGGAAATGGGCGTAGGGTCCGGTCTGCCTAAGGAGCGCGTCTTCCACTTGCGCGGACGGGCTGATCTGCGCGAAAAGTGCGTCGATGGGCTGGTCGAGAAACTGATCGAGCATCGAGAAGATGCCGGTGAGATAGGCGAGATCAGGTTCGACCGTTCCGGCGCCAAGCGACTCCATCAGCCGGGCGCGTATCAGCACCTGCTCGAGCAACGCGCGCTCCGCAAAGCTGCGAGCCTTCATGTCGAAGAGGAGGAGGGACAACCAGCGGTACAGTTTCCGGCCACCAAGGACGCGCAGCGCCTGATCGATCGTACCGATCTGCCGCTGAAATCCGAATGCCGGCGCGTTGATGTACCGCAGCAACCTGAATGTCAGGACCGGCTCGGTGCGAATGTCTTCCGCGAGCGCCGCATGATCGGCGCCGCTTCGCAACCGGTCGAGAATCTGGATGACACGGACCCGATTGACATCGCACTTCTGCGGCGCCCAGCTTTCCCGGCTCGTAATGAACGGCCCCTGGAAGTAGTCGAACCCGGTGCGAAAACAAAGCTGGAAATCATCCGAGGTTTGCACGTCTCGCGCGATGAGCTTGATAGGGGTGACGCCTTCGGGGCGATTCACGCCTTTCAATTTTCGCGCGAGCTCCTTCAACTGGACACCATCGAATGCGGGCGTCTCGATCTGCACAAACTCGCAGCGGGCGAGAATGCCCATGATGGCGTCTGAGAGTACGTCGAGCTTCCACCCGACCCGAAAACCGGCGTTCGCCACGGCGTCGATGCCGGCGTGCGCCATAGCTTCACCGGCCGAGGCCTCCTGCGAGGAATCGAGGACAAGCACGGTGTTCGTGCTGGGCAGGTCGCTGATTATTCCCTTCGCGACCGACCTGGTAGCCACCTCCATGATGGCCAGTCGATTGTCGAGGAGGCTATCGATGCCGATCCCCGAAAGCTCTCGGATCAAGGTATCGTCGTACAACTTCCGGATGACGGCATGACGGTTCTTGAACCGCATTTGCCTTTGGCGATCGAGCGAAAACTCGTAGCCCGCGATGCGTCCATCGCGATCGAGCACCGGATCGCGGAGCACATAGGATGACATCGATCGCCGCGGCAGCGGCGGACCCCCTGCTACGTCATCCGAAGTAACAAGAGTCGAGACATGATTTAGGCGCGTATACGCCCGTTCGAGCGCCCGATCACGCGCCGAGGCGTTCGCGGCAGCATCGCGGAGGAGTGGCTCGCTGCGAAACAGCGAGCGAAGCATATCCAGCATGATCGGATGAGGAGTCTGGTCGCGTTACCGCGCCAACTCCCGGACCAGGACGTCGTTCACCGATGTCAGTATGGGGGCACTATCATCGTCACATTATCGATATCGGGCACGACCCGCGATGCGAAGATGAACGCGGCAATCCTCCCGCTATTTCGGGTGTGCCGAACGCCTCGTGCAAAATGTCACGCTCACCTGACCGCGCCGCGCGCGCTGATCGGCCAGACCGCCTCGACGCGCTCCTTCCTCACACACACCATCCAGTCGTAGAGGTTCACCGTCGGATCGCAGTGCCCGGGGATCAGCCGCAGTTGCTCGCCCAGCGCGGGCAGCCGCGCGGTATCGGCGACACGCACCACGCCGTGCTCGTCCGAGGCTTTCGTGTATTCAAGCCCCGGCCAGCCGGTCACGACCGGCAATCCGGAATCGGTGCTGGATGCCTTGAGCCCCGCATCCACGACAATGCGATCACGCGTGGGCGTGCTCATGACGCTGGTGAAGACATACAAGCTTTGCTCGAATCGCGGGAAACCATCCCAGGCATTCGCGTTGTAGTCGGCGTCCATGAAAATGTAGGAACCCGGCTGCAGCTCGTTGTAGACGTCGCTCGCGGCCTCGAACATGAAACTGCCCGTTCCCGCCCCGGTGATGGTTTCACAGGGAATCCGGTAGTGGGCGAGGAGCTCCTTGGTCTTGCGCGCCGCCGCCGACGCGCGATCGATCGCGGCGCGACGATCGGCTACTGCGCGCAGATGCTGCGCCGAGCCCTGATACGCGTGGATGCCGGCATAGCGCAGAAACGGCGCAGCCTTGATGGCGCGCGCGAGCGCGAGCGCCGGTTCACCCGGTTCGACCCCGCAGCGATTCGCGCCGACATTGATCTCCACCAATGCATCGATGACCACGCCTGCCTCGTTGGCCGCCGCCGAGAGCTCCGCGACGTTGCGCACGTCGTCGACGCAAACGGCGATGCGCGCACGCCTTGCCAGATGCGCGAGCCGGCGGACTTTGGCCGCTCCGACGATCTCGTTCGTGACCAATACATCACGTATGCCCGCGTCGACGAAGGCCTCCGCCTCGCTCACCTTCTGGCAGCAGATGCCAACCGCCCCCGCCTTGATCTGGCGCTTGGCAATCTCAGGGCACTTGTGGCTCTTCGCGTGCGGCCGGAGGCGCGCACCGGATCCGCGCACCGCGGTGGTCATCGTGACGATGTTGCGCTCGAACGCGTCGAGATCGAGGACGAGTGCCGGCGTATCGATCTCGTCGATCGATGTACCGACGGTGGCGGGCGGTATGCCTGCGAGCATTGCTAGGGCCCCTGCATGTTCGTTCCGGTGAAGTGTACAGGCACTCGACGCGCGAGCGCGGCAGGTGCCGCCACGGTGAATCACCGACACACTTTGCGACTGGCGACGAATGGGTCATTCTGCTATGGTCGCACTGGGAGACGCCGCGCGACCAATCACGATAATTCAAACAACGGGATGGTTCAAAGAGCGGGATGGGCGCCGTTTCCCCCGCACGCACATTGATCGATGGACTGCGTGCCGTCGATCTCATCGATTGCAATGAAAGGATCCCCAGCATGACGATCAAACCACTTCGCGCGCTCGCCGGATTTGCCTGCGCGGCGCTGCTCGCAACGCATGGATTGGCTCAAACCGCGAAGCCAAGCGAGTTTCAGCCGCAGGTCGGGCAATCAGGCAAGGATGTCATCTGGGTACCGACCCCGGATGCGCTGGTCGATCGCATGCTCCGCATGGCCAATGTCACCCCAAAAGACTTCGTCATGGACCTTGGCTCGGGCGACGGCCGCATCGCCATCGCCGCGAGCAAGACCTTCAATGCGCGTGCGATGGGCATCGAATACAACCCCGACATGGTGGTGCTCTCGAACCAGAGCGCCGCACGCGAAGGCGTGGCCGATATGGTGAAGTTCATGAAGGCCGATATCTTCGAGACCGATTTCAGCCAGGCATCGGTGATTGCGATGTACCTGCTGCCAAGCCTCAACGTCAAATTGCGTCCGAAATTGCTCGACATGAAAGCGGGCACGCGGATCGTGTCGCATGCGTTCGATATGGGCGAGTGGGTCGCCGACGAAACGGCGAATGTTGAAGGACGCAGCGCCTACCTTTGGATCGTCCCGGCCAAGGTGGCGGGCACATGGTCCCTCGAGGTCGGTGGCAACAAGTCGAATTTGCAGATTTCACAAACGTTCCAGAAAGTGGAAGGCAACGTGCAACGAGGCGACCGCCTGTCGCCGCTGAACGGGTCGGTGCGAGGCGATGAGATCCGCTTCAGCGCGCCGGACGGACAAGGCGGCCGCAGGGAATACGTGGGGCGCATTACCGGAGAGCGGATGGAAGGCCAGTCCGGCTCCGATCGCTGGAGTGCGACGCGCACGGCCAAATCGGGTTGACTCCCGCCGGTCATTGCGTGGTGCCGAACACGTTTTGCCTTTGCGTGGCGAATTCATCGGAGTCCTCGACCAGGTCGAAAGGGGCGTCATGCTGGGCGTGTTGGCCCGCAGTCTTGGGTTCCTGATCGGGATATGGATTCCGGTGAGCTGCGTCGAGCAGCCCCATAACTATTCCGCCGACGACTCGCCGCGCTTCGAGCCCGCGCCTGTCATCAAGCCGGACGGTCAGGTGATTGCGCTCGCACTAGGCAGCGGCGGCCCGCGCGTCTTCGCGGAGATCGGGGTGCTCAAGGCACTGGAAGCCAAGGGGTACATTCCCGATCTCATCGTCGGGACATCGGGTGGCGCTGTCCTCGGCGCGTTGTATGCGGCCGGCTTCACGCCCGATGAAATCGAAGCCATCGCGCTCGACACCACGCCACTCGATATCGTCGATTTCGCCATCTCCGACTACGGGTTCGTCACGGGGCGCGCGCTGCAATCGAGGCTTGCCCGCCTGCTTGAAGGCAAGGCCATCGAAGACCTGAAGAAACCGTTCGCCGCGGTCGTCACCCATGTGGAAACCGGCGGACTGGAAATCCTCAATCGCGGCAACGCCGCCCTGGCGGTGCGTGCATCGATCGCGATTCCCGGCGTCTTCATGCCGGTGATCATCGATGGGGCGCACTATGTCGATGGCGAGAGCGTCGCGCCGGTGCCGATCCGCGTGGCCAAACAGTTGGGCGCAGACGTCGTCATCGCAGTCGACGTCCAGGCGCGACTCGATGAGGCACCGTCGATGCCATCCTACCCACCGGAGTGGCTGATGCAGGGTGCGCTCAAGCGCCGGCTCGTCGACGCCGAAGTCGATGACACAACCGTGCTCGTCCAGCCGGTCCTCCCGTATTACGCCGGCTTCTCGAACCAATACAAGCGACGCCTGATCGCAGCCGGCGAAGCGTCCATCAACGAAGTCCTGCCGAAACTGCAGGCGCTGATTCACCCCGAAGATCGCAAGACGCGAAAAGCGGAGCGGTCGAACCGGCTGTTCGCGCACCAGGCGCGGCGAAATGAACGCCGGGCCGAGCTCACGCTGTCACTCTGATTGAGCCTTGAACAACCGGAGAAACACCCGCCGTTGGCCCCCTAAGCATGAAGCCTGATATTGGCGTTGATCAGAGGCTCCCTGATCCTTGCCGCAGAATCGTTTGTGCAGCCAACATACCGCTCGCGCCCGCGATCCCGGCGCCCGGATGCATGGCTGGCCCGCACAGGTAGAGACCGTTTATGGGCGTGCGATAGCGCGCGAGACTCGGCAAAGGTCGCATCCACAAAAGCTGATCGAGCGCGAGCTCCGCGTGATAGGCCTGTCCCTCCGGCATACCTTCGATGGCTTCGAGATCAGATGGGGAGACGACACCTGTATCACGGATCGTCGCCCGCAGACCCGGCACGTATTTCGCCAGCGCGGCAGTGACCGTCTCAGCTAATGCGCGCGTGCTGGTGTCATCCCACTTGCCTTCGTCCAGCGTGAACGGGGCATACTGCACATGCGCCTTGACGACATGTCGTCCCGCGCCCGCCTCCGGTTCATATCTTGCCTCGATGAATGGCTCGCGCGACACGCGCCGGTACTTCGCATCGTCATAGGCGCGCTCCAGATAATCGAGCGAGGGGGCAATCGCAAGCGTTGAGAACCCTGGTGCGCGATCGAGCGTAAGCACGACGTGCGCGACCACGCCACGGGCGCGAATGTTGCGCAACCCGCGCATCAACTCCGGATCGAGCCACCCCGCATCCATCCATTCGAGGAGCGTGCGCCGCGGATGCGCGCTCGATACCACGCACGACGCCTCGATGCCCGATCCATCGGCCAACGTTACACCGGTGACGCGACCTGATTGCACGTCAATCTGCCTGACCGTCGCGTTCATGCGGCGCTCGATACCGGGAAGCTTCTCGAGCACCTGGGTGACATTGGAAAACGAAGGCCGGAACACACCAAGCCGACTGCCGACGTGATGATGAAGAAGACCAAACGCTGTCCCGCCCGATCGTGGGCCCTGATGCAGATGCATCACACCGCCCGCGCCAAGCACGCCTTTGAGCACGTCGGCCTCGAACCAATCGTCGAGGAAATCAGCCACCGACATCGGCATCACACGCAGAAAGCTTTCGAGCGCCGCCCGACCCAGTCGCCGCGCTTGGAGTGCGAGCTTGGCAACGCGTGCGAGCTCACGCCAATCGTGCGCCATGACGTCGGGCGGCGGTGCCGTGTAGAGCACTTCGATCAGACCCGCATGCCGGTGCATCTGTTCGCAGAAGGCCGGCCAGCGCTCTGCATCACGCGCACTGAATTGTCGAATCGAATCGGCCGAGCGTGCGGTGTCCTGCCATAGCTCGAGTCGGCGACCGTCGGGCGATGGCGCGCTGATCCAGGGATCCGGCGCCTGCACGAGAAGACCGTTTTGCAGTAACGCGAGGTCGCGAACGATCGCGGGCGGAATCCATCCGGATGCAAGCGACGAGGCCGTGGATGCGGCACGTTCATCGAGCACGACAACGCGCTTCCCGGCGCGTGCGAGCCAATGCGCGGCAACGAGCGCATTCACGTCGCTGCCGATCACGACGATCGGTGCGCTCATCGCAAGTTCCCAAGAACGGTCAGTGCGGCATTGCGGCCCGAGGCACCCATGACGCCACCACCGGGGTGCGTGCCCGAACCGCATTGATAGAGGCCGTGGATCGGTGTCGCATATTTCGCCCACGCCGGCACCGGTCGCAGAAAAAACATCTGCTGCAACGACAGCTCGCCCTGGAAGATGTTGCCTTCGGTGAGCCCGACCATGCGCTCGATATCCACCGGCGTCACGACCTGGCGGTGCAGGATCGCCGACTTGATGTTGGGCGCGTATTCCGCGAGCGTGTCGATGACCGCGTCGCCGAACGCCTCGCGCTTCGCGTCGGTCCATCCGCCGTTCAAATTGTAGGGCGCGTACTGCGCGAAGATCGACATCACATGCTGCCCCGGCGGGGCCATTCCAGGATCAATCATCGACGGCAGGATGATGTCCATATACGGCCGGCGCGAGAACTCGCCGTACTTGGCATCGTCGTAGGCCCGCTCGAGGTAATCGACGCTTGGGCTGATGGAGATCGCACCGCGCAGATGCGCGCCGATCCCGGGCATGCATGTGAAGTTGGGCGCCTCGGCGAGCGCCAGATTGACCTTCGCCGAGGTTCCGCGGAAACGGAAGCGACGAATGCCCTCGACCAACTCGATCGGCAAATGCTGCTCGCCTACGAGCTGCATGAACGTTCGCCGCGGATCCGCGCCCGAGATCGTGATCGGCGCGTGAATCTCCTCACCGTCTACCAGCACAACACCTGTCGCGCGGCCATTTTTCATCAGCACTTGCGCGACCGGCGCGTTGGTGCGGATCGTTGCGCCAAACGCCTGGGCAGCGGCCGCGATCGCTGTGCTGACCGATCCGTTGCCGCCTTTGGCGAATCCCCATGCCCGGAAGACACCGTCGAGCTCGCCCATGTAGTGATGCAGGAGCACATAGGCGCTCCCAGGTGAACGCGGGCCGAGCAGTGCGCCGATGATCCCGCTCGCCGATTTGGTGGCCTTCAACGCCGCGGTCTCGAACCATTCGTCGAGGTAGTCGGCGGAGCTCATCGTGAGCAGCTTGTGGAGCGCGTGGAATTTTTCGACGCCAAGCCCGCGAAAATACTTTCCCAGTCGTCCAAGACCGATCAGCTCGCGTGGCGCGAACGATGCGGGATCTGGTGGGAGCATCCCGAGGATGGGCTTGATCGCACGCGACATGAGATGCATCAGCCGGCCGAACTCGTCGTAGGCTTCGGCATCGCGCAGGGAATGGCGCGCAAGCTCGCGACGATTCTGATCGTGATCATTCCACTGCGCGAGATAGTCACCGTTCGCAAGCGGCGTCACCGTGCTCTCGAGCGGCAACACGTGGAGGCCGTGTCGCGGCAGATCGAGGTCACGGATGATCTCGGGCCGGAGCAGGCTCACCACATAGGAATAGACGGAGAACGTAAACCCCGGAAAGACCTGCTCGCTGACCGCCGCACCACCGACCCGTTCGCGCTGCTCGAGCACCAGCACGCGCTTGCCTGCGCGAGCAAGATAGGCCGCGCAGACCAAACCGTTGTGGCCACCACCGATGATGATTGCTTCGTAGGGATCGGGCATCGCTACGCCCTCTTCCTTTCCGGATTGAAGAACGGTTTCTTCACCACCGTGACGAGTGCACGCTTGCGCCGATGTTCGACCGTGATTTCCATCTCGAGGCGGGTTCCCGGCGCCGCCCATTTGGTCGGGAGATGAGCAAGCGCGATGTACTTCTTCAACAAGGGTGACCAGCCACCGCTCGTCGCGTAACCCGCTTGGTCGCCGCCATCGTACAAGGGCACGCTCATCCGCCACGCGGGAATCGGCACACGGGGCGCGAGGCCCACGTCTGTGTAGAGGCGCTCGAACGAATTCCAGTCGACTTCTATGCCGACGAACTGCCACGCCGGTCCACGCGCCTTCTCGGCCACCAGGGCGTCCTTGCCGATGAATGCCGGCTTGTCCGCATTGACAGTCCATGCGAGATCGAGCTCGAATGGCGAGGATAGTTGGCTCTCGATAAGCGCCTTGCGTGCCGACACGTAATCGACGTCGATCAGCATGAGCCCTGCTTCAATGCGCGCAACGTCGAGCGCGAGCATGCCCGCCGGCGTAATGCCGTAATCGGCGCCGACTGCGATGAGCGCGTCCCAGATCGGCAGTGCATGGTCGGCATCCATCCATACCTCGAATCCCCGGTCACCGGTGTAGCCGGTGCGCGAGATCTCGACCGGCACGCCGCGGATCGAGGTGGCGGCCACGCGAAAGAATTTCAGGCCGTCGATACCGCCTTCGGTCAAATTCGCGAGAATCGCGCCCGATGTCGGACCTTGCAGCGCCAGCGCGGCAATGCTCGCCGAGACATCTTCGATGCGAACATCGAGGCCGGTGCCGCAGTCTTCCAGCCACCGAAGATTCGGATCGGCCGAAGTCATGCGAAACATCTGCTCACCAAGACGCGCAATCGTGCCATCGTCGATTACCTTGCCTCGTGCATCGCACCACGGCGTGTAGAGGACATCGCCCACTTTCGTGCGCGCGACATTGCGGGTCACGACCCGATCGAGCAGGCGCGCGGCGTCGGGCCCCTGCACGCGATATTTATAAAGCGGCGAGATATCGAAAAGCGCCGCCGCGTTGCGAATTGAATGGTATTCGCGTTCATGCGACAGCTCGTAGGAGCTCGCCGCCACATAGCCCGACCAGCGTCGCCAGGCGTGGCTTTCGCAGAGGAGGCTGGTGCGCGGGTGGAAGGGGGTGGGTTTTAAGATCACTTCAGGATTATGGATGAACCGCAAGGGACGCGCGTCCGTTGCGATTCCATATCGCTTCGACCTGCATAGCTCCCTACCCCTCCGGCGTCGCGCTGATCCTGTGGATCGAGAGATCCGCACCGTCGAATTCCTCTTCGGGATCCATGCGTAGCGCGCCGAACATTCCAACGACGCGAAAGACGATCCAGCCGCCGACGAACGCGATGACGATCGCAAGCACGGTTCCCGTCACCTGGGACATGAACGCCACACCGCCCAGCCCACCGAGCGCCTTCGAACCGAATATTCCGCAGGCGATACCGCCCCATGCGCCGGCCAAGCCATGCAAAGGCCAGACACCCAGAACATCGTCGATCTTCCAGCGATTCTGCGTCAAGGTGAAGAGATAGACGAACAATGCGCCTGCCACGCCACCCGTGACGAGCGCACCGAGCGGATGCATGACATCGGAGCCCGCGCAGATGGCAACGAGTCCGGCAAGCGGCCCGTTATGCACGAATCCCGGATCATTGCGACCCACCACCAGCGCTGCCAACGTACCGCCCGCCATCGCCATCAGCGAATTGAGTGCCACCAGGCCACTGATCTTGGCGATCTCCTGCGCGGACATCACGTTGAATCCGAACCAGCCAACTGACAGCATCCAAGCACCAAGCGCGAGAAACGGGATGCTCGAAGGCGGATGTGCGGTGATGCGGCCATCCTTGCCGTAGCGTCCGGCGCGCGCACCGATCGTCAGCACTGCCGCCAATCCGATCCACCCGCCCACCGCATGCACGACGATCGAGCCCGCGAAGTCATGGAACTCTTCACCGAAGAGACCCTTGATCCACGCCTGTACGCCGAAGCGCTGGTTCCATGCGATGCCTTCGAACAACGGATAGATCAACGCCACCAGCAGAAAGGATGCCGCAACTTGCGGCCAGAAGCGCGTGCGCTCGGCGATCCCGCCCGACACGATCGCGGGAATCGCCGCGGCAAATGTGAGCAGAAAAAAGAACTTCACCAGCTCGAATCCGCTTCGCGCGGTGAGCGTCTCGGCGCCATCGAAGAAGCTGATGCCGTAGGCGATGAGATAGCCGACAAAGAAGTACGCGATGGTGGAGATCGCAAGATCGACCATGATCTTCACCAGCGCGTTGACCTGGTTCTTCGCGCGGACCGTGCCCAGCTCGAGGAAGGCGAAGCCGCCGTGCATGGCAAGCACCATGATCGCGCCCAGCAGAATAAACAGTACGTCGGCGCCGGATTTGAGCGCGTCCATGAGACCTCCCCCATTCGTGGTTTTCCGGTGCGCGCGGTGCGTCTTGCATCCGGCGTAGCACCGCACGCCGGGCGGGATTGTAGTCGTCTTTCTTTCAAGTGAGTCCGCGTTTCGCCGCGTGCATGGATGGAACCGCTCGGCTACACTCAATGAGATTACGGTTCGGTCATGCACCCGCAGATGGCGCGCGAATCCATCGATCTGCCTATCAAAGCGAGGAACCCTTGAGCACGTCATCGAATGCAGCGGCCACCGCGCAGCCGCAGGCCACACTTGAAACTCGCGATGCCGTCGGCATCATCGTTGGGCTGGTGATCGGTGCGGGAATCTTTACGCTACCTTCATTGGTCGCCAAGAGCAGCTCCGACCCCTGGCTCGTGCTCGGGCTCTGGCTTGCGGGGGGCGTGCTGTCGATCATCGGCGCGCTCTGCTACGCCGAGCTTGCGACCAGCTACCCGAATGCGGGGGGCGACTACTTCTTTCTGCAGCGTGCATGGGGGCGCAATTTCGCGTTCCTCTTCGCCTGGGCGCGCGTTGCGGTGATCACCACCGGCTCGATCGCTTTTCTTGGATTCACATTCGGCGACTACGCGACGAAAATTCTCGCACTGGGCCCGTACTCGTCGTCGCTCTACGCCGTCATCGCGGTGGTGGTGCTCACAGTGATCAACATCACCGGCATCCGCGAAGGCAAGTCGACACAGAATTTTCTCACTGCGTTCGAAGTGCTGGGACTGATCGCGATCATCGTCGCCGGCTTGTTCCTCGTGGTGCCCGCAGCGCCAATGCCGGTGAAAGCGCCCGACCCAACCGCCTGGGCACCTTCCATCGGTCTGGCGCTGGTGTTTGTGCTCTTCGCATACGGCGGCTGGAACGAGGCGGCATACATCTCCGCCGAAGTGAAGAACAAGCAAGGCATGGTGAAGGCGCTGATCTACTCGCTTGTGATCGTGACGATCCTGTATCTCCTCATCAATTTCGCATACATCCGAGGATTGTCGTTGCAAGGCGTGGCCGACTCGAAGACCGTCGCAGCGGATCTGCTCGAGCGATCGTTCGGTGCAACCGGCGGAATCGTGATCAGTCTCATCGTCGCGGTATCGGCACTCACATCGATCAACGCCACCGTGATCGTGGGCGCCCGCTCCAACTTCGCGCTTGGACGAGACTTCCCGGTGTTCCGCTGGCTTGGCAAATGGAACGCGCAAACAGGTACGCCGACGACAGGACTCATCCTCCAGGGCCTCGTGTCGGTTGCATTGATCGGCCTTGGCACCGCGACACGGCAGGGGCTGCAGACGATGATCGATTACACCGCACCGGTGTTCTGGTTCTTCTTCCTGCTGGTCGGCGTCGGCATTCTCGTCCTTCGTAAGCGCGAGCCGCACCGTGAGCGTCCGTTCAAGGTGCCGTTCTATCCCGTCCTGCCGCTCATCTTCTGCACGATGTGCGCGTACCTTCTCTATTCGAGCCTCGATTACGCCAAGACGGGCGCGGTGGCTGGAATTGGCGTGGTCATTTTTGGACTCGCTCCGCTCTCGCTGAGTCATAAGCGCACCGGGCTTGCAGCGTTGTTCGCGATACTAGGCATCGCCATCATCGCGGCGGGATTTCCGGCTGTCCGGGCCGCGATTTTCGGATAGGTGCATCCACCCATGAATCGGCGCGGTGCCTTGGCGGGAATCGGTGGCGGCCTCGTGCTCGGCGCGTGCGGTGCGTTCGATCGCATCCCGATTCGCCCGCCCGATGCGCCCTTTGTGACAACCAAAGAAGAAATCGTCCTGGGCATGCTCAGGCTCGCGGCGGTCAACAAGGACGACGTCGTCTATGACCTCGGCTGCGGCGATGGGCGCATCCCCATCATGGCCGCACAGAAATTCGGCGCACGCGGATTGGGCGTGGAGATCGATCCGGTGCTTGTGCAGGCTGGACGAGCGAATGCATTGCGCGCCGGTGTTGCCGATCGCGTCGAGTTCCGCCTCGAAGACCTGTTCAAGACCGATGTGCGTCCGGCCACCGTCGTCGCGCTCTATCTCCTGCCTGAAATGATGGAGAAGTTGAAATTCTCCTTGCGCGACCAATTGCGCAATGGCGCGCGCATCGTCTCGCACGCCTTCGAGTGGGGCGGCGATTGGCCGCCGGACCAAACAATAAAAGTCGGTACGGCGTCCGTGCATCTATGGCAGGTGCGGAAGGTGACGTCCGCGTAGGAATCGGCGCGCCGCCGCACCCGGATCCCTGATCGAACATACTTCATGAGCGCCGAGAGTCCCGCCACTGCCGTCGTCATCATGGGTGTCGCCGGCGCGGGCAAGACGACCATCGGCGAATTGCTCGCGGCCCGGCTTGGCTGGACATTTCATGACGCGGACGGGTTTCATCCACCGGCGAACGTCGCAAAAATGCGTGCCGGCGCGCCGCTCACCGACGGCGACCGCGAACCCTGGCTGGCGCGGTTGAACGCGCTCGCAAGAACCGAGATCGCCGCGAAGCGCAACATCATCCTTGGCTGCTCGGCGTTGAAAGCACGTTACCGCGAACAACTCGCCGCCGGCATCGATTCGATGCGGTTCGTCTATCTGCGCGGCCCGATGAATTTGATCGCACAGCGCCTAGCCGATCGCCGGGGACATTTCATGCCGCCTGGATTACTCGAATCACAGTTCGCGGTGCTGGAGGAACCGGACGATGCGATCGTGGTGTCGATTGATCGATTGCCCGAAGAGATCGTGGCGGAAATCGTTGCGGCAATTTCGCGTTGATGAGTAGCGTACTGAGATTCGCGCGCATCGAGCGACTGATTCGAATTGCCTTTTTCTGGGACGCACGTTTTGGCGACAGTCCTTTTTTCGGGATCTCGATCGCATCACCGGTACGGCTCGATCGCGTTGCTATCTCGCGTGAGGAGCGTCATCAGCTTCGGATGCACGAAGACCTTCTCCTTGCCGAACGTCTGCTCGCTCAGCACGCCGATTGATGCCAGCGCTTTGAGATAGCGGGACGCCGCCTGGCGCCCGGCGATCTTGGACTCGACGAGGTTCGCGATTCGGCAGTAAGGCTGTTCGAAGACAACATCCACGAGTTCGCGGCTGTAGAACTTCGGAAGTTTCATGCGCACATACTGGGTAGTATCATCCGCGAGTTTGCGAATCGCACCGATCTTGGCCGTAGTCCACGCGGCTGTGTCTTCGACGGCACGCAGCATATAGAGCAGCCACGGCTCCCAGGCACCGTCGCGCGTAACTGCGAGCAGCAGGCGGTAGTAGTCCGCCTTGTTTGCGATGATGGCGCGACTGAGGTAGAGGATCGGGAGCGGCAGCAGGCCTTGCTCGACAAGGAACAGGCTGTTCAACACGCGTCCGGTTCGCCCGTTGCCGTCAGTGAACGGATGAATCGCCTCGAACTGGTAGTGCGCGGCCGCCATCCGAACGAGCGGGTCGACTGTTTCTTCCTCGTGCAGAAAGCGCTCCCAGTTTGCAAGCAGATCACGGATGCGGGTTTCGCCCTCGGGCGGTGTGTAGACCACCTCGCCAGTGGCGTCGTTGGCAAGGGCGGTGCCGGGCACTTTGCGCACGCTCATCTCGACTCCTTTGATTTGCGTGCAGATCGACTCTGCGGCCCGTGTCGTCAAGGGCCGGGTCTTCAGCGCCTTGACGCCTTCGAGAAGGGCGCGCCGGTACCGTAGAGCTTCCTTGGTCGCGAGGTCGGCGCCGCTGTCGGCTTCCATATGCCGGAACAGCTTGTCGGCAGTAGTAACGATGTTCTCGATTTCGGAGCTCGCCCGGGCCTCCAAGAGCGGGAGGGTGTTGATCAGCATCGCGGGGTTCGGGATCAGCTCCACCGCCTGCTTCAGCTCGGCAAGCGCCGCTCGGGATGTAATGCATTGCTTCAAAACCGGTTTCGTCTCCAAATCGATGGAGGGAGGGAGGCGCGGGAGGTCGTTGTAGGGCCGATCAGGGTGCCAGAGCGCCGCAGCGCCCATGTCGCCGGAAGTTGATTTTCGCGCCATGTTGGTAGGTTATGTCGCTGGTGGCGACACGTCAAGAAAACGTGTCGCCTAAATAGCCTTTCGACAACACGTACTCACGGTCGTTCGACATCCGGAGTTTCAGTTCATAAGCATTTTGGAAATCGATTCTCTGGAACCCGGACGCTAGCAAGCCATTCAAACAAATTTATTGACTGGCAGTCAATATTCAGCTACTTTAGTTGCGGCCGAGCGATTCGCTCGGGTGCATTCGTTCTTTAACAGATCAATTCTCCGAGGCTTTGAAGCGAGAGGCTTGGTAGGTCCGTTCCGCCGCGAGGCGGGACCCCCGCATTAGCGCGGGAGCAAACACGACAGCGAGTCGATGTCTGGCTTGGCTGTAGCCGCCTCGTCCTCGGGTTCGCGTCGTTGAGCGGCGGTCGATGCCAAAAGGTATTGGTCGCTAGATCCTAGCGACGTGTGCCATGAGCGATGAGGAGGCTGGTTTCTTGTTTGGGATGGTTTGTGGTGTCGGGTTCTCTCCGTTCTGGCGCTTGCTTATGAGGCTGGGCAATTTCGCCCGATCGCGGAGAAAACAATGAAGTACGATCTGTTGAAAGAGTGCGTAGATGCCCTCAAAGGGCTTCGCGCACGCATGCACGAAGAGCCAGATGCCTGCGTCACTGCAGAGTTCGACGACGTTATTCAACGTCTGGAGTGTTGCTTGGATACTACGAGAGATGACGTTATGGTCGAAGTTGAGTTGAGGATGCGCGCGCTGGAAGTCATGGCGCGTGGCCTAAGCGCAGCAACGAACATCGCGGAAATCGTCCGTAAGTTTTTCGGCCTCGGGTGACGCAGCAAACCATTACCAATTCGACAACCGATGAATCTAGGAAAAGCCATATCCCTGTGCCGAACGCAGCGCGGCCTGACTCAGGCTGAGCTCGCTGCGCGCGCAGACCTGTCTACTTCATACCTCTCACTGCTGGAGCAAAACAAGCGGAAGGACCCAACACTCTCGACGATCCAGAAGCTCGCGGAAGCATTGCGCGTGCCCTCTGGAATACTTTTCTTTCTCGCTGCTGACGAGCGCGAACTCTCCGGGCTCGACTCCGATCTTCAAGAAAAACTCGCGCACGCGGCCCTGCGCCTTCTCAATGCTGACGAACCCGCTCAAACCCTTCTATAAATCCGCGCCGATTCGGGACCTTGACACACTCGCAGAGGTCCTCGGTGTATCCCGTGCACGGCTTGGGCGATTGGCACGCAATGCTTGCCAAATGTACAGACTAGTTCCACAGCGTAAGAAAGATGGATCCCTGCGCAAGACTTACGATGCATTTCCTGCGCTCAAATCGGTTCAACAGCGCATCAAGGTGCGCCTCCTCGTAAAGGTGATGTACCCGCTATACCTGCAAGGCGGAATCCGCGATCGGGAGAATCCCCGGGATTACGCACGCAATGCGGGAATCCATGCAGGCCGGGCGTGCGTAATCAATGAGGACATTGCCGATTTCTTTCCTTCTACAACCCCAGAACAGGTCCTGAATATCTGGCAGCATTTCTTTCGCTTCCCGGTGGAAGTAGCCGAATGCCTTACGCGGCTGACTACTCGACGCGGTGAGCTACCCCAAGGCGCCAAGACCAGCAGCTATCTCGCTAACCTCGTCTTCTGGGAAACTGAATTCGATCTCGTCAGACACCTCCAATCCAAAGGCTTCGCATATTCACGGCTTGCCGACGACATCACAGTGTCATCGGCAAGCCCACTATCGCGCAGCGAGAAAAGTATGGTGGTGTCGCTCATATATTCGTTCATCAAGCGCAGCGGCTACGCGCCAAAGTATCGCAAGCACGCCATCTTCAATCGAAATGAGAAAATGCTTGTCAACAGCCTTGTCGTGAACGCACACGCTGCGTTACCACTCGATGAGCGTCAAGGAATCAGGGCACTCGTGCATAGGACGATACGAACGATCAAGAATGAGGGCGTGGCGGCGATCACGGCCACGCGAGCCCACGTGTTAGGGAAGATTGGTAAGGTCAAGCGCTTTCATCCGAGGACAGGCAAAGGCTTCGCATCTGATCTGCAAGCGGCGCTAGTAAGACAGTCGGCAAAAAGCAACGGCGGACCCGCGCATCTACGCGGCAGCGCGTCATCGCAGACCGAGCGTCCGCGGGTCAGTCCGAACCCGGCCCCGAACGTGATGTTTCCGACCCCCGCTTTTCCTCTGTGTCCTCCGCGTCCTCCGTGGTGAATTTCTGAGATGCTTGAAGCATGAGGCTTGAGGCCCTAGCGCCACCCCGCCTCATCCCGATCCAACAACCGCTTCAACGACGCGAAGTGCAGCACCGACTGCGTCCGATCCGCGTCCATCTGCCGCACCGTCGCTTCCGCGATAGGGCGGGCAATCGGTCGCAGGCACCTTCCGGTGCTCTCCGCCAGCACCTGCACCATGCACGCCCGCTCCAGATAATAAAGATCGTCAAACGCATGGGCCGCCGATTCACCGGTAACGACGACGCCGTGGTTGGCGAGGAATAGCACCGAGCAATCGCCAAGACATTGCATCATGCGATCGCCTTCCGCGTCATCGAGTGCAAGCCCGTTGTATTGATCGTCGTAGGCAACCTTGCCGTAGAACTTCATCGCGTTCTGGCTCACCGGTTCGAGGCGTCCCATCTCGAGCAAAGTGAGCGCCGTCGCGAACGGCATATGGGTATGCAGCACGCAGCGGGCGTTCCGATTACCACGATGGATGCGCGAGTGAATGAAGAACGCGGTTGGCTCGATCTTATGGCGGCCTTCAACCACGTTGCCATCGACATCGACGGTGACGATATCGCCCGGCGTCACCTCCGACCAATGCAGCCCCTGCGGATTGATGTAGAAGCGATCCTCCGATCCCGGTACCGCAAGGCTGAAGTGATTGCAGACGCCCTCCGCGAGGCCCATACGCGATGCGCTGCGCAACGCCGCGGCAAGGTCGACCTTCGCTTCGGATTGGACGTCTGCGTGTGTGTTCCGCGCATTCATTGGCTAGGCCTCCGGTTTCAAACAGCGATGGTCAGGTACGCCACGGTATGGGGATTGAAGCGCAGGAGATCCTTGAGCGATGCGTTCATCGGCAGGCCGTATGTCTTTTCCAGATTCGCTGCGTCGCGTTTCAGGGAGTCGATCAATATCCGGGTGATCGGCGCTTTGATCGCAAATACGATGCGGTTCACCCGATCGCTCGTCGGGAGAATAAGAATGCGGCTATTAAAGGTCTTCGAAATGCGATCGCAATACGAGTCGAATTGAGGTTCATCGGCCATGAAGTTCATCGCGAACACCCCGTTCGGTCGGAGCGCCGCGCCACATGCGTCGAAAAAATCCTGCGTGCAAAGCGCACTGACGGCATCCCCGTCCTCGAATGCGTCGTGAAACAACACGTCGGTACTGTCCGGATGCGCGGGCACGAATTGCGCACCATCCGTCTCGACCACGGATAGTCGATCGTCATCATCGGGCAGTCCGAAATATTGCCGGGCAACGGCGATGACTTTCGGATTGATCTCGACCGCCGTGATGCGCGTTCGCTCGAAGTGCCGGTAGAGGAAACGCGCGATCGATCCACCGCCCAGCCCAACCATCAGCGCGGCGCGCGGCGCGGATTGAAATAGGAGGAAAGCCATCATCGCGCGCGTATACGAGAGCTCGAGCCGATCGGGATCGGCGATCCGCATCGAGCTTTGAATCGCGTCCCCACCGAGGTGCAGGGACCGGACCCCATCCATTTCACTGACTTCGACACTAGGCAGGCGCTGCATCCAGCGCTTCAACGTCTTGAGCGGGCTCGCGGGTGGCATACAAGTAGAATGAGTAAGGGTTGGCAAAAGGGTAAGTAAGTATGCAATGCTTCAAGCGCTGCACGCTAGCGATTGTCGGGATCGTGATGGCGATCGGAATCGCAGTGGCCATCTGGGCGGCAGGCATCGCGGGCATTCTCAATTCGCCCGATCAGCCACGCAATGCAGACGCCATTGTCGTGCTTGGCGCCGACCCGTCGCGGGTGCTGGAGGCCGCGGACCTTTACAAGGCGGGGTTCGCACCGCGCATCCTCTTGTCCGATCCGATTCGCGAGAAACGCTTCGAGCGATTGGAGCAGGAAGGCGTGGCCATTCCATGGTTCGAAATCGTTGGCCGCGATTTGCTGCGACGGCGCGGCGTACCCGACGAGGCGATCGCCACCTTCGGTCACCGTTTGAAGAGCACAGCGGAGGAGGCGCGCACCCTTGCCGAGTTGCATCCGCAACTCAAATCAATCTTGCTCGTGTCATCCCCCTATCACGTGTATCGCGCACGACTGATCTTTCGGGCTGCGTTGCGCAACGCAGAGATCATCGGCGTCGGTTCCAAATACGAAGAGTTTCCGACCGCCTGGTGGAAAGAGAACGAGACGGCCCGCAATGCGCTCATGGAATCGGTCAAGCTCGTCTTCTATTGGGTTGGCGGCCGGATGTAGGTGCAGAGGAAGCTTGCATATGAACCGCACGCGCATTCCCGCCGTCTTCCTTGGCATCGCGCTGATCGGGTCAGGTGCGATCGGTTCGAGTGCGATCGCGCAGACCGTTTCTCCCAACCGTCCGATCAAGGACTTCATCGGCATATCGTTCACCTGCCGTATTCCGATGGTGCTCGTCGTGAATCCGAGCTCTTCCGCTCGGATCGTGCGAGACCTGGTCGATCTTGCAAAGTCGAAGGGAGGCCGCGTTGAGCTACTGCTCGTCCGGCAACGGTTCGACCCGACGGTGCATTTGAAGACGACCTCGATGCGGCGATCGACGTGCTCCATGCGACGCCGGCGGCCAATCCAGACGAGCCGGTTCCGGGTGACCCCGAAGCGATGATCCGGGAGGAGCGACTGCGCAACGGCGTTCCGATATCTGATGCCCTTGCCGCGAAAATCAACGAGATGTGCGGACGATGCGGGGTCGCGTTCCTCCGCTAGAAACGCGCATCCAAATCCTCATCGTGATCCGGCAGTGCTGATCAACCGCTCGTTGCGATCGATCGACCGCCGATGCCATCCGGCCGCGATGCGCTCGCATGATTCGGAACTCCCGCATGGATCGATACTCCTATCGACAGCGTTGCAATGATCGATTGAAACTTTTGGTCGTCGCTTCGCGCCCGGGCGGTCGAATTGCAGCGGAGAACCGGAGCATGCGTTCCCCGTTGATTCGCCCGCCACTAAAGGCACTTCGCAATTCGTTGTCGCATCTCATGCGACAGTGCCGAACTTCGCTCTCAACAAAGGAGAACTGTAATGCGGACAATCTTTGCTTCAATCATTCGAGTAGGTGTTGTGGTCGGTTTGCTTGGCGTGGGTTCCGTCTATGCACAAGCTGACAAAAAATGCGAAAACCTGACCGGCACGGAGAAAGAGCGATGCCTGCTTGACGCGGGCAAGAAGTAACGCTCGATCGGGAAACGGGGCTTCGGCCCCGTTTCTCATTTCCCGTTTCCCGTTTCCCGTTTCCCGACCGCACCGACTATTGATTTCTGGGGCGGCGTGAGCGAACCCACGATCTGCTAGGTGGGTCGTCGTGGTGAAGCCGTTTTGGTTAGCGATTCACCGAGCCACCGGTAGCACATAGTTCGTTCGCCTGCAATACCCGTCGGACCCGCTCGAATGGAGCGCTGCGGCGCACCATCGCGTCAACCGTCGTCGAAAGAATATCTTTCAGCGCTCCCGATTGCATCTCGCGCGCTGTCCGTGTCATGATTCCCGCCATGGTTATCGCTCCATACGATCAGTCGGTCTCGCCCTTCGGCGTAAAAATCCCGTTCGCGGAACATCTCGGCATCCGGCTGGTTTCGGCCGTCAAGGAAGGCGCCGTCGTCTCCATTGAAAGGCGGCCAGAGCTATCGAACAGCTTTGGCGCCATGCACGGCGGTGTCTTGATGACCGTGCTCGATCTGGTGATGACCGTCGCGGTCCGCGCGCACTACGGCGTGGCCAGCGGCGTCATTACGATCGATATGTCGATCGGCTTTTTGAATCCGGGCATGACGCCGGTGTCCGCTGAAGGCCGCGTGCTGCATGCGGGCAAATCGACATGCTTCTGCGAAAGCGAAGCACGGGACGATACCGGCCTGATTCTCGCCAAGGCGATCGGGACGTTCCGGTTGATGGAGCCTAAGAAATAAGGGAAAAGGGAAACGGGAAAAGAGAAACGCCAAGCAGGCGCCCGTTGAAAAGGGGCTTCGACAAGCCTGTCCTGAGCTTGAAGAATGGCTCAGCCCGAACGGCCGTTTCCCGTTTCCCGTTTCCCGTTTCCCGTTTCCCGTTTCCCGTTTCCCGTTTCCCGTTTCCCGTTTCCCGTTTCCCGTTTCCCGTTTCCCGTTTC
>JANMUI010000671.1:0-6618 GCA_031391405.1 Betaproteobacteria bacterium
ACCGTTCGCCCTGAGCCTGTCGAAGGGTGAATGCCGGAGTGTCCGTGAGCGGACGATCGCCCGCCTTCGACAAGCCTGCGTTACCCTTCGACAGGCTCAGCGCGAACGGAGCTTTGAACATCGCACGTTAAGGAAGTGCCGTTCTGGTCTGTCCCCTATTGTTCGCCGCCATTGTTCGATCGGACCCGCGCGCTGCGATCATGCGGGCTCAAATCCGCTCCGGCGCAATGTAGCGACTGCTGCTTCCGACCTCAAGAAGCTCACGAACACTGGCGCCGCCGGGTGTTGTTCTACCTGGGCGAATACATGGGTTCCATAGATGATTGGTTTCTGCAGAGCATCGGGAAGTGGCCCGACGATCTGAATGCCCAGTACCGGCAAAAGCGCGCTGATCTGTTGGATGCCGATATCGGCGCCGCCGCGCGCCACCACCGCGCCGATCATTTCACCCGGGCGCGGCGCGACGAATTTCGCTTGGATTGCCGCGGCGATGCCGAGCTGTTCCAGCACATTGACGAACATCATGCCGCTCGCCCCTTCACTGTAGGACACCCGGTTGGCGGCGAGCAGCGCACTCTTCAACTTCGCGGGCGAGCTGATATCGGGCTGCGGTGCGCCTGCCCGCACGGCAAGCCCAGTCGTCGAGCGTGCGAAGGGGATGCGGCTGCCGGCCAGCAAGATCCCTTCATTGAACAGCGGGCCGGCGTACTCCTCGGGGCCGATGAAGAGGTTCCCTCGCTTGCCGTCGCGAATTTGTTTGATAAGGACCGGCGCGCCGGTGTAAGTGATGTTGACCTTGTGTCCGCTCGTGCGTTCGAACGCCGGGACGATTTCGATCAGCGCTTCCTTGGCGGAGATCGTGCTGTGGATGACGAGGTCCGCGCGCTGTGCTGTGCCTGATGCGTTGTTCATGACGATCTGCTCCGTGTGGCGACGCCGTGACTTCCGATCATCGCATACTAGAAAAATAGGGGACACACCACGTTTGCCACTGGAAAACGTGGTTTGTCACCTACTCCGCCAAAGCCTTCGGCTACGGCTTGGTGCTCGTGCGGCGCGTGAGCGAATCTCGGCTCCTGCCGCACCGCGAACGGAGATCGATATGAACGCCCTCAACGGCGACGAACTGACGCGCGAGCTGCACCAGCTGATCGACGATGCGCGGCGGGGCGATTCGGCGATCGTCACCGTCGCCGGCGCGCCGGCCTTGATGGCCGTGCCACTCGGCATAGGCGTCGACGCACGAGCCATGCTGACTGATCTGGCCGCTACCTTGTTCGATCGCGAGCAGATCAGCCTGGGCCTCGCGGCGCGGATCGCCGGTCTGTCGTACACCGAAATAGTGGACGAGATGGGCCGGCGCGAGATTGCCGTGATTCGGCTTGAGCCTGGGAAACTGGAGGGCGAGCTTGCATCCTTGGGCGATTAGGATCGACATCTCCGATTCGGGACCGCTAGTTGCGCTCGGTCGCCTTGATAAGTTGGCCATTCTGGCCGACGTGTTTCGCGAGGTGCAGGTTCCACGCGAGGTACTTGCCGAATGCTTGCGCCGTCCCGAATCGCCTGATGCTCAGGCCATCCAGGTGGCGGTGACTGGAGGCATCCTGCTGCTGTGTGAAGCGACGCCGATTCGCATGGACGGGCTGGGTCCCGGCGAGAGCGCAGCCATCGGCCGTGCAATGGAAATCGGCGCCGCGCTGATGGCCGACGACTTGGCCGCACGCCATCGAGAATAAAAGGGGTCAAGGTCAATTGTTTCGTGCTAACTTGCGCGAATACCCCGCCGCCCGCGCATCCAGCTAGATGGAGCTCCGCTGCATATTGTCGAGCGCGGTCACAATCGCGAGCCGTGCTTCTTCGGTGAAGAGGACTCTTCGCGCTACCTGCACTGGCTGGGCGAAGCGTGAGGCGCGTCGCAGTGTGCGCTGTACGCCTATGCGTTGATGAGCAACCACGTTCATCTGCTGCTGACGCCGCGGCGGGCCGAATCGGTGCCAAGGCTCGTGATGTCCTTGGGTCGTCGTTACGTGCAGTACATCAATCGCACGCACGCGCGGGCGGACGAGCACCTTGTGGGACAGCCGCTAGAAGGCTTCGGTCATCCAGGCCGAGACCTATCTGCTGACCTGCCAACGGTACATTGAGCTCAACCCCGTCCGCGCGGCGATGGTGGGGGATCCGGCACACGACCGATAGACCAGTTACCGGTATCACGCGCTCGGGTCGACGGACAGTCGAATTACCGCCCGCCCCCTTTATCTGGCGCTCGGATCATGCGACAAAGCCAGACAGGCAGCTTGTCGCGCATTGTTCCGGTCTCAGCTTGAGCAAGCGGCGATCGACGATATTCGGCTTGCGCTGAATCAGAATCAGCCGTTGGGCAATGCGCGGTTTTACGTGAAGATCGAAAAGGCAACGGGGATGCGGCGCGAAGCGCGCGCGCGAGGACGGCCACGACTAGAAGGCGAATCGGCAATGGCGCCCCGGCTGACCGAGGGTGCTAGACTGCACCACGAAACACGTCGATGCCTCGAGGAGAACGCTTATGCGCCGCAGCAGCGCTGCCGCAGAACGCAACCTCTCGCGCACGGTGCTGATCGGCGTGGCTGGCCTGCTTTTCGCCGCGGCGTGCGGCAGCACTTCCGCCCAGGATTACCCAAGCAAACCGATCCGCATCCTGGTCGGCTTTTCGGCCGGGAGCACGACCGACATTCTGGCGCGCACCGTCGCCCAGAAGATGAACGAAGCGTGGGGACAGCCGGTGCTGGTCGACAATCGCCCGAGCGCCATCGTCGCTTCAGGCGTGGTCGCCGCCGCCGCGCCCTACGGTTACACGCTGCTCATGGTCTCGGCCGGCCACGCCGCGACGGCGGCAATGTCCACCAAGCTGCCCTACGACACGTTGAAGGATTTCGCGGGAGTGAGCCGGCTTGCGAATGTGCCCAGCATTCTGGTGAACCGCGACGGCAAACTGTTGGCGCTCGCCGCTACCACCGAAAGACGCTCGGCGATTCTGCCCGATGTACCGACGATCGCGGAAGCGGGAGTGTCGGGCTATGCGTTCGATCCCTGGTTTGGCATCTTGGCGCCCGCGAAGACGCCGCCGGCGCTACTCGCTAAACTGAGCACCGAGATCGCGCGCATCCTGGAACTGCCGGACGTAAGGGAGCGGCTACGCGCGCTGGGCGCCGATCCGGCGCCGACCACGCCGGAAGGATTCGACGCCCACGTGCGGGCGGAGATCGCCAAGTTCGACAAAATCGTTCGGGACGCCGGCATCAAGCCCGAGTAAAGCCACCGGAGACACGCCGTGAGCGAAGCAAAGCCACAACCTTACAAAGTACGCGGCATTCACGTCGTTGCCAAAGGCACCGATGTGCTGGTGCGCGAATACACCCTCGATCCGGGTGAAGCAATCCCGTGGCACCGGCACAGCGAAGTCTCCGACTATTACTATGGACTCGAGGGCATGGTGGTGATCGAGACGCGCGATCCGGTGGTGCGCCACGAGATCAGCGTCGGACAGTTTGCGACGGTGACGCCGCCAACGATCCACCACGTATCAAACCCGGGAGCGCAATCCTGCCGTTTTCTATTGGTTCAGGGTGTTGGCCAATACGATTTCGTGAAAGCAGACTGAGCGCCGTTGATCGTCGTCCCTGCATGCGCCGCCATCGGCGCGTTGAGTCCGGAGAATTGATGAGGTCAGGCGCGAATGGCACTTACTTAACGTGCCCTGCTCAAGGCTCCGTTCGCCCTGAGCCTGTCGAAGGGTAACGCAGCATTGTCGAAGGCAGGCGATCGTCCGCTCACGGACACTCCGGCATTCACCCTTCGACTGGCTCAGGGCGAACGGTAAATCCCCTAATTCGCTCAAGTAAGTGCCATTTAGGGCAGGCGCCATTTTCTCAAGTCGCAATCGATCCACCGTCCCACCACGGCGGCTGTGCCAGGCGTTCGGCGAAGTCCGGGAACATGACATTGATGCTCACGCTGAAGCGCCGGGCGCTGCTTTGGTTTTCGTCCATCGAATGGGGCAGCCAGGCCGGGAACACAAGCAGCGTGCCGATCTCCGCCTTCACGACGACCAGGTCGGTGGTGTTAGGGGTGAGCGCGCTCACCGGCGGTCGCAGAATGCCGGTCCGTGATTGCGGATCGTCCTCCGGCGCGGGCGCTAGCGATTCGAGCTGCGCGACAATCGCAGCGTTCAACGGCCGATACCGAACGGGCGCAAGCCCCGCCTTCCATACGGACGTCGGAAACAGGCGGATCACTTCCGAATGCGCGCGTGAGTAAGCGGAGGCCACTTTTCCGCAATACGGAACTTGATTCCGATCAATATCACGGGAAAAACCGCCTATCGGTTTAGCAGCGACGATACAGTGAACGCTCTTTTGAAGGGACAAGGATGCGACGTTCGTGCTTGGCGTTGATCGGCTGCCTTCTTGCTGCGTCAGGCACATGGGCGCAGGACCACCCCGCTCCCGGCGCTGCCGCGAGCGTCCTCAAGATCCTCGCGACCAATGGCGCGGGCGAACGACATGGCTCCGCGGTGGTCATCGCACCGGACAAGCTCGTTACCAACTGCCACGTCATCCGCGACGCTCAGTCCATTCACGTGCTCCGTGGCGCCGACCGTTGGGTTGCGCAGCACTATGCGGGCGATGGCGAAAAGGACCTGTGCCTGCTCAGCGCTCCGGGGGTGCAAGCGCCACCCGCATCGATCGGCAGCACGGCTGATCTGAAAAGTGGGGAGCCGGTCCTCGCGGTCGGCTTTCCGGGAGGCGGGACGCTGCACGCGAGCCGGGGCCGGGTCGAGGCGGTCTATCAACTTCTGGGCGCCAATGTGATCCAGACGTCGGCGCCGTTTGATCCAGGCGCAAGCGGCGGCGGGCTGTTTACGGCGGCGGGCGATCTGGTCGGCATCCTGACATTCAAGGCGCCCAGTGGCGGGGCGTTCCACTTCGCGATCCCCATCGACTGGGCCGCCCCGATCGATGCCGCACCCAGCCATCGATACGAAGCAGCGTTCTGGGAGCGCGAACCGGAGCAACGGGCGCCGTTCCTGCGTGCGGTCTGGTTCAAAGCGAAACAGCAGTGGTCCGCGCTCTTCGCCGCCTGCGAGCGCTGGGCTTCCAAAGAGCCAGACAGTGGTGAAGCTCGATTGATGATGGTCCAGGCGGCCGAACGCATTCTGAGTCTCTCGCGAACCGCGGTCCTTGCGACCTCCGATGCTGTTGCGCGTTCACCCGGTGAGGAACCCGAATTCTGAGCGGGGCCTTTCGACATTGCGCCGGCGGCATCACCGGATGCCATTGCCCTCATGATCCCCTACGACTGAAGTCGTAGGTACGTAAAAACGCTCGAATCGGAGCGCATACTTTCCGCGCGAACTGGTTGCTCCGATCAACACTTCGGGCGGCCGAATGTTCGAATCGGCGTAAGGAGAAAGATCATGCGTCGTCCAATTCGAAGCGTTTTGATAGTACTCGGGATGTCCATTGCGTTTGGCGCGTCATCCGCGCGGGCTGATGGATTTTGGTCGTTCGATGAGCAGTGGTGGAAAGATGCGCTGGCCAATCGCGCACCCGCACCACCTAGTGAACGGTTTGTTCCAACGGCAAGTACGAGCGTAATGAAATCGGCTTATTCGTTCCTCGACGATTACAGCCCTAACTAACGGGACCGTGCGGCGAGTGCGCGTCATCCGCGGCGCGCATTCGTCAAGCGTCATGGAAGAATTAGGGGACAGACCACGTTTTATAGGGCAAGTCCCAGCGTCGGTTGAATACTCTTTTGACGCCGACGCGGCGAAGTATCAGCCTTATTCGAACACTCATTGCGTTCCTTGGAATGCTATGGCTTGTGCGCGCAGTCAATGCACTAGGAATATGGTCACGTTTGGTAAATGCCCGCGCTACTCCGGCCCCACGAAGCCGATGTACGCACCACCCGCCACTGCCGGACTCGCGAGCATCGCGTGCTCGCCGGTATTGCGAATGCCGCGAGCGAGTGGCGCCATCCCTTGCTCGTGCATCCACCGGGCGGCTGCGCCCATGCTCGTGGTGCGGTACAACGCTTGAAACGGTCCGGGCCCACGGCGCTCCAGTGCGTCAGCGGCCGGCCCCGGCGCATAGGGTTGCGCGATGCCAAGGCCGGTTGGACCGATCTGGAATACCGCCATGTTCGACATGATCACCGTGCCGCGTTGTAACGGCGGTTGGGGAATACCGAAGACCTTCGCATACGTTGCAGCGGTCGCCTCCGCGTTTTCGGTGACGATGTACGCGCGCTCGAGCGTGAACACCTGGTTAGGGTGATGCGCTCCGCCCGGCACTTGAATGCGACGTGCATCGATCGGTGTCAGGTGCTCAATGAAAAAAATCGGCAGCGGATTCTCAGGACCAAGCGTCGCGGCCTTCCACCGAAGCTCGAGCCCCGCTGGTGTACGCCGACCGCCTTCGATGGCATCGCTCACATCGACGCCGCGGCCGCGCATCGCGGCAACTTCCCCGGTCAGGTCGTCGCTTTGCACGACGACATAGCGAATGCCGCCGCCCGCCGCGATGAATTCCGGTAAATTAATAGGGGACAGACCACGTTTTTCACTGAAAAACG
>JANMUI010000106.1:0-34038 GCA_031391405.1 Betaproteobacteria bacterium
GGGTGATTGCCTGTGTGTCCGAGCGCGGACATCGCCGGTCTACGACAAGCCTGCTTTACCCTTCCACAGGATCTGGGCGAACGGAGGCTTGCGCACAAACGGCTTAAGTAAGTGCCGTTCAACGCTGACCCCTTTTTGTGAATACGCCTGGATCGAAACGTATCGGAAGGAATTCCGAACGCAGCGCGCTACCGTCGGTGACGATTACGTGCTGTTACTCGATGCGAACGGACGAGCGTTCGAGGCGGGGAAGCTTGGTGAGTTGGTGAAGCGTTGCCTGCTTGCTGCCAGCATCGCCTAGCTCGGCGCCTGTCACCTGTTCCGGCACGCCTGCGCCACCCACTTGCTGCAGATCGGCGCAAATATCCGTTTCATCTAGGCGATGCTCGGCTTACTTTGCATGCAGACAAACGCTTGCGGGCGGTGATGTTGACTACGGCAAGTGATGCGAGGGTATGGACCGTATTGGGATGCGGATTCGTCGTGGCCGTCGGCGCCTTCTTGATTGGCTATTTGTTTCCAATCGAAACTGTCTGGCGTGTTATTCACCCAATCGGCGCCGGGGGGGTGTTGGTCGGGGGATCGTGCGTTCTGATTCTGATGCGCAGAGCAATGAGTCGTAAGTAAGCACTCGACTAAATGCGATGCCCGTCGGTACTGAAAAGAAAAATCCGGTCGCGATTGATCGATAGCGTCATTCGCGTTCCCGAGCGAATTTCGGCCATCGCGATGCCTTCGCTTACCGAGATGAATGGCCGGTCGCTGCCGATGCTGAAATAGAGCAGCGTATCTTTTCCGAGCGGTTCGACGAGCCGCACGGGCACGGTGAGATCACCCGCGGAACCGTTCGCGGGCGCGGCCCCCACATGCTCCGGACGGATGCCGAGCGTTGCGGCGCCTGAGGGCGCGCCGGAGAGCGCCGCGGGAAGATCAACGCCGAATCCGCCGCACTCGAAGCGTGTTCGATCGGCCACGCGCCGGACCTCGCCCGCAATGAGATTCATCGAGGGTGATCCAAAAAAATCGGCCACGAACATGTTCACCGGATTCGAATAGATCTGCATCGGTGAACCGGTCTGCTCGATGTTGCCTGCACGCATGACGATGATGCGATCGGCCAGGGTCATCGCTTCTTCCTGGTCGTGCGTCACATAGATGAACGTCTTCTTCAACTCCTCGTGCAGCCGGTCGCACTCCGCGCGCAGCACGCGGCGCAGCTTCGCGTCCAGACTGGAGAGCGGCTCATCAAGCAGGAAGGTCGAGGGATTGGTGACGAGCGTGCGGGCGAGCGCGACGCGTTGCGATTCGCCACCTGAACATTGCCCCGGCATCTTGCCAAGCAGATGCGTCACGCGCACCAGATCCGCAACCTCAGCCACTCTTTTCGCGCGCTCGTCCACCGGGACTTTTTTCATGCGCAAGCCGAACTCGATGTTCTGCGCGACGGTCTTGTGGGGAAAGAGCGCGTGGCTTTGAAATACCATGCCCAGACCGCGATCGCGGGGTTCGAGATCGTTGACGATCTTGCCGTCGATGCGGATCTCACCGGCGGTGGGATCTTCGAATCCGGCGATCATTCGAAGGGTGGTCGTTTTCCCACAGCCCGATGGACCCACGAACACGACGAACTCACCATCGGCGATGTCGACGTCAATGTCCTTGACGGCGACCACCTGGCCGAACTGCTTGCGAAGCTTCCGAAGTTCTATACGTGCCATTGGAATCGATACTTTCGACTGTGCGCCGTCGGGTCAAGCGACTATTTGCGGATCATCCCGAAGCTGAACCCGCGCGCGAGGTGCTTGCGAATGATGAGGCCCACGATGATGAGTGGAATCGTGATCCCTACCGACAGTGCCGCTTGCCTGCCGTAGACGCGTCCTTCGGTGCTGCCTTGATATTTCGAGAGCTCGACCGGCAACGTCACGACTTCGGTCTTGGAGAGAATCAGCGCGAGCAGATATTCGCTCCAGGTGAGGATCAGCACGAAAAGAAAAGTTGCCACCAATCCCGAACGGATGAGCGGTAGCACGATTTCCACAATCGTTCGCCAGCGTGGTGCGCCAAGTATCTCGGCGGCCTGCTCCACTTCGAGCGGCACCTCATCGATGAAGCTCTTGGTCATCCATATCGCATACGGAAGACTGGTGAGGAAGTAGATCAGCACCAGCCCGAGCATGGTGTCGAGAAGGCCGAGCTCGGAGTAGTAGAGCGAGAGCGGCGCGACGATGACGATCGGCGGAATCATGCGCAGCATCAGCAATTGGAACATCCGCACTTCCGAGAGGATCTGATAGCGGGAGACGCCATAGGCGATGATCGCGCCGAAGAAGACCGCCATCGTCGTCGCGCTGAACGAAATGAGCATGCTGTTGCGCAACGCGATCCACGGCTTTTGCATGGACGTGGCGTACTGCGTCGCGGCATATTGCTGCGCTTCGAACCAGACGTTGGCGTAGTTGTCGAGGGTGAACGGGTCGGGGATGTACACCGGTGGCCATGCGAACCACTGGGTGTCGGGCTTGAAGGAGGTCGCGACGATCCAGAACAACGGAAAGACGACGATCGCGAGCCAGACCGACAGCACGGTGTAGCGAACGATCGCGGAGCGGCGCTGGCGGGTGGACTTGTTCATGCCGCAGCCTTGTTGCCCGCATACATCGAATCGAGCGCGTGCTTCTCGCGGCGCAACAGCCGGATTGCCGCAAGCACGATCACGATCATCAGCATCATTGCGACATAGGAGAGTGCGGCGCCTTTCGATATTTCGAAGTACTGCCAGGTGGTGAGGTAGATATAGACGGGGATCGTTTCGGTCGCGCTTCCCGGGCCGCCTTGAAACAACGACCAGATCTTCGGGAACTCGGCCATTGCTTCGAGAAACCGAAGCACCAGTGCAAGCATGATGACCGGGCGCAAGAGCGGCACTTGAATTTCCCAGAAAATGCGCCAGGGTGAAGCACCGAGAATCTGCGCGGCCTCGATCGGATCTTTGGGAATCGAGGCAAGACCGGCGAGCATGATGATGAACGAGAAGGGCGTCCAGTTCCAGATTTCGAGAAGCATCACCGTCGTCAATGCGAGATTCGCGTTGGTGAGCCAAGCGGGCTTGAACTCGACACCGGTCACTCGGGTGATAACGTCGTTGATCGGGCCGCTTTCGTACAACAGCATCTCGCCGGTATAGGCGATGACGATCGGGACCGTCAGCATCGGCAGGATGAACAAGGTGTAGTAGAACGCCTGCCCGCGAAACGGCTTGTACATCAGATATGCCAGACCAAAGCCGATGAGAAAGCAGCCGATCGTCGAGCCGCCCGCGAATGCAAGAGAACGCAGGATGGCCAATCCGAAGCGCGTATCGGTCAGCACCTCCTTGAAGATCTCGAAGCCGACGAACTCGGCTTCCTGCCAGCCGCCGAGATAGACCGTCCATTGATGGAACGAGAAGTACAGTTGCAACAACAGCACCGGCAGGAGGATCAGGACAAATAGCGCGACCAGCGGCGCGAGGATCGCGCGCTTGAATCGCTTGAGGGCGCGCAGGCGCGATTGTTCGCGCGGGATCGCTGCAGGCGCTGCGAGCTCGGCTTGCGGCATAGGCTGCTTACTAATTTACCAACTCCCCCGCTCGTACATTGGTGTGCGAAAAAGATCGGCCATTCCCGTCACGCCGGCTTCAGAATTTTCGGCATAGCGCCTTTGTAGGACGCGAGATCCTGTTTCAGCTTCGCTGCGCCCGTTCGCTTGACGATCTTGTTCCACTCGTCTTCGGTTTTCTGCAGAACCTCGTCGGCCTTGATCTGACCGATATAGGCTTCCGACAGGTGCTTGCCGAGCTGATCCTGGAACTCGAGATACCCGGTGAGATAGATGGGTGGGCAGGCGACCTGCAGGTTCTGCTCGATTGCTTTCAAGCCGGGGACTGTGTAAGCCTCCTCGACGAGCTTGCTCTTCATATGACCCTTGTGCCAGGCGTCATGAAAAGTGTTCACGCGATCGGCGACGATGAGCTCGCTCGCTTTGAATGTGCTCCACCAGCACGCGAGGTACGCCGCCGCCGCCTTTCGAGGGCTGTACCGATTGACGACAACCGCCGCGAGGGGCGAAGAGATTGAGCGGTGCGTTCGCTTACCGCCAACATCGGCGCCGGGAATGAGTCCGTATTGCCACTTGCCTTGCGTCTTCGACTTGTCCGGATTCTCCGCGAGCTTCAGCAGCCCGTCCCAGTATTGGCATGAAAACGTATTGCCGCCGACATTGCGCGGGATCATCTGCGGCGTACCCCAGCCGGTCGCTTCCGGATGTGCCACGGTTTTCTCGCGCAGATACACTTCGAGCGCGCGCTTGCCGGCATCCGTGTTCAACGTCGGCTTCATTTCGTCGTCGAACGGAAAGCCACCGTGGCTATAGAGCATCATCAGATACCAGGTGATGCCGTTGCCCCGATTGCGCAGACTGCCCGAGCCCCAGACCTGCTTCTCGGGACTGTGGAAGAACTGCTGCAGTTGAAACTCGTCGTCCCATGTCTCCGGGAATTTCGGTGACTTGCCGAACTTGTCCTCGAAGCGCTTCTTGGCGGTGGGCTCTTCCATCAAATCCTTGCGCACGCATTGCACATGGACATTGCCGTCGGTCGGGATGCCGTACGTCTGCCCCTTGTAGGTGACGAGCTTGCCGTAATCGCCCACCGCGTCGATCTTGAAATTCGCTTTCTTCATGTACTGATCGAGCGGCTCGATCAGGCCGGCCGAAACGAGCGAAGGGATCATGCCTGCATCGACGTGGAAAAAATCGAACTGCGGCGACTTCGAGAGCGCTTCAGCCATCGCGCGCTGCGGAATGTCGAAGATCGAGATGTCCTGGATGCCCGCGACGCCGATGCCGGTCGCCGCCTTGAATTCCTGCATCGTCGATTGCATCGGAATGAAGTACGGCGACCAGATCATGCCGCGCAGCTCAGTGGGCGGGATCCCCTTCGCAGCTTGAATGATCCGATCGTTCTCGTCGGCCTGCGCGAACGCGTGTTTGGCCCATGGCACGCTATTGAGAACGGTGAGGCCGATGCCCCCTTTGATGAACTCACGTCGACCAACGCCGGGTTTTGTCATGATCTCCTCCTGGATTTTTAAGGGGGCGCGTCGCTCTGCGCTGCTGGAGCGGGCCTACCAATGCTCGATCCATTCTATCTGAACCACAGGGGACGCAGAGGACGCAGAAAACTCAAAGGAATTTCGCTTTTCCTCCGTGTCCCCTGCGTCCTCTGTGGTGAATTTATTAGATCACTACGTTTTAGCCGGGATGATCGGCAACATCACCCAGCTTTGATGCTTGCCGCCCGTATGCAAGGTCACGTCGCCGTTGAAGATCTCCGGTGGGCGGTCCCGCGCATCGTTGTGCAGGAACGGCCCCACGCCCGTGAACTCGTTCTTCATGTTGGAGAGCTTGCCGCCTGAGCCGCCCGGATACGTGTAGTCCTTGCCGCGCACGGTCAGCATGATTCGATAGCCCGCAGGCACCACGATGCAGGTCGGCCAGATTTCGATGTCGAGCTCGACGATCTCGCCGGGCTTGAGCGGTTGCTTCTGGTCGTGCGGATGGTAGGGTCGGAACGGCAACGATTTCTTCGGATCGAGCTTGCGATGCGAGGCGCGCAGCCATCCTTGCGCAACCGGCGTGTGCGGATCGAGCGCGCCCATGAATGTCACTTCCTTCATGTTCGGATCGAAGACGCGAACGACGAGGAACATGTCGGCATCCGCCGTCGACGACGACACGAACAGTTTCGCTGCGATCGGACCGGTGATCTCGGTGTCTTGATCGCAAGGCGGCAGCATGAAGGTCACGCCCTCGGATAATCCTTTGTAGGTCACGCTGCCGGATTCCTTGACCTCACCAGCGGTGAGCGAGTGGGCGCGGGCATCGAGATGAAATTTCGTCCATTGCGTACGTGCAAGCGGCCACTCGTTCTCGAAGCGCCGCACGAATTTTTCGCCCGGATGCCGAACCTGGAGCGTCACCTTGGGCTGCTTGTCCCAACCGTTCTTCTCGCCCTTCAGGAAGTAGGCGAAGAAGCGCTTCTGCAGATCGAGCCCGTAGTCGGTATAGAAGTGCGTCCAGTGCGCGTCGCCATGCATCTCGAGCCATTTCTGCTCGGAGGCCGAGTTGTAATAACCCTCGATATTCCCGCGCGGATGCAGGCCCTGTCCGCCCCAATTGCCGGTCGAGAGGAATGGCGCTTTCACCTTGGAGAAATCAGGCGTCCGGCATTTCCAGAATTCATCGTCGAGCGCATGTTCAAGCGCGAGCGCACCAAAGTCGAACCGGTTCGCGTGCAGCTCTTCTTCCGAAAGCGTGGCCGGCCCCGATACCCAGTCACCCGTCAGCGGGCTCCGAAAGCCTTTGGTCCCAGTACCGTGCTGAATAGTCTTCACCTGCATGTCGTACCAATTGGCGAGGAACGTGCATAGGATGCCGCCGTGATGGCTCACCTCGCGATACCAGTCGTTCGCGCCTTCCCACTGACACATCGCGGCAAGATGCTTGGGCGCAAGCTGGGCGACCTGCCACTGGTTCATCGCATAGTACGAGATGCCATTCAGCCCGACCTTGCCGTTTGACCAAGACTGCACACCTGCCCAGTCGATGCAAAGCGCGAAGTCTTTCATTTCGCGCACGCCCCATAGCTCGACATAGCCGGGCGAGCGGCCCGCGCCGCGCGAATCCACGCGCACGCATACATAGCCATCCGGCACCCATTTCTCGGGGTCGACAACTTCCCAGTTCTGGTACTTGTTGGTCGAGCCGGCGGGCACGTCGGGATGCTCGGCACACATCTTGTCCCAGCAGGTCTTGTAGATCTGCTCGAAGTGGAGCCACTTGGCATACGGACCGTAGCTCAGGATGACAGGGTACTTGCCATCCTGGATGGGGCGATACACGTCGCACCGCAGAACGAGGCCGTCCTCCATGGTGATGGGGACGTCCCAGTCGATTTTCATGCCATCGCGAATTTCTGTCTTGTGGTCGGACATTTGGCGGTCTCTCTAAAAATTAACCACAGAGGACACAGGGGACGCAGAGGGAATGCGTCAAAGGCGAAGTGAGTGGTTGGGCCCCTGTTCAATGCTTAGCGGACAAAGCTACCAATCAACGAAATCCTCTGCGTCCTCCGCGTCCCCTGTGGTTCAGCATTAAATTCTTCAGACCTACTTTTTATATTCCACTTCCAGCAGCTCCACATCCCAATCTGCGATGCTGCGCACGTGATGCTCCACGCCCGCCTTGATGTGCCGGCTGTCGCGCGCCTTGTGGTCGATCACCGCCTCCGGCGCGTTCCGTGGCATGTGCAGCAGCTTGCAGTCGGTGAGATACACGACGAAGTAGTCGTGCTCATGCTTATGCCAGCCGGTTTCATCACCTGGCTTGAAGCGGAAGTGGGAAACCGTCTTGAATTCGTCGTCGATGATCACGTTGCGTTTGGCAAGGGATCCGACCTTCAAATCGGCTGCATCTTCCAGGCGGTCGCGCGTCTCAGCGTAATACTTTCCCATCGCTCTCTCCTTAATAATTGGGGACAGACCACGTTTAATTTTTCGCAGCACTCATATGATCGACGTCTCGCGGCCTGGCCGATAGGTTAATGGTTTGCGGTAAAGGCTGTTTGAAATCCTTGTTCGCCTCGGCCGACCTATTTGACAAGGCCCGATTTCGTCGCGATCTCCAGAACTCGCCTGTGCTCGTCGCGGATTTCGGCGCGCAGGTTCTCCGGTGGGGAATAGTCCAGCAGAATTCCGAGCGGACTGAGCTTCGCGCCGATGGCGGGGGACTTGATGGCGCGCTCGAGCGCGGGGACCAGCGCCCGGGTGACTTCGGCGGGTACGCCTGCGGGCGCGAAGAACCCGACCCAGATTCCGAACAGGGATTCCGAGTAGCCGAACTCCGATAGTATGGGGATATCCGGGAAGTCCGGGTACTTGCTCGAGGCGACGACGCCGCGCAAGGTGCCGCTTCTCAGGTGCGCGGTCATCGTGCCAAGCGCGAGGATGATGCCTTCCACGTGTCCGCCGAGTACAGCGGTGATCGCGGGCGTGGCGCCCGTATATGGCACCATGGTGATATCGACGCCGGTGAGCTTGCCGATGGTGCGCAGGCAGAAGTCGCCCACCGACCCCGCCCCCGCACTGCCGATGCGCACGCTTCCGGGGTTCTTTTTCGCGTACTCCACCATCTCTTTGAAGGTCTTGTACGGCGCGTCCCCGCGTACGGCGAGGATACTCGGCGAGCGCATCGCAAGTCCAAGCGGCGTAAGGTCGGTGAGCGCGTTGTAGCTCGCGGCCTTGGGATCGAGAATCGAGCGAAACACGAGCCCCGCGTTGTTGATAAGGCCGATGGTGTATCCGTCGGGTTTCGCCTTCACGACCACCTCGGTGCCGAGTGCACCCCCCGCACCGGGCCGATTCACCGGGACGATCGCCACCTTGAGCTCGCGCGAAAGCTCATCGGCGATGGCGCGCGCCGCCGTGTCGGTTGCGTCCCCGGGGGCGAGCGGAATGACGAGCGAGACGGGCCCTTTGGGGTAGTCCTGCGCATTAAGCGAGGGTGCTGCAAGAAGGAGCGCCGTGATCGCGCATGCAAAGGTGAGGCGGTTCATGATTCCATCCTCCATTTTCACGCGGCCCCATTGGGCGAGACGCCGGAAGTCGGATTGACTCGCAGCGGCCCGCGCTTATAGACTGCGCTCGCAAGCCTATTACATTTCAGAGGAGAGGGTAACCATGGCTGACGCCACGCGTCCCATCGTCGCGATCGCCCCCAACAACCCGGTGTTCGACCTGCGGATCTATGTCGCGCGGGATGAAGGCTTGTTCGACAAAGCCGGGATCGAGGTGCGCTTCCAGGCGAGGTACTCCCAGCGCAACGACTCCGACCTTGATGCATTCAAGCGCCTCAAGGAGTCCCTGTTCGAGCAGGGGAAGGCCGACATCTACAACTTGTGCGAATGGGCCGGCATCGACCGCAGCCAGCGGAGCGGGCGCGGCGCCCAGGTCCTCGCGCTGCGGCCCGCGGTCGCCGCGCAAGCGATCCTCAGCTTCGACGATGCGATCTGGGAGCCACGCGACCTCGCAGGCGTTCCGATCGGGATCAACGATCGCACCGGCTCGCACTACACGACCTTGCAGAGCCTGGAGGGCGTGCTGCCGCGCGGCGAGATCGTCGTCGAGCACGTCGGCATCCCCGAGCGGCGCTACGCCGCGCTCAAGGCCGGGACGAGCCGCGCCGTCGCGGTGATGGAGCCATTCATCAGCCTCGGCTTGAAAGACGGTGCGCGTCTGGTGGATGTCACCTTCTACCGCGGCGCCGAAGTCGTCACCCCTTCGCTTTCGCCCGAGCAGCGCGAAGCGTATCTCGGTGCGATCAACGCGGCGGCAGATCTGCTCACGGCGAATTTCGGCAAGTACAAGCACTACGTCACCGAGCAGACCCAGGGCCGGCTCGCCCCGCACGAACTGAGCGCCCATTACGTGCACTACACGCACTACGTCGAATACGAATCGAAGCGCTTCGATCAGGTGTACGAGTGGATGAAGTCCTGGGGACTCGCGGCCAAGGACAGCGCCGACCACGCGACGCTCGTGGCTAGCTTGTAGTCGGAAAACGGGGGACAGACCGGAATGGCACGTACTTAAGCCGTTCAACGCTCAAGCCTCCGTTCGCCCTGAGCCCGTCGAAGGGTAACGCAGGCTTGTAGATGGCGCGCCATCGTCCGCTCACGGATTCCCCGGCATTCACCCTTCGACAGGCCTGTCCTGAGCTTGTCGAAGGGCTCAGGGCGAACGGTCAATCCCACTAAGAAAGCGCCATTCGGGGACAGACCACGTTTTCTCCAGTTGAGTGGCACTCGGTGCGGCTCTTCCGGTGATCGGGTAGCGTTGCCGCCGGGAAAACGCGGTCTGTCCCCGTTTTCCAATCAACGCGAATCGTCACAGCACCACCACCACCTTGCCCTGTACCTTGCGATTCGACATGTCGGTGAGCGCCTGCGCCACCTGATCGAGCGTATAGGTCGCGCTGATGAGAGGCTTCAGGTGTCCTGATGCGATCCAGCGCACCAAGGTCGCATTGTTGTTGGCGTTGGCGGCCGCATCGCGCTGCGAGAAGCTCCCCCAGAACACCCCGACGATCGATGCACCCTTCAGCAACAGAAGATTGAGCGGGATCTTCGGAATCTCGCCTGCTGCGAATCCGATCACGAGGAATCGTCCGCCCCATGCGAGACTGCGAACGGCCGGTTCCGCGTACTTGTCGCCCACCGGATCGTAGACGACATCGACGCCGTTGTTGCCGACAATCTTGCGCAGCGCCTCACGCAGATCGTCTTTCGCGTAATTGATCGTGTATTCCGCGCCGAACCGCTTGCAGGTTGCGAGCTTCTCATCGCTCGACGCCGCGGCGATCACGCGTGCGCCCATCAGCGCGCCAAGCTCGACTGCGGCAAGCCCGACACCACCCGCCGCGCCTAACACCAGCAGCGTTTCGCCTGGGCGAATCTGCGCGCGATCCTTGAGCGCATGGTAGGAGGTCCCATAGGTGAGACCGAATCCAGCGGCCACTTTCATGTCGAAGCCAGGCGGCAACTTGATTGCACGCGATGCTTCGATGACGACCTCTTCCGCGAAAGCACCATAGGTCATCACCGCCGCGACTGCATCACCAACGCTGTACCCAATGACGCCGGCGCCCACCGCGGTCACGATACCTGCCGCTTCCGCACCTGGAGTAAATGGCATCTCAGGCTTGTACTGATATTTCCCTGGATGATGAGCACGTCCGGGAAGTTGACGCCGGCCGCTTTCATCTGCACGACGAGCTGCCCCGGGCCCGGCTGTGGTGATGCAACGCTTTCCAAGACGAGCGCGGACGGCGGCCCGGGCTGTTTGCATAGTACGGCTTTCATGCGTCCTCCTCCAATCACTCACTATCAGCCGTAAAGCATAACCGCGTTCGGCGATCACGTGAGCAGGGGGACGGGATCGCAAGCTCGCACCGCGGGTCCAATTCGATCGAAAATGGATTCCCGCCGCAGCAGAGCACCCTTGCCAAATACCGATAGTCTGCTAGCCTATTGTATATCCGCGTATCTACATAGAGAGAGCCATGCGACTTCAACTCGCCAAATGGGGCAACAGCTTGGCCATAAGGTTGCCGGCCGAATGCATACGCGCCACCGGCCTGCGTCCGGGAGATAGTGTCGAAGCCGAGATCACCCCGGCGGGCAAAATCACGCTCACGCCGACAAAGCCATTCGATAAGGCCATATTCCTTCAGCGGCTACGCAAACTGCGGCAGCGCATGCCGGTGTCCGAGCCCGTCGTCGAACAGATGCGACGGATGTCGCGCTACTAATCGGTTCGTGGTTCGCTATTCGGTTCGCTATTGATGATTTACATCGATACCAGCGCGGCAGTGCCCTTGTTCGTAGCGGAGCCCGCGAGCGATCTCGTCGATCATTGGCTCAGCGCCTGCGATGAGCCCGTGGTCTCGTCGGATTGGATCGTCACCGAATTCGCCAGTGCGCTCTCGATCAAGGGGCGATCCGGAACACTCACCGCCAAGGATGCCAAATCTGCGTGGCGCAATTTCGAGAAGTTTTGCGATTCGGGTCTGCGCCTCGCGCCAGTGAGCAGGCAAGCATTCGCAGAAGCGGCCAAGATGGTTCGTGAGCCTGCGCACGGATTGCGGGCGAGCGATGCACTCCATCTTGCGGTGGCCCTTGAGATTGGCGCCAAATCGATCGCTACCTTGGACGCCACGATGGCCGGCAACGCCAAGCGCATGAAATTGAAAGCTGTGGCGTTTTCATAGGGCATGGCGCGCGCGCGATGGTCTGCCCCGGCCGTGAAAGATCGAACTCGTGCCCTCTTGATTGCAGAAGAACGTGGTGGTGTGCTCACCCGTGGCGTCGTCCATCGCGACCTGCAAGTTCCACACTTCTTCGTTGACTAAGCGGTGGGTGCTGGCGTCTTGGTCAGCCCCGCGGCCTGCAACACCGGAAGCGGCAAAGGGGCCAGGCACGAACTAGGTTTGCCGTGTTTCTGGAAACTCCAGAAATTTGGCTTCAATAGAAAATAATTAAGTTTGGCCCGAATGGCACTTACTTAGGCCACCCAAACCCATTTGCCAGCCGTCCTCTCACTCGAAGACAAAATAATTGGGGTGCCCGGTCTGCCGTTCGTTCGGCCTTAGACGATCGACCGTTCGCCCTGAGCCTGTCGAAGGGTGAATGCTGGAGAAGCCATAAGCAGACCTTCGCGGACCGTTGACACCTGCGTTACCCTTCGACAGGCTCAGGGCGAACGGAGGTCTTGAGCACAAACGGCTTAAGTAAGTGCCATTCAAGCTTGGCCCCTTTTTATTTCCACGAGCCCGGCTGGGGTGATGCAACGTTTTCCACCACGAGCGCGGATGGCAGCCCGGGCTGTTTGCACGATACGGCTTTCATGCGTCCTCCAAGGAATCTGTGCGGCCGGCTGCGCAGATTTCCTGGCGGCGGACGCTATGGATCGAAACTGATCCGAGCACGGCAAACCATCACGCCAAGACTAAGCAATTTGCTTCGGAATGGGGTCGATCAGCTGAATCGTTCGACGCTGACCGCCAAGCATAACCATCTTCGGCGAAGTTCAACCGGTCTCGTTGATACCGTTACCGCGGCCGTCGGCCGCCAGGTGCAGGCGGCGCCGGTTGGGCGGAATAAACAGTTCCTGGTAATAGATCGGACTATCGCGGCCGGCAAAGGCGAAAATCTCCAGTAGCTGGCCATTCGTGCCGACTTTCGCTCCAAACGCTTCTTGGACTTCCCTCGGAAACTGCGCGTTCGACAGGAACTGAGAGAGTTTGCCGATAGGTTGAGATGTCTCGCGCCAAATGATGTGCTTGAAATTCTCGCCGGCGAGCTTTTTCGTTGGTTGCGTGGCGAGAGCGGTGAGCCGGCTTGGGTCGAAATAGAATCGACTGAAAACCTTAAACTCGTCGGCGATCCCGAGTACGCGATCGATGCACTGAAGCTTCGTCGTTCCTAAATGCCGTGACCAGGGCCCCTCGCTTGTGACCGGGTAGCGCGCGGTGATCTTCGGGTAGACCGGTAGATGCGAGGTCCCCGAGTCATCGAGAAAGCGGCAGTGCAGCGGTGCTTGCATGGCGCCGGTACTGCGGTTCGCGACAAAGGTTCCGAGGCCCGGGCGGCGAACGATCATGCCGTCATCCACCAGCATCCGCAGCCCGCGCTGGATAGTCCCCAGCGAAAGCGGCAGTCCCGCGGCCCACTCCGATTCCGTGGGCAGATGTGTGCCAGCGACCCAATCGCCGCTTGTCACCGCGTCGACCATGGCGTCGCGCAACGCGACGTACTTGGGCACGCCCGGGCGAGCGAACCGGGCGAGCCGTCCAAGCAGGCCGGCCGCGCTAACCGAAGGTGTTCCATCCGAAAATACTTGACGCATATTTACTTTAATACTATATAGTAATAGAGAACTAAAGAAGAGCGAAAAACCAAGTATGACTGCATCGAACCTGCTTGTCATCATGTCGGACGAGCACAACCCGAAGGTCATGGGCTGCGCTGGTCATCCGACCGTCCAGACGCCGAACCTCGATGCGCTTGCGGCACGCGGTACGATGTTCCGGAGCGCCTACACCACCAGCCCGGTTTGCATCCCCGCGCGTGCGGGCTTCGCCTGCGGCAAGTACATCCATCAGATCGGTTTCTGGGACAACGCCGATGCTTACGACGGCGCCGTACCGAGCTGGCATCATGTGGTGCGCGAGCGGGGCCATCGCGTGGTGTCGATCGGGAAGCTGCATTTCCATTTGCCCGATGAGGATCACGGGTTCTCTGAAGAGCAGATCCCGATGCACATCATCGAGGGCACCGGCGACCTGATGGGCTTGGTGCGCGAGAACCTGCCGCGCCGTGGCGGCGCACAGAAGATGGCGGCGATGGCAGGTCCGGGCGAGTCGCCCTATACGCATTACGACAAGGAGATCTGCTCGCGGGCACAGGTGTGGCTGCATGAGGAGGGCACCCGCCACCACGAACAGCCATGGGTGCTCTTCGTATCGTTCGTCTCACCGCATGTCCCGCTGACCGCACCGCCCGAGCACTACTACCGCTACGCCTGCCAATACCTGCCGATGCCGAAGCTCTATCGGCGCGAGCAACGGCCGGACCATCCGTTTCTCAAGGACTACAGCGCGAGCTTCTGCTACGACGAATACTTCGCGTCGGACAAGGATGTTCAGCGCGCGATCGCAGGGTATTTCGGGCTCGTGTCGTATCTCGATGAGAACGTCGGCAAGGTGCTGCGCGCGCTCGAGGCTACGGGACTTGCTACGAACACGCTCGTCATGTACACGAGCGATCACGGCGACAATCTCGGCGCACGGGGGCTGTGGGGCAAGTCGACGATGTACGAGGAAATCGCCGGTGTGCCGTTGATCATGGCCGGGCCGAACGTGCCCCTTGGCGTGCGCATCGCGACACCGGTCAGCCACGTGGATGCGTTCCCGACGATCCTGAAAACGGTCGGTGTCGACTTTGCCGAGATAAAGGATAACCACCCCGGTTACTCGCTCTTCGATATCGCCAATGGTTCCGAGCCTGAACGCACGGTCCTGTCCGAATACCACGGCATGGGCTCGACCACCGGAGCGTTCGCGATTCGTGTTGGAAAGTACAAATACGTTCACTACGCGGCGTATCGGCCGCAGCTCTTCGATCTGGAGGCCGATCCGGACGAGCTCAACGACCTCGCCGCGAGCCCAGGCGCCGTAAGTGTCTTTGCCGAATGTCGCGCGCGCCTCTATTCGATCTGTGACCCCGAAGAAGTAGACCGGCGTGCCAAGACGCGGCAGGCGGAACTGCTTAGACAGCACGGCGGTCGCGAAGCGGTCATCCAGCGCGGCGATCTGGGTTTCACGCCGGCGCCGGGTTTCTCACCCGATTTCCAGTAGCGCCATAGGAGGCAAATCATGAAGAAGTTTGTAGCGCTTGCTTTGCTCATTCTCTTAGCCGCTGTCACCGCCGCATCGGCTCAGCCCTGGCCCGCGAAACCCGTGCGCATCGTGGTCCCCTTTCCTGCCGGCGGTGGGGTGGATTTTGTTGCGCGCACGGTCTCGCAGCGCCTTGCCGATGTTCTCAAGCAACCCTTCGTAGTCGAAAACCGTACCGGCACGATCGGTGCCGAGGCCGTGGCGAAGAGCGCGCCGGATGGCCAAACTTTTCTGGTCGCCTCCCCGGCCGAAGTGCTCATAGGACAGATCCTTGGCCAGAAGTTGGGTTACGACCCTGATCGCGATCTGATCCCCGTCACGCTAATCGGTGAGACGCCGCTTGTTATCGCCGCGCACCCATCGCTGCCGGCGAAAACAATCGAGGACTTCATTGGTCTCGCGAGGCAGCAGCCCGGCAAGTTCTCGTACGGCACGCCTGGCAGTGGCAGCGCGATGCATTTCGCGGGTGAATCGCTCAATGCGATAGCGAGCATCTCCATGCTCCACGTTCCGTATCGTGGTGCCGCACCCGCGATAACCGATCTGCTGGGCGGGCAAGTGCTCGTCGGCATCGTCGGCATGCCATCCACGGTGGCGCACGCGAAGAGTGGCAAGCTTCACATTCTCGCGGTGACGAGCGCCAAACGCTCGCCGGCGATGCCAGAGGTGCCGGCGATGGCGGAGCTGCCGGCCTTCGCAGGTTTTCGTTTCACCAATTGGATGGGCATATATGCGCCAACAAAGACACCTCGCGTTGTCGTGGATCGTCTGGCCGCGGAGATCGCGACGATCGTGCGTGAGCCGGCAATCCGCGACAAGCTCATCGCGGGTGGCGTCGAGCCGGTTGGCGGTACTTCCGGGGATTTCGCCCAATTCCTGACGATCGAGCGCGAAACCTATGCAAAATTGACGAAAGAGCGTGGCATCCGTGCGGAATAGAGAACCGTATCAACCGTTGATATAATTCTTCGATGCGCGATGACCCCGGAATCGAAACCCTGATCGATCTCCACGATCAGATCATCGATCAGGGCGACGGCTATTGGATCAAGATCGAAGCGTGGAGAGTCCCGCGCCGCCCAGACATTCCGCACGGTATCCGTTACTCGCTAACGCTGCATGAGCCATACGGGAAACGAATTCTTGGATACGACAACGCGCATGCGGTCAGAATTCCGAAAAAGTTTGCCTATGCCGGACGTCGGGTTGCGTACGATCACCGGCACCGAAATATCAGCGACCAGGGCGTTCCATACCAGTTCCAGAATGCATATCAACTCCTGGCCGACTTCTTCGCCGAAGTCGACCGGGTTCTTCGCGAGGCAAAAAAGCGATGAAAGCCATTATCATCGGCATCCTGCCCCAGGACCGAATCCGCGCGAGAGTTCTATCGATTGCCCGGGGGGAATACATACCGAAACCGTCAGATCCGAAGATCTGGTTTACATCGATGCGCTCGCTGGCCGAAGTCCTGAGCGACGAGAACCGCGCGCTCCTCGGAGTCATCAAGGATGCCAAGCCACACTCAATCTCATCGCTGGCCGAATTGACCGGGCGCAAGGTGGGAAACCTTTCGCGCACGCTGAAAACGATGTCCAACTATGGTTTTGTCGAACTGCGACGGGAACGGAATCACGTGCGCCCCGTGGCAAGGGCGACGGAGTTTCGGATCGTCGTGTGAGGGAAAAAACGCGGACAGACCACGTCTTCTCCACTTGAGTAGCGCTCGGTGCGGCTCTTTCGGTGATCGGGTGGCGCCGCCGCCGGGAAAACGTGGTCTGTCCCCGATTTCCCGGGTCAATGCAACTTTGGCGATCGCAGGCCCGCCGTTCCCAGCCCCAGCTATCTATTGCGGCCGCTGAGATCGAGCGTCACCGTGGCCTGACCACAGTTGGCCGGGCTGAGCACTTCGCAGATCTGATAGTCGAATCGATAGGTTCCGGAACTGGTTTTCCGCGCCACCGACACCGCACCGTTCGACGTATTGAGGGTGATGCCCTCTGGCGGCGGTGAAGGCAGGGAGATTCTTACGTTGGCAGTTGTTGCGAGCGCGCCATTGAACCGGTCGTTATTCAGCACATTGGCGATCACCACGCTCGCTGTCTTCGATGAGGCGCGTGCCGCGTCATTGGTTGCATAGATGGTGTACGGCGCAACGGTTGCTGTTGCTTGCGCGCAATTGGACGGATTGGCGATTTCGCAGATTTTGTAGGTCAGCGTGTGGGTCCCGTTGGGGGTGCCCGGCGCGACATTGACCGTGCCGTTGGCAAGATTCAGCGTGACGCCGGCGTGCGTGGTCGAAACTTGCGACAGTCTTACCGTCGCCGGTGTTGCGCCTTTCCCGCCCACGGTGTCGTTCGCGAGTACGTTGGCAATCGCGATGCCACCCGCTCCCATTGATGCCGAAGCCTGGTCGTTCACGGCCGCAACGGGGAACGACGGGACCACGACGCTGACGGTCGCCTCGTCACAGTTCGCGGGGCTTGCTTTGTTGCAGATGCGGTATTCGAGCGAATAGGTGCCGGCCGCCGTACCGCCCGCCACCTGGACGGATCCATCGGCCCCATTGAGCGATAGGCCCGCGACGCTCGAATTGAGCATCGACAGATTGACACTGGCGATCGTCGCCCGGACGCCGCCTACCCAGTCGTTGGCAAGCACGTTCGCCACGACGATCCCGCCGCCCGCCGGTGCTGGCGAGGCAACGTCATCGTAGGCATGGACCGCAGTGGTGCCAAGGCCGGTCGGGCGCCACATCCAGATGCCACGGCTGATGTCCGGATGCATCGGCTTGTAGAGGTTGAAGCTACCCGTGCCCCATTCGGCGTCGAGCGACACTTCGGCGCCAACGGGCACCGCGGGCGAGGTGAACGGTTCGATCGTGGCGGTCATGCCGGTGGCGATGCGCCAATCGAAGCAGGGTTGATAGGTCGGGCAGCCTTTGAGACTCTGCGTCGGCATGAAAGTCGCCTGGAACTGCGCGGCGGCTGCGGCGTATTCCCAGCCCGCCACGCCTGCGATGGGCTCACTCGGGAACGCCGGTACATAGATGCGGAACAACTCGGCGACTTGCGGTGCAGTGGCCCACACCCAATCCTTCATCGGAGTCGCGCCCAGTGCCCCGGTACACGCGGTGACGCCGTCTTGCGGACACACGGCGGCGATCTGTTCCCATGTCGGTTTGCCGCTGATGGGTCTCGTTTCCACGAGCTGGCGCCAATCCTTCCCGCGACCATCGTCGATGGCGTAGGCACTGCTCGCTGCGGTGGCAGAGAGTCCAAGGAGCACGAAATAACGATGGTGCATCTTTGACAATTGCGCGATGGCCCCGAGCTCGATGGCCCCGAGACAGCCTTGCCCGGCGGACCGCACCGTTTGCCTCGATCCGACCGACCCGCTACCATCGCGTCGCCTCATTCTTGCTCCCGACGAGCAAGTGCAACCACCCTCGGAGCCCGTCCCGCCATGGCCATGAATCGCCGTATCGTCCTTGCGAGCCGCCCCAAGGGGCTGCCCGTGCCGCAAAATTTTCGCCTGGAAGAGGTCCCCATTCCGAGCGCGCCGGATGGCGGCTTTGCCGTGCGCAATCACTGGCTTTCGCTCGACCCATACATGCGTGGGCGCATGGATGCCGCGAAGTCTTACGCGAAATCGGTTGAGATCGGCGAGGTCATGGAAGGGGGCACGATCGGCGAAGTGATCGAGTCCCGCAACGACAAGTTCAAGGTCGGCGAGTTCGTGACCGGCCGGATCGGCTGGCAAGAATACGGAACATCCGATGGCGTGGGCGCGACCAAGATCGATGCTTCGTCGGCGCCGTTATCGGCGTACCTCGGCGTGCTCGGCATGCCGGGGGTCACGGCGTGGGTCGGCCTCTTGGACATCGGCCAACCGAAAGCAGGCGAGACCGTGGTCGTGTCGGCGGCGTCGGGCGCGGTGGGCAGCGTCGTCGGGCAAATCGCGAAGATCCACGGTGCACGCGCCGTCGGCATCGCGGGCGGCAAGGCGAAATGCGATTACGTCGTCAACGAACTCGGTTTCGACGCGTGCGTCGACTACAAGGCAGGCGCCCTGTATGACATGTTGAAAGCGGCGTGTCCAAAGGGGATCGATGTGTATTTCGAGAACGTCGGCGGAGCCATCACGGATACGGTGCTTGCCCTGATGAATCCATTCTCGCGGATGCCCGTCTGTGGGCTGATCTCGCAGTACAACGCGGCGAGCGCAGACGACCTGCATGGCATCAAGAACATCCGCTCTGTGCTCACGAATCGGATCAAGATGCAGGGCTTCATCGTAAGCGACCGCATGGAATTGTGGCGTCCGGCACGCGCGGACCTCGCGACGTGGCTCGCCGAAGGAAAGCTCAAGTATCGTGAATCGGTCGTTGCGGGCCTCGCGAACGCGCCCGAGGCATTGATCGGATTGCTGCAAGGACGCAACTTCGGCAAGCAGTTGGTGAAACTCGTCTGATCCGTCTAGGAATCCGCACGGCAGACCGCGCGGATTCCTGATGGCAGACGCTAAGAATCGCGATTAACATGAACGCGGCAATCAACAACGCCAGCATGGAGCAATTTGCCTCCATACGGCATCAATCAACTGACCGAGTTCGCTTATAGGAGTCTGGGCGCTCGGCCGCGCAGACTCCTCGGGGAGCACCATGACCACCCTCATCGTCATCGTTGTCCTGATCGCACTGTTCGTTTTCTGGGCGATCGGCCTCTATAACAACCTCGTCGCGCTCAAGAACCGCCTGAAGAACGCATTCGCGCAGATCGACGTGCAGTTGAAGCGCCGCTACGACCTGATTCCAAATCTGGTCGAGACCGCGAAGGGCTACATGAAGCATGAGCGCGATACGCTCGAGGCCGTCATCAAGGCGCGCAATATCGCCTATACCGCTTCGCAAAAAGCCGCCGCCGATCCCGGCGATGGGCAGGCGATACAAGGTCTTGCCACCGCTGAGGTGGCCTTGACCGGTGCCCTATCCCGCTTCATGGCGGTGAGCGAGGCGTATCCCGACCTCAAGGCCAACCAGAACATGATGCAACTGTCGGAAGAGCTGACCGGCACCGAGAACAAGATCGCTTTCTCGCGCCAGGCGTACAACGACTCGGTCATGTCGTACAACACCGCCGTGCAGAGCTTCCCTGGCAATATTGTCGCCGGCATGTTCAGCTTCAAGGAAGGCACATTGCTCGAGTCGACCGAATCGCCCGAGGAACGCAAGGCGCCGAAGGTCAGTTTCACCTGACACGGCGAATCCGTTCTTCATAACTTGCCGGGGCAGTCCGGTCCCACAGCGTCAGGACGCATCCCGGCTTGTTTTGTCCCATCTGCGCAATCTGCGTAATCTGCGGATTCCCTTCTTGATATGGATTTTTTCGCGCATCAGGACGCCGCACGCAAAGCTTCGCGCCGGCTCACTGTTTTCTTCGTTCTCGCGGTGATCGCTGTCGTTGCGGCGGTCAATATCGCCATTGCTGTCGCATCGGGCGATGCGAGTCCTCCGCTTATCGGAGCGGTGACACTCGTCACCTTGCTGGTGATCCTGGGCGGCTCGATGGTGAAGACAGCGATGCTGCGCGACGGCGGCAGTGCGGTCGCCGAAATGATGGGTGGACGGCGCATCTCGCAGGCCACCAGTGCGCTCTCGGAAAAGCGCCTGTTGAATGTCGTTGAAGAGATGGCCATCGCCTCCGGCGTACCGGTGCCGCAGGTCTATGTGATGGATCATGAATCGGGCATCAATGCGTTTGCCGCGGGCTACTCGCCCAACGACGCGGCGATCGCGGTGACCTACGGCCTCATGGAATCGATGAATCGGGATGAGCTGCAGGGCGTCATCGCGCATGAGTTCAGCCACGTCCTGAACGGCGATATGCGGCTCAACATCCGCATGATCGGCCTCCTGTTCGGCGTGGAGATGATCGGACACGGCGGGCGGATCTGTTTTCGCATCGGTGGTCATGCCGATGGACGAGCGGCCTTCGCGATGTTTGCGTTCGGCGGTGTGCTGATGGCGATCGGGTCGGTTGGACTGCTTGCCACCAACTTGATCCGTGCGGCGGTGAGTCGGCAGCGCGAATATCTGGCCGACGCTTCGTCTGTACAGTTCACCCGCAATCCGGATGGCATCGGATCGGCGCTCATCAAGATTGCCACCGAAGGCGGGCTCATCGACCATTCGGCGACGGCTGAAGTGAGCCATATGTTCATCGCATCGGCCATGAAGTCGCGGGTGAGCGGCGCGTTCGCGACCCATCCGCCGATCGAAGTGCGGATTGAGCGGGTCCTCGGGTCGAGCGGAAAAATGCGCTTACGCGAAGCCGCTGGAAAACACGCGCGTGGAGAGCCGCGGAATTTCGAGCGCTTTGGCCGCGCGCCCGCCGCGGCCGGAAACGGCGCCTTCGGGCGTTCGCGCCCCGCGGATGCACGTGCGTCCGGATTCGCGGGCGGCGCTGCGACCATGGCGGTGGCGGCGGACCAGCTCCTTGCAAGTGTCGGCAACCCCGGGAGCCACCACGTCGACTATGCGAAAGCGCTGATTGCTGCGTTGCCTGATGAGATCCGCTCCGGGCTCGCACGGGTCGAGGGCGCGAAAGGAATCATCATCGCGCTGCTCGCCACCGATGCGAAACCGGAGGCGAATATCGGCAACATCGTTGCGGCGGCGGGTGAGGTGGAAGCGGGTGAATTTGCCAGGACAGTTATGGAGACGCTGCGCGGGCAGAGTCAGCACTTGCGCCTGCCGATCATCTCTCTCGCGCTCCCGGCGTTGCGCGCGGTGCCACGGGAGAACCGGTTGCGCTTCACGGAACTGGTCCGCCGGATCGTCGCCGCCGACGGGCGCATCACACCGTTCGAGCTCGCGCTGTCTGCGATGCTCACACGCGCTCTGGATGACGTTGGCGCGCGCGCAAAGCCTGCCAAGTTCGCGAGTCTCGAACCGCTTTTGGATGATGTCGTCGTCGTGCTCTCGCTAGTCGTGCGAATCGCCTCGGAAGGATCGGTGGTCTTCGATCGAATCATGAAGGATCTCGGATTGCCGGGCGCGAACTTACTTCCCCCTTCGGCCATCAAGATGGAAGAGGTCGAGCGGTCACTTGGCCGGCTCGCACAACTCGCGCCTCTCAAGAAGCCGCAATTCATCAAGGCGTGTCTTGCCTCCGTAATTGCCGATGGACGAATCGCAGTGCGCGAAGCCGAGCTCATGCGAGCGGTCTGCGCCTCGATCGACTCGCCATTGCCGCCGATCATCGATATGCAGGTCGCAGAGGCGCTCGCGCCGGCGATGGAAGGGGTGGTCGAGACGTAGATTTTGCTCAACCGTCATCCCGGGCGATGATCCGGGAACCAGATTGGCCCGGACTCGAAACGTCTTGCCCTGGTTCCCGGTTCATTGCCCGGGATGACGAGAGAGCAGTAGCCCCCACGTTTTCCTTGGTCTGCCCCTTCAGGAATTCGGGCGGCAGGCCGCGCGAATTCCTAGCGGGCGAGATAGCCCGAGTCCACCGGCAACGTGATCCCGGTCACGCATCGTGCCGCCGGGCTGGCAAGATAGAGAATCGCCAGCGCGATGTCATCGACGTCGGGCAGCACGCCAAGCGGCGTATTTGCCATCACGCGTTCCAGCGCAATCGGATCGGAGAAGATCGGGACCGTCAAGTCCGTGCGCACGAATGTTGGTGCCACCGCATTGACGCGAATTTTTTCGCTCGCCCATTCGAGTGCGAGGGCGCGCGTGAGGTTTACGACGGCGCCTTTCGATGCCTGATATGAGGCGTTCGGATACAGGCCGCCCGATAGCCCCATGATCGAGGCGAGATTCACGATCGAGCCGCCGCCACGCCGCAGCATGTGGCGAAACGCGGTGCGCGAAGCGATGAACGTCGCCTTTACGTTCAGATCCATCACAAGGTCCCATTGCTCGAGCGAAAGCTCGAGTGCGGTCTTGCGCACCGCCGTGCCCGCGTTGTTGACCAGGATGTCGATGCCGCCTAACGCGCTGGCCGCCTCGTCGAAGGCCGCCTCGACTTGCTCCGCGTTCGTCACGTCACAGGCGAGGGCGATCGATTTGCCGCCGCCGGCTGCAATCTGGCGAGCGGCGTCGCGTGCCGAATCGGCATTGATATCGACGATCGCCACTTCGGCACCCGCGCGCGAAAACGCCCGCGCCGTTGCAAACCCGATCCCCTTGGCCCCACCGGTGACGATGGCGCATTGGCCCTTCAGCTCGAAGCGATGCATGGATTCTCCTAGGAATCCGCCCGGCGGACCGCGCGGATTCCTGAAAAGTCTAACGATTGGAACTCAGGTCGACATTCTGCCAGGACAACGTACCGGCTTCGAACCCACAGGAATTCGAGCGCGTTAGCACGCGGATTCCTCGCGGATCACTTCGCCAGTTGTCGCACCGCGGGCCCGTAGCTTGCGCGCGATAGCGGTGGCAACCAGACTTCGACGACACCTTGCTTAGCGTTCGTGACGCGTTTCGGACCGACCTGAAGCAGTTCCAGGCGCAATCGAAATCCCTGCTTGGCCAGGCTCGACTCGACCGCCGAGCGAACTTCTGCCGCGAGCTTCGCATCGCCCGGCGCGAAGCGCACGTCCCCCAGGGTATTCATTCTTTCGTTGTACACGGGATCGTCGACTTGCAGCGTGGACGTACCCGCCAACAGCGACTGCAAGCGTAGCGCGAATCGTCTGTCCTCATGCTCGGCGTAGTGGATGACCACCCGGGCGCGCTGTGTCGGCGCAGATTTCGCGACCGCCCCGAGGCGCTCCAGCCGGCTGCGGGCGGCTTCCTGATCGCTCGCGACGCGGGACACCTTGAGCACCTGCTCGAAGTCAGCCACCGCCGCTTCGTCCCGCTTGAGGCGCATGTTCAGTTGGCCGCGCGCAAAAAGGGCTTCGGTGTAGCTCGGGTTGCGTTTGATCGCCTCGGTGAAGTCTGCGATCGCATCTTCAGCACGGTTCAACCGGTCGCGCGCGCCGCCTCGGCTGAAAAAGGCGACCGCGTCATCGTCCTGGTCGTCCTGCGCGATCGCCTGGGTGAAACTTTGTTCCGCCGTCTCGGTCTCGCCGCTCGCAGCGAGAAGCTCGCCAATCAGAAGGTGCACCTTGGCTGCCTTCGGGTTCAGGGCGAGCACCGCCCGATAATCGTCGATCGCTTTCGCGCGTTCGTTCTGGGCGGCATAGACCTGCGCACGCTTCATGAAGATCGCGCTGCGATCGGCATACTTCGGAAGTGCATTCGTGTAAAGCTCGGCGGCGCGTTCGTAGTCCCCGCGAAACGCCGACAAATCACCAAGCTCAACCTGGCGAGCGGCCATCTCGATTTCCTTGCGATCGGCTTCTTCCTTTGCCTTGCGGTCGTCGTTCTGTTTCGCGATGACGCCCTGTTCGACCTGCTTTTGATGCCGATCGTACAGATACCACCCGCCGATGATCGTGAGCCAGAACGCAACGCCGGCTACCCGCGCGATCCACATCCGCCGCTCGTTCTTCGCGCTGCGTTCGATGTACGCGCATTCGGCCGCATTGAGATCATGCCGTCGCTCGGCAAGCCAGACCTTGGCCGCGCGCGCGACGCTTCCGCTCAAGAGCGCCCGATCTTCGCGATCATTGCTTTCCCAGTCGTTGCGATAGGCGTTCAAGGTCTGGCGCCAGATCAGGAAGTCGCGATTGAGCGAGATGAATGCATTGAGCGGCGGGAAGTCCTTGGCGAGGCTTTCGTGCACCAACTCGACGCAGGGTTCGGCGGCTGCGTTGACGCAGGCCACCAGTACGCGCGCACCCACCAGTCGCTCGATCAGCGCATCGAGCGCGGCGGGTGTTTCGTCGATACCAAGCAATTCGCCCCGCCATGCGCGCCGCTGCCCGACGCTCGCATCGTCGCCCTGTTGAACGAGTCGCGCCATCAACGCGAGCGCGCGTGAGGATTCGTCGCCCAGGCGTTCGAGCGCATCGTCCGCGAGTGACGCGGTAAGCGCCTTGATGCCGATGATCGATTCGTATGCGGTGTTCGTGAGCCAGCCCTCGCGGCGTCGCTGCCATAGACGGCTCAACATGAGCTCGACGATCGAGAGCGTCGCGGCATCGAGTCCGATGTCTTTTACTAAACGATCCACGAGTCCTGGTTCGCATGCGAGCCCGGCGTGCTCGGCGGGCTTCTCGATGATGGCGCGGAGCTCTTCCGGGAGGAGGTTCGCGATGCGCACGATGCCGATGCCCTCCGTCTCGCCCGATGGTATCGGCAGGACGGTGCTTGCAAGCGCCTTCGTGACATCCTCGCGCACCGCGATGATCACGAGGAGATCGGGCCGATTCCGGAACAGTCCCTCGATCCGGGCGAGGATCCCGTTGCGCTCGGCAGGATCGAAGCCGATTTGCATGCAGCGTTCGAATCGATCGACGAATAGGACATTGCGCCGGTCGGGGGAGCCGGTACGCGGCGCCGAAAGCACCGCCTCCAGTGCTGAGGCGCATCCCGGCTCGATTACCACGCGATCGAAGGCCGAGAATGCGGCGGTCTTGCGAAGTGATGGAAAGACACCAGCGGCCACGATTGACGTCTTGCCACTGGCCGATGGCCCAACCACCCACACGCGCTTGCCCTGTGACACGACTTCGAATTGCGCCTGCATCGATTCGCGGCCGAAAAAGAACGGCGCGTGCTCCTCGAAGAACGGGTCGAGTCCTCGATAGGGATTTCCTCGCTCGATGATGGCTTCGTTTCCAGCGCGGTTGGTAATGGGTGTGCCGCTGACAAGTTGCGGTTCGCTCGCGAGGGGGGCCGCGGTGGGAGGTGGGCCTGCGGCGGGTAGCGGCGCCGCTATCTGGGGATTGGCCGCGTGAGGCAAGTGCAGAGCGCGCAGATGCGCCTGCAGCGTGTCGAAGCCGGCGTCGCCCTCCGGCCAATTCGGCAGTGACAGGGTGATCGCACCGTCGATCGTTCGAGGGCCCGACGTGGATGCTCGCGCGTTCGGACCAAGCTGCAGCGCAACGACCGGCATCTCGCGCGTGATCCGCGCGGTTCGCGCAATGGCTCGGGACGCTTCTTCCCACGCAGGGTGGTTGCCTTGTCCGAATCCGATGATGCAGATTTTGCTGTGGAACAGGATGTGCTCGGTGCGCTGCCTCCGCTCCGTTCCCGAAAGGACTTCGATAAGGTCGACATAGACGCGCAGATCGAGTCCGGTCAGCCGATCTGCCAGCGCTTGAACGGGGGATCGGTCTTCGGCGGCCGCGACCAGGTAGACGTCATATCCGGAAAAGCGTGCCGTCGGGTCGTATTGTGCCGGCGCCGGTGCGGGCAAGCCGGTTTCGCCTGCCGGATGATCAGACAGTCGTGCGACGGCCGTGCCGGTTGGTGCGAGCAGTGCGATTGCATTTGCCAGGCGTCCGAAGGCCGCGCCGATCAGCTCGCGCGTGGCACCCGGATCGGTCACAACCCTCTCCTCGAACGCGTATTGTGGTTCGTACGGCACCATCAACTCGGCGTAGCCGATGCCGGCTTCCCGCAGTTTTGCCGGCAAGTATGTCGCGAACTTCTCGTTGAATTCCTGCACGAAATGTTCGAAGAGCGCAGGGTTGCGCTGTTCGACCCGCGCCGGTACCAGCAATAACTGTGGCGGCCGATCGCGTCGGAGGGCGAGTACCCGCGGCGACAGGAAATCCGCGGCGACGTCCTGCGTGCCGCGCAGATTCTGGCGGTTGGCGCCGCACATCATCACGATCAGATCGCCCAACTGATACGCGCAGATGCCGCCCATCTCGGTGACACCGGTGCGGCTGTCCACCAGGACCAGATCGTAGCGATCCGGCACAAGCTCGCCCCGCAACCACTCGAAGAAGAGCTCGCCTTCCCAGTTGAAGAAGAAATCCTGCCAATCGAAGGTGCGCACCGCGAGCGAATAGCGATCGAGTTGACCGGGATCTTCGCGGCTGCCGGCGGGTAGGAGGTCGAGGCGACCACCGCCCGGGAGGCGCTCGTACACTGGAAGAATGTAGCGGCCCACGTCGCGAAAAGCGTCGCTCGAGCTGTTGCCCCCGCCCACCGACATTGCGCTCTTGAATCCGGTCAATAGATCGACCAACCCGGGATGCCGCCGTGCGTTCGCCTGCGGGATCTTGAAAAACTGCTCGAGGCCGGGTGCTTCAAGATCGAAATCGACCATCAGCACCCGGGCCCCGCGCCGAGCCATGATGTCGGCGACATTGGCCATCGCCATCGAACGCCCCACGCCACCTTTGTACGAATAAAAGGTGACGATCATCCGGATCGCGTTCCCGCATAGATGGCTTCGTCAATGCCACGCTTGCGATCGGCGCCGACCTTTTCGCGGAAGCTTTGCAGCTTGCTTCGATCGGGCGGCGGAGCGCGCAGGTTGTCGAGCGCATCGGGCAGGCTCGCGTGCAGCCAGCGCTTCAGCCGGCGCTCTTCGCCCACACCGAATTCGCAAGACGGATCGAATTCCATCTCGTAGCGCTCGAATGCGCCCGCGAGCTGCTGGCGTGTTTCGTTTTCGAGCACTTGATTCACCGCCAGCCCGCTTGCATCGAGCGGCGAGATCGTCACAACCGCCACCTGCCCCGATCCGACGAAGGTCGCGGTCGATTTTCGAAGCTCGCGATGAAAGAGCGACATCTCATCGATGATGGCGAGACAGCCGTTGGTTGCGATTGCCTTGTAGATCGGGCGCAGGCACATTTCCGGCCGACGCCACCCGTCGAACGGGTAGTACTGCAATTTGATCGCCCGCTGGCGCGCCCCCGGCTCGGCCTGGCTGTTGAGGCGTTGCGCAATGTCCCCGGCAATGGATTCGACGGTGGCCCGGCCAAACGGCTTCCAGTCGCGCTGCGTCGGGCCATAGCGGGATTGGGAATCGGATACCGGCGTGCCCTTGCCTGCGACGGCCTCGCTCAGTTTCACGAACTGCTCGTAGCTTGCAGGTCGCATGTCCTGCTGCAGGATCTCGGGATGCTCGAACAATTCGGAGGCTTCCGCGGCGGTCATCGCGATGACCACGCAAGGCAGGCCGACGGTCCGCATGCCAAGTGCCGGGCAGCGCTTCCGAATCGTGGCATGCACCTGATCGTGGATGTCGGGCGCTCCACCGTCGAGCGCGACAGTGAATCGCCAGACTGGTGGCAGCGCTTCGGCTGCGACACCTGCGCACACCGCGATCAGGCAGTGGGTGCGTGCTTCCAACAGCTCGAATGTGCGGGCGACCTCTTCGGCGCGGGGGCGAAGCTGGTCGACGAATGCCGGCGTCAGCCACACCACCGCCGCGTGACAGGCGACAGCCTGATCTTCCAGCTCCTGATATTCACCCTCGGTCCGGGCAAACAGCGCGCGCGGCGACTGCAGAATGCCCAAGCCTCGTTGCTGCAGATTCTCGCTTAACGCTGTTGCCGCGGCTGCGTCCTGGGCTTCGGAGAATGTGAGCATCGCCCCGAAACGCAGTTCGCGCGTGAGCGGGGAACCTATCGGGCGCTCCGGCACGGCCTCGGTTTTCGGCGCGTTGCGCTTCTCCCAGAGCGAAACCGCGTTGCCGACCAGGCCCTTCAGCTCGAGCTTGCTCCTGAAGGGGCTACGGGTGTGCGCCTTCGCGAGCGCCGCCTTGAACGCATCGATGCGGACGCCCCGGTCGTTCTCACCTGTATGGTGGTCGGTCTGTTTGACCGACCAATCGGCATTCTCGTCGACCAGAAAGATCAAGCATTCCTTACCGGTGGCGATAGCCTGCCGGTACTCGCATTCGGTGATCGACAGCTTGTCCGGATTGGCGGGCTCATCCGGCACATAGCCGTATCGGAAAGCAAATACGCCGATGTACAGCTCGCACAGCGCGACATCGTTCAGGCATTTCGCGAGTGGGCGGCTGCCTTCCGCGAGATAGTCCTCCATGCCGATCACGTCATGCTGGAGCTGTCGCAGGGCCTTGTAGATTTCCTCGCGGTATTCCTTGAGATCCTGATACGTCGAGGACAGATAGATCTTCGCCATCACGTCACCGGGAGGAATCTGCGCGGCAGACCGCGCAGATTCCTGACGGCTGACGCTGTGGATCACAATCGACCAGAGGCCAGCAACGCGAAAATGAAGTAACTTGCCTCGGCAATGCATCGATCGACCGAACGACTGCGACAGCTTATAGGAATCCGGGCGGCGCGCCGCCCGGATTCCTCATTACAGTGATAATTCGGCGCGACGCGCCCGGGGATCGCGCGCACCCCTCGCCAACCTTCAAGGAGCCGGACCCAATGATCGACCTCTATACTTGGCCCACGCCCAACGGCCACAAGATCCACATCATGCTGGAGGAGACCGGGACGCCGTATCGCGTGCATCCCATCGATATCGGCAAGGGTGATCAGTTCCAGCCCGAATTCCTGAGAATCAGCCCGAACAACAAGATGCCGGCGATGGTGGATCCCGATGGGCCGGACGGCAAGCCCATCTCGATGTTCGAATCCGGGGCGATGTTGATTTATCTCGCCTCGAAAACCGGCCGTTTCCTGCCCGCCGATTTGCGCGATAAATGGTCGACATTGCAGTGGCTCATGTTCCAGATGGGTGGGGTGGGTCCGATGCTCGGCCAGGCGCATCACTTCATGATCTATGCGCCGGAGAAGATCGAATACGCCATGTCACGGTACGCGAAGGAGGCAAATCGACTGTATGGGGTGCTCGACCGGCGCCTGGCGGAATCGCGCTTCATCGCGTGCAAGGCGTACACGATCGCCGACATGGCGATCTTTCCGTGGCTCCGCTCCTTTAAGAATCAGGGCGTGGAGATCGAGGAGTATCCGCATGTGAAAGCCTGGTTCGACGGCATCAACGAGCGCCCTGCCGTGCAGCGCGCGCTTGAGGTATTGAAGGATGCAAGGCGCGCCGGACCGCTGACGCCGGAGCAGCGGCAAAACTACTTTGGGGACAAGCAGTACGCGAAGCGGTAGTAGCCCTCGGAACTTCACGTCGAGCGTAGGGCGCTCAAAAATTCACGACGGAGCCTAGGGCCCTCAGAAATTTACCACGGAGGACGCGGAGGACGCAGAGGAAAGGCGGGAGGATGAGCAAAGGGCAAGCTCTTGGCGATTGTGCCCGTCTGAGCCTCCCGATTGGTATTTCCTCCTTTCCCTCCGCTTCCTCCGTGGTGAATTTCTGAGTGGCCCGAGCAACGCTCAGCCGATGACGAATTCTATCGAGTGCCGGGATACAGCCGCTCCAGCACCGCTTGACATCGCTCGTCGAGCAAATCGGTGAGGCGATGCGCATCCCCCGTTGTGCGTGCAGCATCAATCGCCACGCGAAGCGCGTCGGCTTTCTCGCCGACAACCGCATCGACCAGCGGCCGCCAATGCGACGGGAATTCACTCTCGATCCATTCGCCCCGGCCGCGGCCGAAATGCGCGACCGCGAGATAGCGCAGCATCGCGGTGCGGGTGAGGTCCAGTAGAAAAGCATCATTCCACGCGAGCATTGTCGACTTGGTGCCGCGCACGCGATTGATGCCGCGTGCGGCGAGGCGCGCACCGACTGCGCCGGCAACGGCGCCACTCAACGCCGCGCCGCCGAATGTAAGACCACCCGACGCGATATCCGCGAGCAATCCTGAAAGCGCCCCCACGACGGCACCGCCGATCACGGTCGCCTGATTCTCGTCGATCGATCGGGTGGCATCGACTTGCGTGGCGAGGCGCTGGAGAATCGCCGGTGTGGCGGAACCGTCCAACCCGTGCAATCGCAGCAACGCGTCGGTGGTGAGTCGAATGTCTTCGGCCAACGTGCGGGCGAGCACCTCGATCGCCGCTGCTTCGGGCCGCCTCTCGCCTTCGGTGTGCGGCCGCCCGACCCTCGCGGCGATGCGTGTGATCGAATCGAGCATGCTGCCGCGTTCGACCGATGCCCTCGCCTGTGCTGCGCGAGCGACCTGTGCGGCGAGCACGCCCATAGCATCGGCGAATATCCTGCGATTGCGAACGCGCCACGCCTCGCGCAGCTTCGCGAAGACGGCGCGCTTGCCGGCATCGACAATCGGTTCAAGTTGCGCAAGGAGCGCATCTTCCTGAACCCAGCAACGGGCGAACGCATCGAGCGACATGACGGCCTTCACGATCGGTGTCGCGGCGAACGTCTCTCGCCAACGGGTTGCGTCGGCATCCTCCAGACGCCGCTCGCGTGGCGGACCGAGTTGATTGAGGAGCACCAGCACCGGTTTGCCGACCCAGCTGAGAATTTGCATCTCCGGTGCGATATAGCCGGCGTGGTCCGGGTCTTCGGTCGCGTTGACGAGATACAGCACGACATCCGCTTCATCGCGAACGTTGCGCAGAATCTGCTGGCTGAACCAGAAGTTGCGATCGGTCAGGCGGTCCCAAACGTTAGAGAGCAGCCATCCGATCGGATTGCCGGACTGCGCGAGGCGGTCGGCGAGGCGGACCGAGTCACCGAAGCCGGGGGTGTCCCATAACCGCAACACCACGCCGTCGTCCATACGCAGCAGGTCGAAGGGTTCGTTCTCCTGGGTGACGTGCGGGGTGTCGCGGACTTCGCCGACATCGCGGCGCAGAAGCGTGCGCGCAAGGGTGGTCTTGCCGACGTTCGTATGCGAGACGAGGGTCAAGGTGACGATGTTGGTCGCCGCGTTCATCGCGTTTGCGAATGGATGAATACCGGATCGAGATTGCCGGCGTTGGCGAGCGCTCGCCAGGCATCGCGCCGCTCGGCTATGCGTTTTTGCGCCATGACCGGGTCCTGGCCGAAGCGCCGCTGCATTGCCGTCTCGTCGATGACCACGGCGGCCGGCTTCGTGACATTGATCAGCGCACCATGTACCTCCGGTTCCGGTGTCGCCGCGGCCGCGAAGACGAGGACGACATCGTGCCCGGCGCGCGGAGAAGTCGCGGGCGCACTGTACGCGATCGGATCGCCGACGATGAGCTCAATCCGCCCACCGAATCTTTCTTCGAGCGCGAGTCGGAGCGCATCGCGGATGTCGCTGTCGAGACTCGTCGCAACCGGTATCGCTAGCAGCCGATTGGATTTCTTCGAGGCGGTGGCAAGCAATCGGCGGACATAAGGGTCCTCCGGATTGATGAGTCTTCGCCGAGCGAGCAATCGCGCTTCGCGCCGGGAGAGTGCCGCCAGCACGAGACGCGGAACGAGAATGACCGTCGCAGCCGTCGCGGCGTAGAGGTGGATCCATGGTCCTGCCGGTTCTCCGCCCATGCTGTCGCGAAAGCGCATTGCCGCTATCCGGGCGACATCGCCGACGTCAATGCCGGTCATGAGTGAACCGGGGAACAACACGAGCGCGAGAATGCGCCTCACGCCGTGCTCGTCGAGAAACGTGCTCTCCCAACCGGCGAGATACTCGACGCCGAGCCCTCTCGCATACATGCCGATGATCGCCCCGAACGCGAACATGGCCGCGGCGCTGTGCAATGCAAAAGCGGTGCGCGCGCCGATGATGGGCGCGGCATGTGCCAGCCATTCCTTGAATACGTTCTGAAAAGCGCTCGCTTGCCTCCTCATCGCATGACGCCAATGCAACCTGGCGATTGCCGATGCGATCGATCGCGACTTGACCATGCCGAAACCTGCGAGGGCAAGCGCAAGATAGATCACCACATTCCAGAGGATGATGATCAGCATCGGCGCGAATAGCAGGTTGATGCGCCTCGAGTCACCAAGGCTGTGACTCGCAAGACCGAGTGTCAACGCGAGCAGCATGAGCGTGGGGAACATCCACGGTGCTGCATGCAGCGTTCGCAGGCGGCTGACCTGCGGCATCGATTCGCCTGCATGGGTAAGAAGCATGCCGGCGCGACGGACGATAAAGCGGTCAATGTCTTCGGGCGACGGTTCGTCCTTCAGGTCGCACGCGCGCGCCGCGTCGATCGAACAAGCGTCGCGCACGGACGCAGCGATGAGCGGACCCGCCGACAGGCTCGTGTCGATCGCCCGCGCGAGCAGGACATCGAGTGCTTCACGTTCATTCAATGCGACGCTCTATTCATCGGGAATCCCGCGATTGTAGTGGGATGCGCACGCGAGCCGGGCGCTGAAAACGTGCGTGCTACCATCGATTGCGGACATCGTGATCAAGGAGAAACACATCGCGGCGCTGACGGCAAAAATCGCTTGGGTCACCGGTGCGGGCAGCGGCATCGGACAGGCCGCTGCGTTGGCACTGGCGGAGTCAGGCGCGCTCGTTGTCCTGTCGGGGCGCCGGTCCGATCGACTCCGTGAAACACAAGCGATGGTACAGGGGGCCGGGGGAAAGGCCGAGGCTGTTCCGATGGACGCCATGGTGCAGACGCAGGTGAGTGACGCGCAGAAGGCGATCGTCGAGCGCCATGGTGCGATCGATATTCTCGTCAATTCGGCGGGGATCAACGTCCCCAAGCGGCGCTACAAGGATCTGTCGGTCGCCGACTGGGACCGGGTTGTCGACATCAACCTGAACGGCGCGATGTACGCGATCCTTGCAGTGCTGCCCTCGATGCGCGCCAGGCGCGATGGACTCATCATCAATATTTCGTCATGGTTGGGTCGCTGGCCGGGGTATCTTGCGGGCCCCGCCTATGCGGCAACCAAAAGCGGGATGGCCGCGATGACGCATCAACTCAACATGGAAGATGGCATCAACGGTGTGCGCGGTTGTGTGATCTACCCGGGAGAAGTCGCGACGCCGATCCTCAAGACGCGGCCGATTCCGCCGTCGGACGAGGAGATCGCGCGCATGCTGAAGCAAGAGGATCTCGGACGCATTGTGCGATTCGTCGCGGAGTCGCCGGCACATATGTGCTTGAACGAGATCGTCGTCACGCCGACCTGGAATCGGATGTACGTGGGCGGTGCGGACTTGCGGATGGGGCCGGATCTGTCGCGCTGATGCGCGAGAGATGGGAAACGGGAAACGGGAAACGGGAAACGGGAAACGGGAAACGGGAAACGGGAAACGGGAAACG
>JANMUI010000149.1:0-26640 GCA_031391405.1 Betaproteobacteria bacterium
ATCTTCAATGTGTCGTTCGGTTGTACCAGTCTGCCAATAGGAGTCTGCGCGCTCGGCCGCGCAGACTCCTACTGCACGTCGTAGTGCCGCCAGCTACCGACCGCTTCGATCTTGTCGTTGTTCCAGCGATAGACCTTGTACGACTGGCGCTTGCGGAAGTGGTTGTCCTTGCTCCATTCGATGGGGCCACCGCGCAATCCCTTGGTGTCGATGTTCAGGTTCTCCATCGCGGCGTTCACCTTCGCTGTGGTGACCGGCCACCCGGCGCCTTTCAACGCTGCCTCGATCGCCATGCCGGCAATCCACCCTTCCGCCAGGCGCGACGCCGGGTAGGTGATGCCGGCCGCCTTGGCCGCGGCGGTGATCTCCTTTTGCACTGGCAGGTTCTCACTGAAGAATGCGTTGGTCCCGAACGCATAGAAATTCGGATCGCGGAACGCGGCAATGCTGTCTTCGGCCTGGATGTGCGCCCATCCAACGAACTTCCCTTTCCAACCAAGCCGGCGCGTCGCTTCATAGGCACCTGCCTGCAGATCCCAGGCGGTCCACGACCAGATCCAATCGGGCTTGGCTGCACTGAGCTTCGTGGCGAACGGCGTGAAATCAGCCGTCGCGGGCGGCATCAATTCCTTATCGACCGGCCGCATGCCCATTTCCTTCGATCGCACTTCGGCGAAGTCGATCTCCGCGCGCGCAACCGGAATCGCCATCGACACGAGGCCGACGCTGAGATCGGTCGTGCCCGCCGTGTCCTTGATGAAATCGAGCGCGGCACGACTGTCATAGCGGGCTGCAAACGAAGTCGTGCAAAACAAGAATTGCTGTGCCGGTGGATAGACTTCGGTCGGGCACACGCCGGCGAACAAGAGTGGCGTGCCGGCCCGCTTCGCTTCGGCGATCGTCGGCTGATAGGTCGCGGACGAGCTCGCGTTGATGAGCAGATGCACATTGTCCTGCGTGACGAGCCGCTTGGCGTTGGCCGCGCCTTTGGACGCCTCCGACTGATCGTCGCGGACCACCAGCCTGACCTGCTTCCCGTGGATGCCGCCCGCCGCGTTGATGCGATCAAGATAGATGCGTATGCCATCGACCGAGGGAACGAGAATGTTCGACAAGGGTCCGGTGACCGCGCCGCTTAGTCCGACGATATAGGCGTCCTGCGCGAAGGATGGCGGGCTCATTGCGGCGATGACAGAGATAAGCGTGATCCGCAAGGCGTTCATACTGATGTCTCCTCCTGTTGGTATGCGTCAGGATAATATCGCGTCGGGCGGATAGGCATACGAACGCCTCATGGAGCGGCAATGACTGAATCTTCGAGCGGTCCACGCGAGCGCAGGATGATGCGCCTCGGGCTCTTCCTCCATGGCGAAGGACATCATGTGGCCGCATGGCGCGACCCCAACGTCTTCGCGGGCGCCACGCAAAGCTTCGATCACTACGCCAACGCAGCCCGACTCGCCGAGCATGGCTGCTTCGACATGCTCTTCAACGCCGACTCGCAATCCACCTTCGGCACCGATGATATCGACGCATGGAAACGCACGACCGCTGCGGTGAAGCTGGAACCCATTACGCTCTTCTCGGCGCTTGCAGTGGTCAACAAGCGGATCGGTCTGGTATGTACGTCGAGCACCACCTAAAACGATCCCTTGTGAAACGAAGAGTAGCCACGCATGGGCGTGACCCCGACTCGATTCTGGTCATGCCCGGCGTGTTGCCGGTAATCGGCAAGACGGAGCGCGAAGCACACGAGAAGTTCGATACTCTGCAGGCGCTCATCCATCCGGCGCTTGGCATTGCGGTGCTCTCGGAGATCGTCAACCTCGATCTCTCGCAGCTCGACCTCGACGGACCATTGCCCGACGCACCCACGACGAACCGTCAGCAGGGCCGCCAGCAAGTGGTCTACGACATGGCGCGCAAGGAAAATCTATCCATTCGAAAATCATCCAGCGTGTGGTGGGTGCACGCGCGCATCGGATCGTCTGCGAGCGACCAGTAGAGGTTCGCCGAAGCTAGTTCAGCAACGGCGCCGGCCGTTGCGACATGCGGAGGTCGAGTGCTCGCATCACGGCCGCGGTCCGCGTCTCCACGCCAAGCTTCTCGTAGATGTGCTCAAGATGCTTCTCGACGGTACGCGGTTTCCCGCCGAGGATGGCTGCGATATCGCGATTGGTCTTGCCGGCGGCGAGCCAGTCGAGCACCTCACGTTCCCTCACCGTCAAATTTTCCGCAGAGAGCTGGTTTGGCTTGTCGCCGTGCGCGGGCGCCTGGCGCGCGCGATCGATCGCCACCCCGAGCCGGTAAAGATTGGAGAGGTGGGGCCGGATGAGCTCGAGCACGGCACGATCGCGATTACTGAATCCCTGCCGGCTTCGATTCACGACGATGCCCACGAGAAAGCGATCGTCCACATGCAACGGCACCGCCATGACGTGATGCAGACCGATCGGTCGATAGTACTCGTTGAAAAGTGGCGTCGATTGGAATTCGCCGTCCGAATGGATGTCGCTGATCCGCATCGTCACCGCGCTGCGATTGCGACCGTGGGCGCGCACCAGTGGATGATCGTAGAAGAAACGATCGAACGCCTCGATCTCCCGTCGACCCATGACCACGGCCGGATTGCTGACCACGCTGCGATGCCCGCTATTCAGGTCACAGACGGAGAGCGTAGTCAGCTCCGATCCGACCAGTCGGGGAAGGTGCGTGATGCCGTGCTGGGCAAAGTCTTGTCCGCTATGGGTTGCCTCGCCGATTTCGTGGAGCACGCCGATCGCGCCACGCAAATCGTGTTCCGCAAGGTGACTGTCCATCTTGATTCCCTCTCCAGCGAAGGTCGGCAGATCGGCGGTGACATCATGGCATGAACTTACCAACTAGTAAGTACCTTGTCAACCAGTAGGTAGAATGTTATCGTGGGGCCATGCCTAGACAAGTACAGAGCACCGCACCCAACACCGAAACCGCGCAGCGCATTCTCGATATCGCGGAACGGCTGGTTCAGACGCGTGGGTTCAACGGCTTCAGCTATGCCGATGTCGCCGAGGAGCTGAATCTCACCAAGGCGAGCCTGCACTACCACTTCCCCGCCAAGGGTGATCTCGGCAAAGAGCTGATCGAACGCTACGAGAAGGGATTTCTTGCCGCGCTAACCTCGATCGATGCGAGTAATTCCCCTCCGTGCGAGAAGCTCGAATCGTATGTGCGCATCTACACCGACGTACTCCGGAACGGCCGGATGTGTCTGTGCGGCATGCTCGCCGCCGAATACCCGACGCTTCCTCAACCAATGCAGACGGCAATAAAGCACTTCTTCGATGAGAACGAGCGGTGGCTCGTGGGCGTGGTCGAAGCCGGCCACGCGGCCGGCAACCTGCAAGTGGAGGGCGACGCACGGGAGGTCGCCCGGTTGCTGGTCGGCTCGCTGGAAGGGGCGATGATGATCGCGCGCTCGTTTAGCGACGTGGAGCGCTTCGAGCATGCCGCGTCGCGCCTGCTCGCGAAGTTGTGTCCGACAGCGCACCATGCCGCGAAGAAAGCAGCCAAGGTTCCACCGCCGCGCTTGCGCCGCGCGCGCGCGGGGGGTTGACCGTCCTCGCGCTTCTCGCCGGGTTGGAGTCGGCGATTTTCCTGCTGTCGAGAAAACCGCCGCGGCGAGCGTTCTGATCAGGGCCGCGCCGCGCATACGCACTCCTACGCATTGCCGCGCGGGCGCGGCAAGCGCAGCATGGGCCGGTGATGCTCCAGGACGATGACAACAACTTGCCGAGCGCCTATGAAACCATCGAATGACGACCCCTCATCCGGCCCCGCGTATCACGCCGGCATGCGTCAGTTGCAAGACCGCTTCGACAGCCGCCGTCTGGCCGACCGCCTCGACGAGAAGCTCTCACGCAGCGTCTTCAGCGCGCAAGACCGCGAATTCATCGAGAGCCGCACGCTGTTCTTCCTCTCCACTGCCGACGCCGACGGTCAGCCCGATTGTTCCTACAAGGGCGGCGCACCCGGCTTCGTGCGCGTGACGGGTGATGGCGAACTGGCGTTCCCGCACTACGACGGCAACGGCATGTTCCGCAGCCTCGGCAACATCCACGTCAACCCCGCGGTGGCGTTGCTGTTCATCGATTTCGACCGGCCGAACCGACTGCGCGTAAACGGGCGCGCTTCGGTCGCCGATGACGACCCGCTGCGTGCCGCCTTCGACGGCGCGCAACTCGTGGTGCGCGTATGCGCAACGCGCGTCTTTCCCAACTGCGCGCGCTATATCCACCGCATGAGCATCATCGAGCCCTCGCCGTACGTGCCGCGCGAGGGAGCACGAAGAATCCCTGCCTGGCGCCTCGTGGGGCGCACGACGCAGTCAGGCTTGCATTGCCACTCATGTACGTAAGCCTACGGATTCCCCGCCGCCCCGTGGCGGACTAGAAATGAACCCGCACGCCCGCCCGGAGGCTGGCGGCGACAACGCCGAAAATCGCGCATCAGGACGATGCGGCTAACTTCAAGGAGCAATCATGAAAAGGAAGACCATCTTTTTCGCAGCCACGCTCGCCGTCGTTTCACCGTTCACGCAGTCGGCCTTGGCCCAGAGCGCTGCGAAAGCGCTCGTGACCCCGGTCGCCGAAGTCAAGTGGAAAGACGCGGGCGCTCCCGGCGTAGCCAGCGCCGTCGTACAGGGCGATATGGCGAAGGGCGCCAGCCGTTTCTATCTAAGGTACGCCGGAGGGTTCGTCGCGCCCGTTCACCATCACACGCCCGACCACTACGTGACCACCGTCACCGGAAATCTGATCCTAGTCGTGGACGGCAAGGAGCACCGCCTCGCGCCCGGTTCCTACTTCGCCTTAACGGGGCAAGCGAAGCACGCCGCCCGCTGCGAGGGCACTCAGGACTGCGTGATGTTTATCGACGCGCGAGGGCCGTGGGACGTTGTGCTCGCGAAGGCGAACGCAGACAAGTAGCCTCATCTGTTACCGCAGTCCTGGCCACGGGGCGCCAAGATCCACCAGGCGGGCCGCATTCACGAACCCGCGATGCGCCCTGTGGCGGGCTTCATCATGGTCGCGCCGCGCGAGAGAAATCGAGTGCGTCGATTCGACTGACAATCGCCCGTGCTAATTGGCCTTAGAATTCGTGAGCCTTGAAGTCCACAAGGTGCGCTGATTCGGAGTCGACCATGCAATTGTTCGGGCGTCTGGTTTGCGTTTTATTCGCGGTATGTATCGCAAGCCAAGTCGGGGCCGCTGACTTTCCCGCCAAGCCGGTGCGTCTCATCGTGCCGTTTCCACCTGGCGGAACAGTTGATGTCGTGGCCAGACTCATCGGTGACAAGCTGCGAACGACATGGTCGCAGCCGGTCGTCGTCGAAAACCGGGTCGGTGGAAACGGCACCCTCGGTGTCGATCACGTCGCCAAGAGCGCACCCGACGGCCATACGCTGCTCGTGCATGCATTTCTTCTCATCACGGTGCCACATCTCCAGCGGACACCCTACGACGTCATCCGTGATCTGGTCGGTGTAACGCAAACGTTGGCGACGGCGTACGCATTGGCTGCGACCCCAAGAACGGGCTTTTCGTCGTGGGAGGATGTGGTTACCGCGGCGCGCAAGGATCCGAAGCGGCTCAACTACGGCAGCGGTGGTAACGGCTCCGCGCAGCATCTTCTCCTTGAAATGGCGGCCAACGCGGCGAAGATCGAGCTCACACACGTGCCGTACAAAGGCAACGGTCCGGCGCAACAAGCGTTTCTGGCCGGGGAGATCGATCTGATATTCGATCCGACCAATACGGTGATTCCGCAGGTGAAGGCCGGCAAGGCGCGCGCGCTCTTGGTGAGCGGCAACAAGGAGCTCGATGGCCTACCTGGTACCCCACCACTCGGACGCGTCTATCCTGGGCTTGGCATCGAGGGCTGGCATGGCGTCTATGCACCGGCCGCAACACCCAAGGCGATCATCGATCAAATCGCAGTGGCGGTGCGCGGAGCAGTGTTATCCCCCGATCTCGCGGCACGATTTCGCGAGATGGGGTTTGAGCCGACCGGATTGGAATCCGGCGCATTCAATGAAATCATTCGCCGCGACTACGAGCGCTGGGGCAAGGTTATTCGCGACAACAATATTCGCGCCGACTAGATTCACCTCATCTGCGGAACAAGGAGAACGACATGCATATCGTTGATGCACAAATCCACATCTGGACGGGACACAAACCGATCAACCCGAACCATCGCCAGATCCTCGACTACACGGCCGAGGACGTGCTCAAAGAGATGGACGAGGCAGGCGTCAACGCGGCGGTGATCCATCCGCCGGGATGGGATCCCAATGCCAATGCGCTAGCGATCGCCGCCGCACGCAAATATCCCGATCGTCTCGCGATACTTGGCCACTTTCCGCTGGATCGGCCGGGGGGTCGTGCAGAAATCGACCGCATGAAAGGCGAGCCGGGCATGCTTGGGCTGCGCTTCGCGCTACTGCAACCGCATCAGGACCGTTGGCTGATCGATGGCAACCTGGACTGGTTGTGGATTGCCGCCGAAGAGGCCGCAATGCCGGTTGCGCTGCTCGGCGGTCATCTGTTGGAAGCGATTCCGATTATCGCGCAACGCCATCCGGGATTAAAACTCATCATCGATCACTTTGGGCGTCCGGACAAGACCTGGTCAAATCTGCCGGCGCTGATTGCGACGGCGAAGTTCCCAAATGTCGCACTCAAGGCGACGGGAGCACCAGGCTATTCGGCGGAAGCGTACCCGCATCGGGATATCCACGGACACATCCGCAAGCTCTACGATGCCTTCGGGCCCGAGCGTATGTTCTGGGGGACCGACATCACGCGCATGCCCACCACATGGAAAAAATGCGTGACGATGTTTACCGAGGAGCTTTCGTGGCTGTCCGCGAAGGACAAGGCGCTCATCATGGGTGGGGCCTTGTGCAAATGGATTGGATGGGGCGCGCGATGAGATGACGAATGTCATCGGCGTCCATCGCATCGCGAAACCCGCTGGGGGCTTTGCTTACGAATCGACCGCTCACCCTTCCGTAGCGCAGTATCTTGAGTACGCGGCCAACGGTGAGAATCAAGTCCTGCGTTGGCTGCGCCTCCATCACACAATCACCCTGCAAGCGCGGTCGAACCCGACCAGTGTGTCTTCGAGATCACGTTCGGTGTGCGCAATCGATACGAATCGGCGCTGGCCCGGATGCACGAACAGGCCTTCGCGGATGAGCGCGTGCTCGAGCTGCATGAGCTTCGTGTTGTCGGCTGCGAGCAAGTCGGCGTAGTTGAGCGGGTCACGCTCGGCAAAGATCACATGCCACATCGGTCCATAGCCGATAATGCGTGCCGCCATGCCATGTCGCGTGATGATCTTGCGCAGCTCGACCCGTAGCGTTTCGGCCAGCGCGAAGACGCGATCGTAGACCCCCGGTGTGCTCAGCACGTCGAGCGCGGCGAGCCCCACCGCGCAACCGAGATTGAAGCCCTGGAGCGTGCTGTTCTGATCGACGAAGCTCGCGTCGCCGCGACGGTGCGGATCGGCGCGATCGAGAATGTCGGCGCGTCCGGCGATCGCGCCCACCGGCAGTCCGCTACCGATGATCTTGCCGTACGCCGCGAGGTCTGGTGTCACGCCGAAATGGTGTTGTGCTCCGCCAAGACCGTAGCGAAATCCGGTGACGACCTCGTCCATGATGAACAGCACGTCGTGCTCGCGCGTCAGCGCCCGCAGTCCTTCGAGAAATCCGGGCTGCGGCACGAGCACGCGTTGAATCGGATCCACCATTACGGCGGCGAGCTCATGTGCGTGCCGGGTAATCATCCGCTTCGCCGTGTCGAGATCGTTGAAGGGCGCGACGATCATCAAATCTTGCACGGCGCGTGGAATGCCGGCGCTATCGGGTTGCGGCGATTGCGCGGATTGGCGCGGCGCATTCGACAGTGCGGCGTAGTCGTGCCCGCCGTGATACGCCCCCTCGAATTTGAGGATCTTGTTCTTCCGGGTGAAGGCGCGCGCCAGGCGAATCGCGTGGAATGGTTGGCAAGCGTGCCGCCCGGCAAGCTGCGCGCCGCACTGTCGAATTGATCGGACTCCGCGGCAGACAGGCGGCCCCGGCGGCCGAGCGTGGAGATCACTTCGGGACTACGGTCGTTCATCTTGAAACCCCTCGGTGTGCGGTGCCTCGATTGATGAATCTACGCGGCTCGCGCGGCGCGCCGCTCCGCCCAGGAGAGCGCGTACATCGCGAGTGGTACGGCTGCGATCGCAACCGCGAGCCACCCCGCGGCCGGCAGCCCTGACCACTCGATCAAGGGGCCCGTCGCAATCGCGACGAAGACACTGACCCCGCCCGCCACGCTGTCATTCACGCCGATGGCGCGGCCCCGCTCAATGGTGCGCACATTGCCGGCAATCATCGCGGTGGCTGAAACATTGGCAGCCGCCCAGCCGATGCCCACGAGGAATGTCCCGAGCGTGATCGTCCAGAATCCGTCGGTGAAGCCAACCAGGGCCGCCCCCGCGATCGTGGTCACGACGCCTGGCACCATGACCTGAACGCGCCCGATCCGATCCGCCAGCCGGCCAATTGGAATCGTGAACCCGAACATGCCGGCGGTGTGGAACATGTGCGATACGGCAATCGCCGCGAGTGAATGGCCGTGATGCGCGAGCACGAGCGTCATGAGGACCATCACGATCGACATGTTGCCGCTCGATGCGCCGTTTGCAACAATGGCGAGGCGGGTCGGCTGATACCGGAACAGGTTCCAGCCGCTGAAATCGACATGCGTTTCTCGCGTGTGGGCGGGCGGGGAAATGATGTCCGGATAGAACCGATCCAGATGCATGCCGATCTCCTTCGGATCGGGTCGGATGTGGCGCACGACCAGCATCGCCGGCACGATGAGAAGCGGGGTCATGAACCAAGGCATACCGAGAGGATCACGACCGACGCGAAGCGCCAGCCATTCCCCCGCGATGATAATGAGCGGACAGATCAGGAGGCCGAGCATCGACCCCATCGCGAGGAACCCAAGCGCCTGCGCGCGACGCTGGGCCGGAAACATATCGGTCACCGCGACGCGCAATTGCTGCGACGCGTGAATGCCCATCGCGAACACGAGCAATCCGATCACGAACAGCGGAAGGCTCTTCATGCTCATCGAAGCACCTAGTGCGAGCGCGCCGATGAGCCCAAGCGCAAGGCCAAGCAGGATCCCGGGCTTGCGGCCGTACTTGTCGGTGATCTGGCCGATCGGATAGGCGACGATAAAACGCGACAACGCGATCAGCGCAACCGACAAACCGGCGAGACTCGCCGAGTCGGTCAGTGCGATCACCATGAGCGGGCCGATGCCATAGGCAAGACCCATCGACGCCCCGGTGAACGACTGCGAAAGCGCGAGAAGGATCGTATTGCGCCGGATGAGCGGCGGGATCGTGATCGATCCGGAGGCATTCGTCTTGCGCATAGGCCGGCAGTATAGATTGTGCGCTGCTTCGGCCGCGATACGGTCGGCTTGTGATGTGCCCCCTTTCGCCGGCGCCTTACTCCGCGGTCTGGGCGCCTTCTTCGTCGCGGATTTTGTTCTTGATCATTCGACGAAACAGGCCAGCGGGCGCATCGAGCTCGAGGCCGATCCGTCCGCGTGTTCCGTGCGCCTTGTGCTCCTCGATCTGGACGGCCTCCAGCACCACCTTGTCCTCGGCGAAGGCGATGCGGAACTGCTTGCTGATCCCTTCGCCAACCGCGGCGTCGCGAGCAGCGAAATTACGAACATGGAGCCAATAATCGACGGTGTGATCGTCGGTCACCGGCGTCAAGAAGTGACAGGAAAAGAGCTGGATGCGCCCCGTGCCGCCGCCGTCTCGAGCACCGGTGCCCGCCATCGCCCCGCCGAAATCGATGATCGCCGTCGTCGGCAGGTGCATGTTGTAGATCTGCCAGCGGTCGATCCTGGTTTCATCGGTGAAATCGCCCACCGCCTTGAGCAACCCGATCGGCTTCGAATCAAGCGTCCAGCGCGTTGTGGCCACACCCCAGTCATGGCGTTCATAGGTCAGCGGAGCGTCCGGGATTTCGGGATCACCAAGCGTCGTGGGGTGAACGTAGTTGACGTGAGTGGGATCGCAGAGGTTGTCGGAGAGGACCAGGTAACCGCAGCCGATATGCAGCGCGTCGCCATGCGCAACGCCCCATTGGGGATCGTGGTACTGCGGCAGATCGAAGATCGCCGCCGGATCGGCCAGCGCCGGATCGCCCATCCAGACCCAGATCATTCCCATTCGCTCTGCGACAGGGAAAGACCGCACGCGCGCGTTCTCCGGCACCCGGCCCTGGGTGGGCGCGCGAACGCAGCGTCCAGTGCGATCGAAGGTGAGGCCGTGATAGCCGCATTCGACGACCCCCTGTTTCAGGCGGCCCTTCGAGAGCGGCAACGAGCGATGCGGACAGCGGTCGAGAAGCGCGCCGAGCACGCCATCGACGTCCCTGAACAGGATCATGTTCTCGCCCAGAACGGTGCGGGGCAACAGTGCGTCCACCTCGAGCTCACGGTCCCACGCCGCCACATACCATGCGTTTCGAACAAAAGCCATGATGGCCTCCTCCGCGTTCGCGCCAGATGCGAAAAATTGCGTCCGCTACCGATTTCCGCTGCCGAGGTACTCGATGAGCGCATCCACCGGCATGACATCGGCATAGCGTGAATCGAGATCCTTGAGATGCAAGGCGTGCAGATCGGCATGGAAATCGCCGACTGCTTCGGCAGCCACCATCGGCCGATAGCCGTACTGCATTGCATCGAGCGTGCTCGCGCGTACGCACACGCTGGTCGTGCATCCTGTAATCACCAACGTATCGACACCAGCCGCTTGAAGCAGCGCATGCAGGTCGGTACCGAAGAACGCGGACGGATATTTCTTGACGATCAAAGGTTCTTCATCGCGCCGCGCCAGACGCGGGTCTATGTCGACGATCGGGTCGCCGATCGGGCAGTGCTTCAGCCAGGGCACTTTGATGCCCCAGAAACCGGCGTCGTGAAGATCGCCCGAATATGCGATCGTCGTGAAGTAAATGGGCAACCGGCGGCGCGCTGCATCGAGCAAGCGTCGCGTCTGCGCAATCGCACCGCTGAAATCGCCGCCAGGAAATGTCGACGGCCCTTCGGTGAACGCACGACTGAAATCGACGACCAGGATCGCCGGCGACTTGCCCGGTCCGATGCGGCCGCGATAGCCGCGCTCGTCATAGAAGCGGATAACGTCGTCGACGGAGCCCATGGCTCAAAGGCGCGCGATGATGGCGTCGGTATAGAACTGTTCTGGTGTCCCGGACTTGAGCAGCCCAGCCTTGAGCATCGCATCGATCATCGACTTCCAGCTCGCCGGATCGTTCTTGAGAAGCTTCGCGGTGTCGTCCTGCCACCAGAGCGCTTCTTCATCGCGCATCGCCTTGACGGTGAAATCGACCTGCTTCGCGCCTTCGATCTCCCAGAGTTTGGCCATGCGTTCCACCAGCATACGCCCGTCGCCGCGCTTCACTTCGAGGATGGACGCTTTCTCTGCGCGCAAAATTCTCAAGAGCAGCTCAGCTTCCTTTTGTACCGTGTCGCGCAGCGCGAAATAAGCCTGGCCCGGCATGGCCACGGCATCGCTCGTGCTCCACATGAGGATCTTCTCGCCCGATTCGGTGAGCGTGGTGGTGGTGCCGATACTCACGATGTGCGCATCAACGCGCCCCTGTTGGATGAGCCCCCAACCCCCCGGGCTGTTGCCGATCGCCTCGCGACGCACGCTATCCAACGGCAGCCCGCTCATGGCGAGCATCATGTCGATTATGTTGTCCGATGCGCTACCCTTTGCGGCGATGCCGATGACCTTGCCGACCATGTCTCGCACATTGCGTATGGGTTTTTGCGGTGAGCTGTACACGACGATCGGTGAGCGATGCAGGACGGTCGCGAACGCGATAATCGGCGCGCCTTCCGCGATCGCTTTGGCCATGGCGAGCGGATCGCCGCGACCGTAAAGCGCACGCCCGGCGATCACTTGCTGCACCGCCATTGCCGACCCCTTGCCCGGGAGCACATCGAGCTCGAGACCTTCCTTGTCGAGGTGGCCGCCTGCCTGCGCATTCAGTGTTGGGGCGAAGCCGACTAGAAATCCAAACGGTGTGATGAACGGAACTTTCCGACGTTGCTGCGCGTGAGCGGAAACGCCGAGCAACGTGGCGCCAGCGAGGGCCGCAGTGCTACGCAGGAATTGTCGACGGGTACGAAAAGCCATTGCTTCCTCCTTGGGGACGATCGGGCACTGGAATTACACTAACATCGGCGGGCAAAGTCGTCCACGCAGTTGTCCAATATCGCGGCCGGTCAGCCGCGTTTCGTCCAAGCGAGAGTGAGACGTGGAAGCGGTCGTCGAACCAAAACAGTGCGTCGCGGTGCCGGACATCCGGCTCGATAATGTCGAGAAGCGCTACGAGGGTGCAAGCGGGCCTGTGCTCGCCGTCGACCGCACTGATCTGCAGATTCCCGGCGGCGAGTTTCTCGTACTGCTTGGTCCGTCCGGATGCGGCAAGACCACGATGCTTCGCATGATGGCAGGCCTGATCCGCCCGACCGCTGGACGCATTCACATCGGCGCACGGGATCTTTGGCATGGAGACCGGCGCGACGACGCTGCGGTCGGCGAATTGGGCGTTGTGTTCCAGGATGCGAATCTTTTCCCATGGTTCAGCGTTGAAAAGAATATCGCCCTGCCGTTGCGCCTGCGAGGCGTGCCGGCAGAGCAGCGAATCGCAAAGGCCCGCGAACTTTGCAAGACAGTGGGCATCGCAGGATTCGAGCGGTCCTGGCCGCGCCAACTGTCCGGTGGCATGCGCCAGCGCGCCGCGATCGCGCGTGCACTGTCGTGTGATCCGAACATCCTGCTCATGGACGAGCCGTTCGGAGCGCTCGACGCGATCACGCGCGATCAACTGAACCTGGAGTTGCAGCGGCTATGGCTTGCGCAACGCTGTACCGTGGTGTTCGTGACGCATTCGATCGCCGAGGCCGTGTTCCTCGCTGACCGCATCTTGCTCCTGTCGCCGCGGCCTGGCCGTATCGACACGGTTCTAAACGTACCGTTTGCACGCCCACGCCCCACCTCGATTCAAAGCCAACCTGAGTTCCAGGCACTTGTGCGGGCGCTGCGCGAGCGACTGGAGAAGATCACATGAAGCCGGGTCGCTTCGATATCAGTTGGCTCTCCACGCCTGCACTGCTGGTGGCTTTCGTCGCTGTTTGGCATTTCTATGTGCAATGGTCGGGCGTCTCCAAATTCATCATCCCGCCGCCGATCGCGGTATGGGAGAGCTTTCTCGATCTGATTTCCTCGCCCAGCACGTTGCGTCACACATGGATCACGCTCTACGAAACGCTCGCGGGATTTGTCATCGCCTGCATTGTCGGCGTTGGTCTTGGCACCGTGCTCGGGAAGACCCCATGGCTGGAACGCGCGGTCAATCCATTCATCGTTGCAACGCAAGTGGTGCCGAAGGTCGCGCTCGTGCCGCTTTTCATACTCTGGTTCGGATTCGGCCCGGAATCGAAAATCATCATTGCCGCGGTGCTCGCGTTTTTCCCGATCCTCACCAATACGATGCTTGGTGTGAAGTCGATTGATCTCGGCCACAAAGACGTCATGACCGTGCTCAATGCGAGCCGCTGGCAGGCCTTCATCACGCTCGAGCTGCCAAGCTCGCTCCCCGCGATCGTGACCGGCATGGAAGTGGGCATCGTGCTCGCCATCATCGGCGCTGTGGTCGGGGAATACCTGGGCGGCAGCACGGGCCTCGGCCACCTCGCGGTCGCCTCGCTCAACGATTTCAAAGTGGGGATGATGTTCGCAGTCATCATCTTGCTCACCCTGATCGGCTTCGTGCTGTATATGCTGATCGGCCTGTTGCGACGTGTCCTCACGCCGTGGCATGAATCCGCGGTGCGGGCTTCGTCGTGAAGTGTTGAATGTCCAAGACACGGCTTAGCAAACGCGTCCAACTAATGCTCTCATGCCCGGGCTGGGCTCCGGTTGTTGTCTTGCACGCGCATAATATTGTGTCTGATAGTTCATCGGGTGAGCCAGCATGTACCAAAAAAACTTCGACCGACAGTGAAGGGAATTCATTGGATATTGACCGGATTTATACGGACGGTCAGCAATTGAACCGACACTTGTGTCGTTCAAATCAACGTTAGGAGGGTCCTGTGGCCGAAGCTGACTTCGATGCTTGGAAGGAAATCCGCGCACGGGTCGACTCCATTGCCAACGCGTTGTTCTTGGTTGGAGGTGGTGCTCTATCGGTTTCAATTGCTGTTCTCCTCGGCAAAGATGCCCGGAAGCTATCGGAAATTGCGAGTTGCCTGGTAGCCATCTCTTGGTATTCCCTGCTCTACTCGGTAGTGGCGTTTGCCTTCATCAAAGGTATCTTGGTCGTCCAGGCCTACACGCAATACAGCAATACATCACACAAGGCCACAGGCTTCGGCTCACCACTTGGGTGAACTGGTGTCTTGGCATCACTGGCATGCTGGCTTTCGTCGTTGGTATGTTGCTCCTGGTCAAAGTGGCTGCCAGTGCCGTCGCGTATGCCTCCTAATCTCTTGCTGGTGACAACGGTTGGGACGCGTCGCGTCTCATCAAGCGCGGTGCGGGCCCACCGCACAGCATGACGTTAGACTGCACGGAAACTCCAATGCCAAAGCCTGCGGCGTTCGACATTCGAGCGACCATTCTTCAGATTCTAGACCAGCAACTGCCGAAAGATGGTCGGATCAACTTTTCCATACAGCAAAACGGTGTCTTGGTTGAGGTTCTCAACCGTCTCAGCCAGGTTCGCGACCCAGAGCTTGAGCTCGCGATACTGACCCAATGGCACGACTTATATCGGACAGGGTACCTCGCGTGGGGTTTTGATATTCAACATCCCGACCCGCCCCATTTCTTCCCCACAGAGGTAGGGCGCCGCGCACTTGCTCAATTAAGTCGAGATCCAGGAAATCCTGACGGATACCTCAAGCACCTGTCCGGGAACGCAGTACTCAGCCCGATCTCCGAATCCTACTTGCGCGAAGGCCTAGCCTGATTTGTGGCGGATCTCCACAAAGCTGCAGCTGTCATGATCGGCGCGGCTGCGGAGAGCCTGATATTGGAATTGAGAGACGCCGTGGAGAACAGGCTGCTCACCTTGGCGCAGCCCGTACCCACACCGCTGAGGGACTGGAGGATCAAGCGGGTTACAGACGGACTTCAATCTTTCTTCGCCGCAAAATCGCGCCAGTTTCCAGTCGATCTGCGTGAGGAGTTCGAGGCGTACTGGGCTGCATTCGCACACCAGATCCGCGCTGTACGCAATGAATCTGGGCATCCAACGAGTGTCGCCCCCGTCACCCAAGACGCGGTGCACGCTTCGTTTCTAATATTCCCCGAACTAGCTCGGCTCGCCACGCGGCTGACCAAATGGGTGACCAACGACTTGACGTGATGCGGTCAAACATGGCAATCAACCTGCCGGCGTTAGACCGCGAGAGGACGCACGCGTGCACATGCACCGAACTTATGGGCTTGCACTGATCGTCGCCAACGGCTGGCGCGCAGTGATCTCGTTTTCCTTCGCGCTGCTAAGTGTCTACTCATGCTCGGTGGAGGCACAATCAGCGATCGTCGCAACACAGAAAGGATTCCCTTCGCTCGTTCTCCTCGTCATGGAGGACGCTCAAGGCCAGCCGCTGTCGCTCGGTAGCGGCTTTCTAGTTCGGCCAGGCGTGGTAGCCACGAATATGCACGTTGTTTCTGGGGCCTCAAGAGGGTGGGCAAAGCTCGTCGGTCAATCGAAACGTTCGGTAATAGACGGGGTTGTCGCAATCGACGAAGAAAACGACTTAGCCCTTCTCGCGGTTTCTGCGATTGCATCAGCACCGAGTCTTCGACTCGCCGATAGCACGAGGATCACAGTCGGCGAGGAAGTCTTCGCACTTGGTAACCCCCTCGGTCTCGAGGGAACGGTCTCGTCAGGAATCATCAGCGGCATTAGGACTGCCGGAACGACCTCCTTCATCCAGATCACTGCTCCCATTTCCCCGGCAGCAGCGGTGGTCCTGTTCTGAATACCCGAGGAGATGTGATCGGGGTCGCCGTCGCGACCTTTCGGGGTGGACAGAACCTCAACTTCGCAATTCCGGCTGAGAAGCTAGCTCGGCTAATACCACCCACCCTGTCAACACTGAAGCCACTTCAAAACCTCACGGCAAAGCGCCGAGGCGCAACTCCGAGCCAGATGATCGGCGAAAAAGCCGTCGCAGGTGTCGTTGCAGCTCACGTTGATTGCTTTAAGCCCGATCCGTCCAATCCGTTCCTAATGTGGGAATGCTCGTTTTCGGTCCAGAACAAGCTCCAATCCCCAGTGCGCGACGATCGAGCGATCCTTGTTCTCTGGGCGCCCGACGGTTCTGCCGTCGATGTCCATGAGGCCCTGATTCGCGGCCCTATACGCCCAGGTCTCGCGGTTCGCTCCACGACCTACCGTGTCGAGACCAACATTCGTCGTATGGCCGCGCGCATGGAGACTCGTATTTTAGATTTCCGGATTCTTGAGTGACTTACTGGCATGGATGCTTTCCTATACTTCCCACTACTTCCAAGGAGGACCCGGTGTCCGAAACAGATCTGAAGAATGGCCGCGATATGCGCCGCAAGTTGCCTCGGTGAAGCCTACGTCGACAAGATCGCGGCGACGACCTACAAAGACCCGCAGATGCAGTAGTTCATGGACCTCGCGAGCGAGACGGTGTTCGGGGCGCGGTGGACCCGGCCAGGGCTCGATCTCAAGACGCACACGCTGATCACCGTGGTCTCCGACGTATCGACCGGTCGCGAGGCCGAGCTGGCGATCCATCTGCGCATGGCGCGCCGTCAGGGCTGGTCCGAAGACGAATTGATCGAGGCGCTTCTCCATCTGCTCGGCTATGTGGGAGCGCCACTGGTTCCCGACGCGGAGCTGGTCGTGACAAAAGTGTTCGCGGAATTGCGCGCGGAGGGCTCAGATTTCCTGACTGTGTCGAAGCAGGCCAACCTCGATTCTGGCACGCGCCAGCGCGGATTGACCTGCTGGGCGAGCACGCCGAGGTAGTGGAACAAGGTGACCGGATCGGCATCGGCCTCATCGACATGGAACCACGCGGCTTCGCGACCACGGGTCTCCATCCAGCTCGACACGAGCCTCGTCTTGCACGAGCCCGCCGCTCCGTTGATCCAGACGACTTGCACTCGGAGTGCGTCATCGAGCAAAGTGAAAAACCGTGGCCGTTCAATCAGCCGACGTGCGGATGGACGCGTAAGCTTGCCGAGGCGGGGACCAGCAACGCGACGATTAATCGTTCAGCGTCGGCGGGATGTTCGCGGCGTGCCCGTCGATCGAGGCGCAGAAAAATCCCGCTCAATGCGACCCTTGACCAACGTTCCGAGGGCCGGCGGGAGTCGAGTTTCCGCTAATCGCGACAATAGGGTTGCCTTGCGCGTGATGCGGTGGCGCGCGAGTTCCCGGTTGAACTCGAGATCCTTCGGTCGACCGGCAACGTACTTCGAGACGGCCAGGTCGTGAACGTCCAGGCACCACCCAACGATGCCGCGTGTATTGGCGTTCTCTATTCGTACCAGCCGGGTGCGCCATCCGTCGGGAAGCACAGCGGTCCGCTCGGATACCCCCTGGGCGTAGTAGCCGAACTGCTCGTGGAATGGCGATCCCTCCCCGATGCTCCCTTCGATGAGATCGGAGCGGTCAGGATGCTGCAGGGGATAGACATCCGCTTCCATCGACACGCGAAACGTCGCGGGTGCATCTGGCAGTTGTCCAAGAATCGACTGGCTACCGATGACTACGATCTCACGGTCGTCGGCGATCGCCCCCGCTGCCCGGATGATGTGTTCGAGCTCCGATCGCTTCATGCCCGAAACGCATCGAGGATGCGTCGTCGATCGTCTACCGACAGCGTGCCCGCGAATGGCGACGATTGCCGTAACCGCGCCGAGCGTTCGCTTGGTTCGGAGATCAAGGCGGCGATCTGCGCGACCGGTTGCCGCAGGATCTGTCGCCACTCCCCGATCCAATGGGGAGTCGCTCCAGCCCGGTTCGCCGCCCAGCGCTCGAGGTTGCGTTGCGCACGTGCGAGGATCGATGGATCCTTGACCAATCGTTGCGCGATCACGCAATGCATGACAAGACTGCGCGCCTCATGCATCCGGTGGTCGGAGAACGGCGCTACAGCCTCGGATCTACCGGTCGGCTCCCATCGGATAACGGCTCGCAATCCCGCAGCCTTGCGGCGCGCGCGCATTTGGCGCATACGCTCGGCGGCCGACGCTGCCGGTGCGGTGCGCTTTCGAGCCTGAAGATCACGTTTGCCTGCCATACGTTCAGTGTAACGCGTTACGTGCCTCCGCTCGCGCATAGTTCCCGTTTGGGCGCTGAATCTGGTGTCACAAGGCGGCTCGAAATGCAGGTCCAGCGGGTTGCAATCTGGCGCTATCACGGACATGCAACGGCGGGCGTTCCGCCGCGGGGATGATGCGCGGATCACAGACGCTCCCGCCGGATCCGCTGTTGAGGATAGCCGGGAGACTACGGCTATCGTCCGACCGGCCTCTTGCTAATCAAATACCTGTGCATCCCTTCGAGCACCAGCTCGCTCCGCTGGTTGTGCACCGTCGCCCGCATCGCGATCACGCCGGTTGTCTTCTGCGGTATGAGCTCGGTGATCTCGAGCATGGGATACAGCGTATCGCCGGCGTAGACGGGGCCGACGAACTTCGCCGAACACTCGAGCATCGCCACCAACGAGTCGCTAACCATATGCGGGAACACGCCGGCGCCCGCGGCCGTCTGGATCATCACCTGCAGGCCGTGCGCGAGCATCCCGGGATGTCCGCGCCGTTTGCAGTATTCGAGGTCGTAGTGGACCGGGTCGTTGTCACCGGATGCGAGCTGGAACGCTGCGAACAGCGCGTCGGTCTGCGTGCGCGACGGAATCCAGAATTGCTCGCCGACCTGGAAGTCTTCGAACCATCGCGTCGGGGCGAAGCGATGGTCGCGTGCAACGTCGAACGGCTCGGTCACCGTTGCTCTGCGGGTCCGACCACGCGATTGCGAAGCATGCCGATGTCCTGGATCTCGGTCTCGACGATGTCGTTCGGCTTGAGGAAGATGCCCCGCCCCTGACCCACGCCGCCGAGCGTACCGGTGGCGAACAGGTCACCGGGTTCCACAGTCATCGTCTTCGAGATGTACTCGATCTGCTCTTGGGTCGAGTAGATCATGTCGCCGGGTGCGCCATCTTGCATCGTCTCGCCGTTCACACGCAGTTGAATGCGCAGGACCGCGTGATCGGGAATGAAGGCACGCGGCACGAGGACCGGACCGCATGGCCCGAATGTGTCGAACGATTTGGAGGAGAGCCAGTCGGTACGAATGTTCGGCCGGTCATCGCGCCACAAGCGATTGCGGCATGACACGTCGTTGAATACTGTGTAGCCGGCCACATGGTCAAGCGAACGCGCGGCGCTGATATTGCGACCGCGTGTGCCGATCACCACACCAAGCTCCGCCTCCCAGTCGATCTGATAGTCGAGCGCCGGCAACACGATATCGTCGTACGCGCCGCTCAAGGTACTGGGCGCCTTCAGGAAAAAATACGGCTCGGCGTTTTCCTTGTCGCCCTTGTAGATCTTGGCCGGATCGACATTGCCGCCATGCAACGTGTACTGGCGCATCTCGGCAAGATGCGCGCTGTAGTTCGCTGCGCAATTGAGGATTTTCGAGGGCCTGAGCACAGGCGGAAGCGGACGCAGTGCCGAAACATCGAATACGCCACCGCGAAACACGGTGCTCGCCGGACCTTCCTTGCCAACGAATTCTGCGATCGATTGCAGCACGTCGAAATTGCGTTCCCAATCCTCGAGGATGCCAAGCAGCGTCGTGGTGTCCGAGAGCGGGCCGGGTCCCTTGCTCGACGAGCCACGATACGCGGCATGCGCGATCGCGACGTCGATGACATGCGAGCCGAGAACGAGTCCGGCAAAGTTACCGCCGCCTTGTCGTGCATAGGTACCGAGAGCGAATCGAGTGGTCATATGAGCTCCAGAGTCTGGTCAGAACGAACCGATGCCAGTTTATCAGCGGAGCGTTTGCGTCGACCGCCACGCAACAAGCGGAATGCCGATGGCACGACATCACGCCGGAAGTTGGGAATTAGCGCTTGCGCTTCTTCGCGGGCCCCATCTTCTGCCAGTCGGTGCCGCGCTCGAAGGCATCCGCCGCGCGGTACACGGTTGATTCCTGCCAATGCTTCCCGGTCAGCATCAAGCCGATCGGTTTGTCTCCCTCACCGAGTCCGCAAGGAATCGAGATCGATGGATGGCCGGTCACGTTAAACGGACAGGTGTTCGCGATCATCTCCCAACTGTGCTGCATCAAAACCTCGTACGGTGCATCGCGCGGCGGCGTCTTCGAGGCCATCATGCGGGTCGAGGGCATCAGCAGGAGATCATTGGTCGCGAGCACCTTGTCGTACTCCGCCTGCAACCGACGCCGGATGTTCTGTGCCTTGAAGTAGTAGAGGCCGTGGTAGTAGTTGCTGGCGTACGCGCCGAGAATCATGCCGGTCCTGACGGTTGCGGGAAGTTCATTAGCACGCACTTTCATTCCCGCTGCGAACGCCGCGAGCGAGACCGGATAAGCGCCATGAACGTTGCGTCCCATGAGACCGCCATGCACCGCAGTGTGATACGAGCCCTCGAGCGTGATCGCGGCCCAAATCGCCAAGCCATGCAGATGCCATGGGAGATCGACTTCCGTCACGATCGCACCGAGCTTCTCGAACTCTTTCGCGGCAGCACGTACGCCGGCATCGACATCGGGGTGCGAGTCCCACTGTCCGAATCCCTGCTTGACGAGTGCGATCTTCATGCCTTTCGCCGACTTGCCGATCGCGGCGTTGTTCTTGTCGACCTTTACATTGCGCTGGCGTCCATCGAGTCCGTCTTCGCCTGCCATCGTTTCCAAAAAAAGCGCGTTGTCGGCGACAGTTGCGGTGAGCGGCCCGGCATGATCGATCGTCGCTTCCATGCCCATGATGCCGGTGTAGGGCACCAGGCCGAATGTCGGTTTGATGCCGACCACACCTGAACACGAAGCCGGAATACGGATTGAGCCGGCCTGATCACCCCCGGTCGCCATATCGACCTCGCCGAGTGCGACCAGCGCGCCCGAGCCGGTCGAGGAGCCACCGGGTGTGTGGCCCGGCGCGCGGGGATTGGACACTGGCCCCGTGGCGCTCGTAGCAGCCCCACCTGAAAACGAGAAATACTCGCAGACCGACTTGCCGACGATTTCCGCACCGGCATCGAGCAACCGGGTCACGACCGTCGCATCCATCTGCGGGAGATGACCCTCCAGCACCGTGGAGCCGTTTGTTAGCGGCACGCCGGCGATGCAGTATGTGTCCTTGATGGCGACCTTCTTGCCGGCGAGCGGCCCGGACTTTGCGCCTTTGATATGCACCTTGCAGAGCCACGCGCCCCACTTGTTCTCGTCACCTTCGGGTCGATAGCCGGGCGTGCGCGGATACTTCACCGGTGGAATGCAATCCGGAAGCTCGCCGATCGTGCGATACGCGTCGATGAACGGTCCAAAATAACCACGCATCGATTCGATGTCGGCATCGGTCACCTCCATCCCCAGGCTGTCGCCGATTTCCATGAATTGCGATGGGGTCGGCATCTTGAAGGTCATGGCGTGTTCTCCTTGGTTGGTCTGCGGCTACGAATGAAGTCTGTCATAAGGCATCAACGCGATTTGCCGCGCGGATTCCTACCGGTCGATGCCGACGATCTGACTAACGGTTTCTGCATTGCCCAGATGTTTCGCGTCGAGCTGCTGAACGATGACGCCTCGTTGCAGCACCAGCACGCGATCCGAGAGCGCCATCACGAAGTCCAGATTCTGTTCGACCAGCACCATCGTGAGTCCGCGTGCCGTTTTGAGCTGCAGGAGTCTTGCCGTGATGCTCTCGATTATCGAGGGCTGAATCCCCTCAGTGGGCTCGTCGAGCAGGATGACGCGAGGCGCACCGGCGAGGCATCGGGCAATCGTGAGGATCTGCTGCTCCCCGCCGGAGAGCGTACCGCCCACGCGGCGAAGGAGCCGCTTCAAAACAGGAAAGTCCTCGAGCACCGCGGCGATGACTTCCTCCTCCTTTTCAGGGCGTGCGGCTGCGCCGATCCGCAGATTGTCGAGCACCGAGAGTTGCGGAAAGATCTCGCGCCCTTGCGGGATATACCCCAGCCCACGGCGAACCCGCGCATGGGTCGGCTCGCGCGCGATCTCACGCCCGTCAAGCCGGATGGAGCCATCCGTTGTTGGGAGATGTCCGATCAGCGTGCGCATCAGCGTCGTCTTGCCCATTCCGTTGTGGCCGAGTACGCCGACGACCTGTCCGGCCGTGAGCGCGAAACTCACGCCGTTCAGAATCGGTATGCGGCCGTAGCCGGAACGCAGGCGGTCGACTGCGAGGATCGGCGTCGAGGTCGCCGGTGTCATGGTTTCGCCGCAAGCGCAGCGCCGGCATGCTTGCCAAGGTAGATGTCGCGGACGCTCTCGTCGCGCATGACATCGTCGACATGCGCGTTCATCAGCACGCGGCCCTGGTGGAGGACAGTGACGCGCTCGGCGATCATTTTCACGAAATGCATGTCGTGTTCGACGATGATCAAGGCCCGCTCGCCGCGCAATGTGCGAAGCAGCTCGGCGGTCGCGGCGACCTCATCCTTGGTCATGCCTGCGGTGGGCTCATCGAGGAGTACCAGTTGCGGATTGCCGGCGAGCACCATGCCAAGCTCGACCCATTGCCGCTCGCCATGTGCAAGCTCACCGGCAGAGCGCGATGCACGCGACTGCATGCGGATGCGCGCGAGCATGTCATCGACGATCCTTGCGGCCTCCCGTTCGCCTGCGTGGCGCCGCGCGGCGAGCCGGAGATTCTCGCGGACGCTCAATCCATCGAACAGATTCGGCACCTGCGTCTTGATCCCCACGCCGCGGCGGGCGATAGCGTGCGGGTCGGCGCCGGTGATGTCGACGCCTCGCAACACAATCCGACCCGCGCTCGGTTTGAGTTGGCCGCACAGCATTTTGAAGAACGTACTCTTGCCTGCACCGTTCGGCCCGATCAGGCAACGAAGCTCGCCTTCATGCAGTTGGAAGTCCAGGTTGTCTACCGCGATCACGCCACCGAACGATCTGGTCAGTGCGTGGGTTTCGAGGATCGAGGGCCGAGTGGTCATTGGGCGCGTTTCCGCCGCGGGGCAAGCTTCCCGATGAGATCGGTGAGCATCGGCTGCAGGCCCTTGGGTACCAGCAGGACAAAGACGATGAACAAGACACCCAGCACGAGATTCGCGTCCGCGAGCTTCGATTCGCCAATCCAGGTGGTAAGAAAATGAATGATCAGCGCACCGAGGATGGCACCGCCCAGCGTGCCGAGGCCGCCCACCAGAACCCACATGATGATCTGCGAAGCGAACACGATCGAGAACACGTTCGGGCCGATGAATGAGCCCCAGTTCGCGAACAATACGCCGGCGAACCCGGCGATGCCGGCGCCGATCATGAATACCGCAAGCTTGTATCGCCGTGTGTCGTAGCCGAGGAAAGCCGCACGCGTTTCGTTCTCGCGGATCGCGACGACGACATGGCCGAAATGGCTCGCGAGCAGCGCACGCAAGCCGATGTAGGTGAGGAGCAGCAGTCCGAGCGCGAGCTGGTACATCCCGTCGAAATCGACTTGCTGTGCCACGTCTCCCGGGAAGTTGATCGGCGGCAGACCGGGGATGCCGTTGTGGCCGCCGATGGGCGCGGCGCCGATACGGTATTCGGACCCTGAGGTGGAGTTGACCAGGTGGTACAGGATGAGCGACACGACGAGCGTAATCACTGCGAGATAGACGTCGCTGATCCGCCCCCAAAACATGAAGTAGCCAAGGATGGCCGCAAATACGATCGGTACCAGAATGCCGAGCACGATCGGCACCGTGCTCTCGCCGATGTTGACGACCGCGATCGCGTACGCATAGCCGCCCAGTCCGAAGAATGCCGACTGCCCGAATGAAAGAATTCCGCCGAACCCCCACACCAAGGCGAGGCTGAGTGCCAGGGTGGCGAAGATTGCGTAGATCGTAATGTTCACCAGCGTGAATGTTTCGACCCGGCCAGGGAGCCCGAAAATGAACCCGAGGCCGACCACGGCGATGCCGGCGAGACTGATCGTGTTCCATCCGATCGTCACAGTCCTCTCCGGAAGAAACGCCCGGTGATGCCTTCGGGCAGAAGGCGCAGGAGCACGATGGCTGTAACGAGCAACGCGACCTCACCGAGAATCGAGGTCGACACGAAGGTAACGAGCTGGCTCACCGTGCCGAATAGAACCGACGCAGCGCCGGTGCCCGCGAGCACGGTGGCACCGCCGCCGATGACCGTGATGAACGCTTTGGCGATGTAGGTGATGCCTTGGGTGGGCACCACGCCTGCAATCGGTGCGAGGATCGCACCGGCAAGACCGGACAGCGCGGCCCCCAATCCGAATGTGGCCATGTAGACGCGACTGGTATTGACGCCAAGTGCGGCGGCCATCTTCGCGTTCTGCATCGTGCCAAGCGCGATCAACCCGAACCGCGTATGGCGCAGGAAGACGTACACCGCAGCCAGAATAAGGATCGTGATGCCGATCACGAAGAACGTGTAGAGCCCCTCCTGGTACGCGCCGATCCGGATCGATCCGAACGGCGGGGTGGCGCCGCGCTGGTAGTAGCCGATCGCCGTCGTGGCGAAGCCGATCACCAAGAGCGACAGGCCCCACGTTGCAAGCACGGTATCGATCATCCGGCCGTAGAGTGGCCGGATGATCAGCCGTTCGACGATGACACCGAAGAGGCCCACCGTGAGCGGTGCGATCACCAGCATCGCGACCCACAGATTGACACCCGCCTGCACCGGCAGCACGACGGCATAGCCGCCGAGCATCAGGAATTCGCCATGCGCGAAGTTGATCACGCGCATCATGCCGTATATGACCGCCAAGCCGAGACTGATCAGCGCGAGGCTCGCGATCGCATACAGCACTTGAATGACGATGATTGCCGCGAGGTCCACGGCGGCGCTCTCCCGTGCCCTCCGCTCGACGCCAGGTCAGATCTTCGGCTCGAACTGCTGGTTGGTCGTTGGCCGCTTGATCAGGTCACAGACGTTATCCTGGTTGGTTGGGCGCACCTGCTCGAACCGCTGCACGATATTGAAGCGCCCGGCCTTGCACTCGGCAAGGTACATGTTGAAGATGCAGTGATGCGTTTGCGGATCGAGCGTGACCTTACCGGCCGGTGTCTCGATCGACAGGCCGGTCTCGAGGGCCTTGGTCACCGCGTCGCGATCGATCGAACCAGCCTTCTTGACGCCTTCGGCCCACATCCGCATCCCGAGCATCTCGGCCATCGCCAGATCGCCGACATAGCCGTAATCGGGATGCCGCGCCTTGAATTTGTCGATGAACGCCTTGTTCGCGGGTGTGTCGATCTCGTCCATGTAGCTGTAGCAGACGACGATGCCCTCAGTGATGTCCTGCGGCATACGCACCGTTTCACCACCCTCGCCGAATGTCTGCGAGCAGATCGGGATCTTCCCCTTCATGCCCGATGCCGCCCATTGACCGTAGAACGAGGCATGCGCGGGGCCGACGAAGGTGTTGACGATGAAGTCCGGCTTCGCCGCCTGGATCTTGCTGATCGTCGCGCCGAACTGATTGACATCGAGCGGGAAGAATTCCGAGGCGACGACTTCGGCGCCGATGTCTTTGGCGAGCTTGCGCGTCCACTTCTCGGAGAGCTGGCCGAAATTGTAGTCGGCCGCGAGAATGTACATCCGCTTGCCGAAGCGCTTCACCATGTAGGGCAACAGGTTCTTCAGCAACTGCTCGGGTGTCGTACCGGTGAGGAACGCATTGCGATCGCAGACGCCGCCCTCGTAGGGCGTGTTGTAGAAATAGAGCATGTTCGCGCGCCTGAGCACCGGGCGAATGACCTCGCGCGAGGAGCTCTGTAATCCGGCGTGCACCACCGCCACCTTGTCTTTCAGGGCGAGCTGCTGTGCATACTGGGTGTAGAGCTGATTGTTCGATTGCGCGTCATAACTCACCAGCTCGATCTGCTTGCGAAGCAGGCCCCCCGCAGCGTTGATCTCTTCGACCGCCAATTGCAGCATCCGCAGTTTCTGCGTACCGAATGGCTGGAACGGTCCGGAGAGATCGAGGATCGCACCGACACGGATCTTGTCGGCCGCTTGCGCCGCAACAAAATGTGGGGTGAGGGATGCAGCGAGGCCAATCCCGGTTGCCTGTAGAAACTGACGGCGGGAAACCGGGCGGGGATGCGCACGGCCTTGCTCGGGTAAGCGGACGAATCCGTCTGCGCATGCGCGGGGAGGCAAACAAGCGCGAGCACTCCGAGAACCGGTGCAGCGATCAGACCGATGCAGGATTTGGCGCG
>JANMUI010000150.1:0-2024 GCA_031391405.1 Betaproteobacteria bacterium
TCTGCGCATGGGCGTGCCGGTTTCGCCGCGCAATATTTTCCCCTCGAACATTCAGGGTCTGCCCACGTGGTACGAAGTGCGCGTGAACGAGGCCGGCTATCAGGGCCGGCGCGGCGGCGTGGACATGATGGTGGCGATGAATCCGCAGACGTGGGACAACGACGTGAAGGAAATCGACGCCGGCGGCTATCTGTTCTACGACAGCTCCAAGCCGCTGCCGAAATCACGCTTTCGGGACGACATCAATGTCATCGGCGTGCCGCTCACCGAGATCTGCAACACCACGTATTCCGATGTGCGACAACGTCAGCTGTTCAAGAACATCATTTATGTCGGGGCGTTGGCCGCGCTGCTCGAAATGGACGTCGATGAAATCGAGAAGCTGTTCGGTGAGCAGTACAAGGGCAAAGAGAAGCTCCTCGGCGCGAATGTGAAGGCGCTGAAGCTGGGTCACGACTACGCGACCGAGCATCTTCAATGTCCGCTCGGAATCCGCGTCCGTCGCGCGAACAATGTCGGCGACAAGATCTTCATTGAAGGCAATAACGCCGCTGCCCTTGGTTGTGTCTACGGTGGCGCGACGGTGTGCGCGTGGTATCCGATCACCCCATCTTCATCGCTAGCCGAGGCGTTCATCCGTCATTGCCAAAAGCTCCGGGTCGATCCGGTGAGCGGCAAGAACCGGTTCGGGATCATCCAGGCCGAAGACGAGCTCGCCTCCATTGGCATTGTGATCGGCGCGGGCTGGAATGGTGCTCGCGCATTCACCGCGACATCGGGTCCCGGGATTTCGTTGATGACCGAGTTCATCGGCCTTGCATACTTCGCGGAAATTCCGGCGACGATTATCAACGTTCAGCGCGGGGGCCCCGCAACCGGGATGCCGACCCGCACGCAGCAGGCCGACATCACCGCCTGCGCCTACGCGGGCCACGGTGATTCGAAGCACGTACTGCTGTTCCCGGAAGATCCGAAAGAATGCTTCGAGATGAGCGCGCAATCGCTCGATCTCGCCGACCGCCTGCAGACGCCGATATTCGTGATGACCGATCTCGATATCGGCATGAACCAGCGATTGTGCGATCCTCTGCAATGGGACGACAGTCGCCGCCTCGATCGCGGCAAGGTCATGGATTACGACGACCTTGAATCGGGCAAGGACTTTGGGCGCTACCTCGACGTCGATGGGGACGGTATTCCGTTTCGCACCTATCCCGGCACGCATCCCACGAAGGGCGCGTATTTCACTCGCGGCACCACGAAAGACCGATACGCGCGGTACAGCGAAGAGGGTCCGGTGTATGTCGACAACATGCAGCGGTTGCTGAAGAAATTCGAGACCGCGAAGCGGCTGGTACCGCGGGCGATCGCGCGTCCCGCCAAACACTCCACCAGGCTCGGCATCCTCTATTTCGGGTCGACCGCGCCCGCGATGAACGAGGCGCTCGATGCATTCGATGAGCAGGGCGTGAATGTCGATGCGCTCCGGGTGCGCGCCTTTCCGTTCGGCGAGGAAGTCGTCGAATTCCTGGAGGATCATGAGCAGGTGTTCGTCGTCGAGCAGAATCGCGACGCGCAATTTCGTCAAGCTCATGGAGAGCAGTAGCGATTTGACTCGTTCGGGGCAGATCTTGGGCACACCAGCTTACATGCCTCCAGAGCAGGCGGCTTGTCGATTCGATGAGATCGGAGCTACTGCGGATGTATATTCATTGGGAGCAGTTCTCTACGCAACTTTGACGAATCGCGCGCCCTTTGAGGCGGCAAGTCCCATCGATACACTCATGCAAGTCTTGGAAAGTGAACCTACACTACCATCCAAGACGAAATCGGGAATTCCACGAGCTCTAGATTCAATTTGCATGAAATGTTTAGAGAAAAAGCCGGAGGCGCGTTATCGCGATGCGTATGAATTGGCTCAAGACCTACAACGCTTCTTACAAAACGACATCGTAGCAGCTCGCCCAGCGGATGTGGGGCAGCAGATTCGACGATGGTGTCGTAGAGAGCCCGCTTTAGTTGCG
>JANMUI010000155.1:0-1885 GCA_031391405.1 Betaproteobacteria bacterium
GCGGGGCAGGTCGACATGATCGTAGCGGACCTCGGTACGACTGGTGCCCATCTCAAATCGGGCAAGCTGCGCGCCATCGCAACGGTCACCAGTGCAAGAACCCCGTTGCTACCCGACATTCCGGCGATCGGCGAGCTTGGCATCGGTGGACTCGACGTGGTGGGATGGATGGGTTGGTTCGCTTCGTCTGGCATGCCCAAGGACGCGGTGGATCGAATGCACGATGCTCTTCGACAGGTGCTTGCTCCGAACGACGTGCGCGAAAAAGGTGCGTTGCTCGGGATCGAGATCATCACTACTTCCCCGGCCGAGCTCGCTGCCTTCACGAACGAACAGCTCGCGTTATGGGGACGACTGATCAAGGAAGCAGGAATCAAGGCCGAATGATGCAAACCGATGTGACGCGGCAACTCGCACGTTTCGTTGTGAGCTCGAAACCGGGCGATGGACCCGCGGGCGTTCGTACCGAAGGCATTCGCGCACTGGTCAATTGGATCGGCAGTCCGATCGGCGCGTGCCGGCATCCGATCGTCGAGCGGGCAATCGTCGCGTTCAATGAATTCTCCGGTCCGCGCCAGGCGAGCCTTCTTGGTCGCGGCGACAAGCTGGACATCTTCAACGCCGCGGTCATCAACTGCCTTGCCTCGGGCATCTACGACTATGACGACACGCACCTACCCACCGTCATTCATCCGACCGGACCGATCGCATCAGCGTTGTTGGCGCTCTGCGAACGGAACACGATCTCGGGCAGCGATTTCCTCCACGCGTTGATCCTGGGCATCGAGGTGCAGTGCCGGCTGGCAAGTGCGCTCGCCGAGGCCCCTGCGCAATGCGACGGCGCGTGGTTCCTCACCGGAATTACCGGCGGTGTGGGCGCGGCCGTCTCAACCGGTCGAATCCTCGGGCTCACCGAACAGCAGATGATCTGGGCGATCGGGATCGCGGCCGCACGCGCATCCGGCACGCGGGAAACACATGGGACGATGACAAAGAATCTCGTTCCCGCATGGGCGGCGGAAGAAGGCATGAAGGCGGCGTTCCTCGCGCAGCGCGATTTCACCGCATCGGATGCCTCGCTTGAAGGCCCCCGCGGCCTTGGTCACCTGTACGCGCACAAGTCGAACTTCGCCGCGCTCATCGAGGGGCTGGGCGAACACTGGGCGCTCAAGCAGAACGCGTACAAAGCGTTTCCCTCAGGCATCGTCACGCATGGCGCGATCACCGGTGCGCTCGAGCTGGCGCAGCGACATCCGATCGCACGCGAGGACATCGAACGGGTTGAGCTCGTCGTGCACCCGTTGTGCATCGAGCTTTGCGGGCGCCGTACTCCACGGACCGCCGTCGAGGGCTCGTTCAGCGTCTTTCATTGGGTCGCGGTCGCGCTGTTGAACGGGTGCATTAGTATTCGACAGTTCAGCGATGCGTGCGTGACCGATCCGGTCGTGATCGGTATTCGCGATCGCGTGACGGCCACAACCAACACGCAATTCAAAAAAGACGAAGCGCATGTGCGCCTGACCTTGAAGGACGGGCATGTTTTCGAGCAACATGTCGATCACGCGCTGGGCAGTGCCGAACGACCGATGCGCGACGCGGAGCTCGATGCGAAGTTTCATGATCTCGCCGATGGCGTGCTTGGCGTGCCTGCGGCAACACAGTTGCTTTACGCCTGCAGAAATCTCGAACGGTTGCCCGACGCAGCCGCCTTGCTCAAACGTTGAAATTGGAAGGCGATCGATGGCTGACCCTAAGAATCCCTCCGGTGCATTGCCCAGTGACCCACGCCACGGATTGTCCGAAGAAGAGCTGAAGCGCTACTACGCGACCAAGGCGCCTTGTTGGTGCGTGCGTGCACTCTTGGGTCCGGACGGTGGTCCCCGCA
>JANMUI010000215.1:0-4946 GCA_031391405.1 Betaproteobacteria bacterium
TCGAGAAAGCGCAGGGACGCCGTATCGGCGACGTGCAGGTTGTCGAGAATGATCATCAAACCGGCGTTGCCGGCCACCCGCTTCCAGAACGCGGTGAGCGCATCGAAAAGCTGGAAGCGAGCCTGATCCGGATCGGTCGCCCGCACGGTGACGAAAAGATTCGGAAAGCGGTCGGCGATTTCCGCCGAGATGGCAGCAATATGCCCGGCGCTGCGTCCGAGCGCCGCCCGCAACGCCACATCGTCGCTCATGTGCACGTGCGCATCGATCGCCTGCAACCAGGGCCAGTACGGTGGCGCGCCGGGCTCCTCCTTGCAGCGGCCCCATAGCACAAGCATGCCGCGCGCCTTTGCCTCCGCCGCTACACGTGTGGCCATGCGCGTCTTGCCGATGCCTGGTTCGCCGGCGACCATCACGATCTGGCCGTTGCCCGCGAGCGATTCGTCGAGGCTCTTGGCGATTCGAGCGAGCTCGACCGCTCGCCCGACGAAACCGTCGGCGGTCGTGCGGAACGGCGCGGGCGTTTCTATTGGCGAGGGCGCCACGTGAAGCGCGCCACCGCAATGGTCACAGAAGCGGGCTTCATCGCGATTTGGGTGCTGGCAAGTTGGGCAGAGCACGCGGATTCCCGATCGCAGGCGGTAGAGGTTGTCAGCGACCGTCCATCGCCGAGCGAAGGCCAAGATGGTCCACGAACGGATTGAAATCCATGTCGCTGTAAAGCAGCGTCAGCCGACTCACGATGCACCGTGTCGCGATCACCGTGTCGATCGTCTTTCGGATCGTAATTCCAAGCGCCCGCAGAGCACGGAAATTCCTCGCCGCCTGAATCGCTACATCCTGCCCGCCAATGTCCACAACGATCAGCGAAGTCAAAAGCGTTTTCGCCTGGTTGAAGTCCCTGTCGGTTCCAAAGCCTTGCAAGACCTCGGTAAGGATCAGGTCGCCCGCTGCCACGGATTCACTACCAAGCAGGGAGTCGAGCTTCTCTGTTTGTGGCGTCGCGGTGCCGCGGAAGTAGTCGATCCACACATTCTACGCCTGTCGCGCCTGGGCTCGCTCCATCGGATTCGCCCAATTCCGGATTCCTGATTAAACTCCCACCCAAAGGAGACTTCCCCCATGAGCACACGTCGCATCGCTTTCGCCCTGATCACCGGGATGCTGCTGTCCGCACCCCTCGCGCAGAATGTCATCGCGCAGGCCTTTCCCTCGAAGCCGCTTCGCATCATCGTGCCGTTCCCGCCGGGTGGCACCACCGACATCGTCGCGCGGATTATTGCCCAGCGCATGACGGAGACCCTCGGCCAGACGGTCACGGTAGAAAATCGCGGTGGCGGCGGCGGTACGATCGGCGCCGATGCGGTGGCCAAGGCCGCACCGGATGGCTACACGCTGCTCATGGCGAATGTGACCTTCCCAATTGGATCCCTCGCCTCGGCGCATCGGCTGCCCTACAACATAGAGACGGATTTTGCGGGCGTATCGATCTCGGTATTCGTGCCGACCATGGCGACGGCGCATCCGAGTGTGCCGGCGAAAAATCTGCGCGAGTTGGCCACCTTGCTGCAGAACGACCCTTCGCTCAAGTACGCCTACGGATCGACCGGTCCCGGGTCCTTCGGCCATGTGATGTACGAGAATTTCAAGCGCGAGGCCAAGGTCGATATGACCCATGTGCCATTCAAGGGGGCCGCACCAGCCAAGCAGGAGCTGATCGCGGGCCGCATCCAAGTGGGTGGCGATCAGCTATCGTCGTCACTCGCGGAAATCAAGAACGGAACGCTTCGCGCGCTCGCGACCTACGGCACGAAGCGGATTCCGTCGCTTCCCGATATTCCGACCACCCGCGAGCTCGGCTTCCCGATGCTGGAATCGGACGGTTGGAACGGTTTGTTTGCGCCGGGCAAGACGCCGCGCGACATCATCAACCGGCTATCGAAGGAAGCCAGCGCAGCGGCAAAGCATCCCGATTCGGTGAAACGCCTGACCGAGCTTGCGGCCGAACCGATCGGCTCCACGCCTGAAGAGCAGGACGCCATTCTAAGGAAGCAGCTCATCGCATTCCGGCAGCTCACGCAACACATGAAGTTCGAATGAACGAGGGCAGTGGCGCGTTCAAGCGCCGAGGTCAATCGCGGATAAGGTCGTGAAAGTCGTCATCGTCGGCGCCGGCCCGGCCGGCCTTTATCTCGCCTATCTGCTCAAGCGCAAACGCCCGGACGCGGATGTTCGCGTCTACGAGGCGGGCCCGGCCGATGCGACGTGGGGCTTCGGGGTGGTGTTCTCCGAGCAAGCGCTCGAGTTTCTCGCCAGTGATGACCCGGAGACGGTTGCATCGATCACGCCGCATATGGAGACGTGGCGCGACATCACGATATTTCATCGCGGCGAGCGCGTGGTCATCGACGGCATTGGTTTCTCGGCGATCGGACGACTCGCCTTGCTCCGGCATCTCCAGGCACGCGCGGCATCGGTCGGTGTGGTCCCGGAATTCGGGCACACGATCGAATCGCTCGATGCACTGGGTCATGCGGATCTCATCGTCGGCGCGGACGGGCTCAACTCGATCGTCCGCCGCACCCACGAAGCGCGATTCGGTACCAGCCTCACATACCTCACCAATCGATTTGCCTGGTACGGCACGACCAAGGTGTTCCCGACGCTGTCGCATACGTTCGTGCAGGAAGGCGACGATGTATTCAACGTCCATCACTACCGGTTCTCGCCGGCGATGAGCACGTTCCTGGTCGAGACGGACGCAGCAACCTTCGAGCGCCGCGGTTTCGCAAACATCGACGAACCCGCGTCGCGCCGGGAGCTCGAGCGATTGTTCGCCGATACGTTGCAAGGCCATTCGCTCGTCAATAATCGCTCGATCTGGCGGCAATTCCCGTGGCTCAAGAACGAGCACTGGCATGTGGACAACTGCGTGCTGGTGGGCGATGCGCTGCATACCGCGCACTTTTCCATTGGGTCTGGAACGCGCCTCGCACTGGAGGATGTGATTGCTCTGATGGATGCATTGCAGCGGTTTGACTACGACGTTGCGCGTGCGCTGCCTGACTACCAGGCGGCGCGGCAGCCGGCCCTTGAGAAGCTGGTCGCCGCGTCGCATCGGAGCGCGGACTGGTATGAACAGTTCGGTGCGCACATGCAGCTCACACCCAAGGAATTCGCGATGCGTTACATCACACGATCGGGCCGCATCGCGCCTGAGCGGTTGCGTGCGATGTCGCCGCGCTTTGCCGCGCTCTTTGACCACTGAGATCGACCATGGCCGGACACTTGAATCCGCTGGCGGGAATCGTCTATGCGTCACCTGAGCGCGCCGCGTATTACTTCAAGACCGGCGCCTGGATCGATCGCACCATCGGCGAACAGTTGCACGATATCGCGCGCAATTTCCCCGATCGAGCGGCGTTCATTTGTGAAGGCCGGCAAATCAGCTTTCGCGAGATCGATGAGTGGAGCGACCAGCTTGGTGCGCTGATCGTGCAGCGTGGCCTCAGCGTCAACGATCGCGCGATGTTCCAGATGGGCACGGTGATCGAAACCGCGGTCGCGCTGTTTGCCTGCTACAAATCCGGTGTGCTGCCGGTCTGCACGATTCCACAGTATCGCGACATCGAGATCGGCAAGCTCGCGGTCGTCACCACGCCGCGTGGCTATTTCGCGCAAGCGGATTTCGATCCGAAATTCGATCTCGCTGCATTCGCGCGAAAGATGTGCGGAGAGTGCGCGATTCCGCATCTGTTTGTCGCGCGCGCGGGAGTCGCCGATGATCCCTGGCAGGTCGCGCGCTCGATTCCACTGGCCGATGCAAGGAAGGTGCTTGCCGCGATCCGCATCGGTGCCGAAGATGTCTGCGCCATGCAGTTGTCGGGGGGCTCCACCGGCGTGCCGAAAGTGATTCCACGTCATCACGCCGAATATCTTGGTCACGCGTTCCATTGGAGCGAAAAGCTCGGGATGACCGCGGACGATATCGGTTTGTGGGCGTTGCCGATCCTGCACAATGCCGGGATGCTTTGGGCGTTCCTGCGGACGATTCTCTATGGCAGCACGGCCGTCCTGATGCCGCGCTTCGAGGTACGCCAATTCTTCGAATTGATCCAGACCCACAAGGTGACCCATTGCTTCACGATCGGTCCGCTCGTACCCGCCATCGTGGGCTTTGCCGATGTGGAGAAATTCGATTCCCGCTCGGTCAAATTCTTCTATACGTTGCAGGGCGCCGAGCAGATCGAACGCCGGACGGGGTTCACTTCGTCGAACATGTTCGGTATTACCGAGGGACTGTTGCTGCAGGGCCGCGCAACCGATCCCATCGCGATGCGTCATCTGACCGTTGGCAGCGTCAACGCGCCATGGGATGAAGTGCGCCTCAAGACGCCCGATGGGGTGGACGACGTGCCGCTTGGCGAAGTCGGCGAGCTCTGCTTTCGTGGGCCGTCAAGCCTGCGCGCATATTACAACGCGCCGGAAGCGAATGCGACCGCGTTCACGCCGGACGGATTCTTTCGGACCGGTGATCTGATGAGCGCGCATGGTTTCGGCGCGCAGCTCGCGTATCGTTTCGAAGGCCGCATGCGCGACAACATCAATCGCGGCGGCGAAAAATTCGGCACCGAAGAATTGGAACAGCTCATGGTGCAGCATCCGGCGATCGCGGATGGCAAAGTCGTCGCGATGCCCGATCCCATCTTCGGCGAAAAGGCCTGCGCGTTTCTTGTCGCCAAGCCCGATGCCACCTTGCCGACGGTCAAAGAGTTGGGCGAATTTCTTTCGAGCAAGGGATTGGCGAAATACAAGCTGCCCGAGCGCATCGAGAGCATCAATGCGTTCCCCGTGACGCGGGTGGGCAAGCTCGATCGCGCGCGGTTGCGTGCGATTGTTGCGGAGAAGATGAAGGGTGAAGGGTGAAGGGTGAAGGGTGAAGGGGC
>JANMUI010000225.1:0-9603 GCA_031391405.1 Betaproteobacteria bacterium
ACCTTTTCCATCCGGTTGATGGCAAGAAACTCCGGCGCCTTGATCGCCGTGCCGAAGTCGAGAAGTACGGTCTCGTATGGCTCGCCGACTTCCTCGAGCATCCAGCGGACGATGCGGCCGCGCGACATGGGATTGGTTAGAAGGTGAGCTTGCTCATGCAGGTCTCGCAGGTTTCCGCGGGTCTCCCGTGGTCAGCGATAGTGTAAGGCGTCAACAAGCGGCTCGAGCGTAACCGCACGGGCGATGATGTACTGCGGATCAAGAGCACCGTGACGGCATCACTCGCGCGGTGATGTCGCCGCTGTGCCTGAAATAATCAACCGCCCGCCTGGCGCTCGTCGATACGTTTCTTCGCCTGCTCGATCGCTTCGGGCGAAAACTGATCCGGATGGCGAAGCACGACCGACTCGAAGGTGAAGTCGTCCATCCCGGCTTCGACCAATGCGGGAAATTCTTCTGTCGGGATCTTCCGACTGACGACGCTTTCCACCGTTGGAATAATCCCGTTCCGGTTGATGCTCTGCCAGGTGCGGGTCGCTCGCGTTTTCTTCCCCGTTTGCTGGCGGCGAATCTGCTCGAAGGCATGCACTGCCTGTAGCGCTTCGATTTCCGCATCGGATGTGGCCCCGTGCGTCCCGGCGAGAAGCTCAACCGCACGCCGACGAGCCTGCTTTGCAAGGTCCGGATATTTCTCGTCAACGTTCTGGGCAAAGCCCTCGCAGTCTGCTGGGGTCTTGAGACGGACGACGCGATAGTCACTCATTGGGATACCCTCTATTTGGTCTTGCGGCGCACGCCATCGACCATCGAACATCAAATAATAGCACCCGTCGATGCCGATCACATGGAACACCGTTCGTCAAGAGGGTGGTGTCTCGGTATCCTGATGGAACGGTGCAATCGGCGCAATCGGCGCAATCGGCGCGTTAGTCCACCTTGGCACCGGAGGCGCGCACCACCTGCGCCCATTTGGCGGTTTCGCTCTTCAAATAGTCGGCGAACAATTGGGCGCTGCCGCCAAGCGGATCGATCGCTTGTGCGGCGAATTGGGCACGCACCTCCTGCATCGCGAGAATCTGCACGACTTCGCGATTGATCCGCTCGATGATCGCGGTTGGCGTGGCGGCCGGCGCGAAGAGTCCCATCCAGACCTCGCCGGCGTAGTCGGGCAAACCGGCCTCGATCATCGTCGGCAAATCCGCGGCGGCGCTCGCGCGACGCGCGCCGGTCGATGCAATGCCGCGAAGTGAGCCTGCTTTCAGATGCGGCATCGCGGTCGACGGTGGCGAGAACGTGGCTTGCACCCGGCCCGCCAACAAATCCGTCATCGCCTGCGGACTGCTCTTATACGGCACATGGACCAGCTTGATGCCGGCCATCAGATTCAGCATTTCGCCGGCGAGATGCGGCGCGGTACCGTTGCCGGATGATCCGTAGGTAATCTCACCTGGGCGCTTTCGCACATAGTCGATGAATTCCTGCAACGACTGCGCGGGCACCGACGGATGAACGACAAGCAGGCTCGGGGCGGTTCCGACCAGAACGATCGGCGCGGTGTCGCGAATGAAATCGAACGGCAAGCTCGAATACAACGTCGTGTTGATGGGATTCACCACACCCCCCATCAGGAGCGCATAGCCGTCGGCAGGTGCGCGAATGACTTGTTCGGTGGCGATATTGCTGCTCGCCCCCGGCTTGTTCTCGACGATCACCTGTTGACCGAGCGCATCAGCGAGTCGCGGTGTGATCAGGCGCGTGGTCAAGTCGATCAAGCTACCGGGGGTGAATCCGAGCATGATGCGAATCGGCTTGACCGGATAGGACGACTGGCCCTGCGCGACGGGCAGGGTAAGAGCGGCGATCACAAGCAATCCAACCAGTGCGCGGATCATCTCAGTTCCCCTCCACAACGATGCGTGCGTCCTTGACCAGGCGCGCGTATTTCGAAGTTTCACTCTCGATGAAGCGGCTGAACGCCTCAGGGGTTGTTCCGGCGGATTCGAATCCTTGCTCACCAAGCCGCTCCACGGTCGCCGGTGCACGAATAGCCTTGGCCGCTTCCGCCGACAATTGGCGCAGCAATTCGTGGGGAAGCTTCGCGGGTGCCCACAGTCCGTACCACGACACCATATCGAATCCTGGAATCCCGGATTCCGCGACGGTCGGCACGTCCTTCAACACTGCCAAGCGCTCGGGCGTGGTGACAGCCAACGCCTTCAGCTTGCCTGATTTCACATGCGGCAGATACGCGGGCAACCCATCGATAGTGCCGGACACATGCCCGCCCAAGAGATCGTTCATGACACCGGCGGTGCCTTTGTAGGGCACGACCTGGATCTCGAGTTTCGCCTCGAAACGGATCGCTTCGGCGGCGATATGTCCCGGCGAACCAAGCGATGCCGCGCCGAAGCTGAGCGACTTCGGCTTCGCGCGCGCCAAAGCGATGAACTCAGCCAGGTTCCCCGCCGGCAAATTCAGCGGCGCCACGAAAATCATCGCCACCGATCCGAGCTGCGTGACCGGCGTGAAGTCGCGCGCGACATCATAGGGTGACGTCTTCACCACCATCGGATTGATGATCAAGGTCGACGACTGAACGAGGAGCGTGTAGCCGTCGGGCGCCGCCTTCGCGACCGCATCGCTGCCGATTGCGCCGCTCGCACCGGCGCGATTCTCGACGATCACCTGCTGCCCCATCTGCTCGGTGAGCCGTTGCGCGAGCGTACGCGCGATGAGATCGACCGCGCCACCCGGCAGGAACGGCACAATGATGCGCACCGGGCGCACGGGATAGGTCTGCGCGATGCCGGCATCGCACAGTGCGGTCAAGCAGAAGAACAACGCGGTGCGAAGTGCGTTTGTCATCATGTCAATCCACCTTTACGCCAGCGTCCTTCACCACCTTCGCCCACCTGACGACTTCGGCACGAATGATTCGCGCGAACTCGTCCGGCGTGCTGCCGATCGGCTCAACGCCCAAGGCGCCGAGCCGCTCGACCACGTCCGGCATCCGCACCACCTTGACCATCTCGGCATTGAGCTTCTCGATGATTGGCCGCGGCGTGCCGGTGGGCGCGAGTGTACCCAGCCAAAACCCGACGTCGAAGCCGGGCAGCCCACTCTCGGCGATGGTTGGCACGTTGGGCAATCCGCTGGAGCGCTTTGCCGTGCTGACCGCCAAGGCGCGCAGCTTGCCGGCCTTGACGTGCCCAAGCGAGGTGATCGGATTGTTGAACATGAACGAAATCTGGCCACTGAGCAAATCGGTGGTGGCGGGCGCTTGCCCCTTGTAAGAAATGTGGACGATATCGACGACTGCCATGCTCTTGAGCAGCTCGCCGGCGAGATGGGACGCGGCACCGGTACTGCCTGAGCCAAATGTTAGGCTCCCTGGTTTCGATTTGGCGAGCGCGATCAGTTCCTGCACATTCTGCGCGGGCACCGACGGATGTGTGACCAGAATGAAGGCCGTCTGGCCGACCAGCGTGATGGGCACGAAGTCCTTCTCGAAGTGATACGGCAGCTTCGAGAACAGACTCATGCTGATGGTGTCGCCGACCTGTGCAAGCAGCAGCGTGTAACCGTCGGGCGCGCTCTTCGCAACGAAGTCCGCGCCAATGATCCCAGATGCGCCAGTGCGGTTATCGACGATGACCGGCTGGCCCCAAGCCTCCTGCAGCTTTTGCGCGAGTGTGCGAGCCAGCACGTCGCTTGGGCCACCGGCTGCGAACGGCACGACGATCCGGATCGGGCGGCTCGGATAGGGTTGTTGCGCGGACACGCTCGCCGCGAACAACGCTGCACAAACGACAGCGGCGATAGTGATCGCACGTCCCATCAACCTGGCTCCATGCCGTGCTTCTTGATGACCGGTGCGGCGGCTGGCGCGGTGAGGAATTTGACCAAGGCTCTCGCGACGTCCGGCTGCTTCGCTCCACTGTGGACGCCGGACGAGTACACCGAAATCTTCTGCAGATCCGCGGGCAGCGGGCCGATGTAGTCGATACCGGGGAAATGTATGAGCTCGCTCACCTGCTGAAATCCAATCTCGACTTCGCCGTCCGCTATCCGTTTCTTGATATTGACGGTGCCCGACCAGGTCGTCACGGCCTTGTGCCCAGAGCTCTTTTCAAACTGCGGGACGAGCTCGAGATAGGTTTCCTTGGTCGCGCCGGCGGCGAGAACCTTGATTTCTGCAGCGCTCGCCGGAGCGATCGCGAGCGCAAGGAGCAAGCCTGCAAGACTGGATGCAGTGGAGCTAAGCGTCACTTTCACGGAAGCCTCCTCTGTTTCTGCTGAAATTCGGAAACCAGCGCACTCCCAGCGTCTCAACGCACCTGAAAAACGAGCTTGCCTCGCAGGTGGCGCGATTCGCTCAGCCGATGCGCATCGCCGGCCTCGGAGAGGCGATAGAGCTTGATCTCGGGCGCGCGGATGGCCTTGGCCAGATACAACTGCGCGATGCGCTCGAGCGGTTGGCGCGCACGCTTGACCGGGGGCCGCAATGACGTTACATCATCCCGATCGGGTTTCGGCGCCTGCGCACCGGACGCGATGAATGTCGCGCGGCCGCCGGGCTTGAGGACGGCGAAAGATTTGAGTGCGACGTCACCGCCAACGGTATCGAACACCGCGTCGCAATTGGTGACTACCCGAGTAAAATCGGTTGTGTTGTAGTCGATGATCTGATCGGCGCCAAGCTTGCGAAGATAGTCGTGGTTCGATGCACTCGCGGTGGTGATCACCCGCGCGCCGATATGCTTGGCAAGCTGAATCGCGAAGCTCGCGACGCCACCCGCGCCGCCTTGAATCAGGAGCGTTTCCTGCGGCTGCAGTTTCAGTGTTTCTTCGACGGCGCTGATCGCGGTGAGACCGGTGAGCGCCAATGCGGCCGCATCGATATGCGACAGGCCGTCGGGCTTTTTGGCGATGATCGCCGCCTTGACCGCAATCTTCTCGGCGTAGGCGCCTTCCTGGCCCGCTTCGCAGACACCGAAGACAGCGTCGCCCACGCGAAGATCCTGAACCCCTTCGCCAACCGCGCTCACCACGCCGGAGAAATCCCGCCCTAAGACATATGGAAACTTCAATTTGCCGTATTCGCCGCCCCGCACTTTCCAATCAGCAGCGTTGACGGTGGCGGCGACGATATTGACGACGACCTCACCCGCTCCAGCCGTCGGATCCGGGAGATCGCCGTACTTCAGAACCTCCGGCCCGCCGTTTTGTTCAATGTAAGCAGCCTTCATCGTGTCTTTCCCTTGAGATTCGAAGTGAATGCATTGATGGTCATGGGTCTAATGGAGTCGATCATACCGGCACGGAGAAAAGCCGACAGACCACCATCCATGTGGACCGCGCAACGCATAGGCGGCCGCTGGGCGCAGCGCGCTTTCAATCCGCGCGGACGTTGCCCTCTTTGACGACCCGTGTCCATTTGGCGATTTCAGTACGCTGGAATTCGCCGAACTGTTCGGGCGTACCGCCAAACAGCTCCATGCCGTTCTGTGAAAGGCGTGCACGCACATCCGGATCCTGGATCGCACGGTTGAAATCGCCATTGAGTTTCATGACGATTTCCTGCGGCGTACCGGCCGGCACGAATATGCCGAACCACGCGGACGACTCCGCGCCCGGAAATCCTGCCTCGCTGATGGTCGGCACCTCGGGCAAGAGCGGCGATCGACGGGCGGCGGCGGTGGCAAGTGCACGAACCTTCCCTGCGTTCACATGAACCAGGATGTCGATGATGTTCATGAAGGCAATTTCGACCTGGCTGCCGAGCAGGGCGGTCACCATGGGTGCGCTGCCCTTGTAGGGCACATGCACGGCCTTGGTGCCGATCATCTGCAAAAACATCTCCGCGGCAAGATGGGTAGAGCTGCCGACGCCATTACTGCCATAGCTTTGCGCCTGCCCGCGCTTCAGCAGCCCGGCCAACTCCTGCGCGGTCGTGACCGATAGCGCCGGCGTAACGACGAGAAGGTTGGGCGCGGCGGCCACCGAAACGACCGGGATAAAGTCCCGCACCGCGTCGTACGGAAGTTTCGGAAAGAGCGCGGGATTGATGGCGTGCGGCCCGATGCCGCCCATGATGAACGTGTACCCGTCAGGCGCCGCCTTCGCGACGTAGTCAGTGCCGATGATCGCGTTGCCGCCGGGCCGATTCTCGACGAGCACGGTGTGACTCCAATAGTCCTGCAACTTCGCGGCGAACACGCGCGTGATGGTGTCGTAGCCACCACCCGCCGGCTGCGGCACGATGATGCGCACCTGCTTGGTCGGATAGGCGACCTGCGCATGCGTCATGTTCGGCATGAGTGCCAGAGCAAGAATCCATAACGCTCGCATTGCGTCGTTCTCCTGAATGAGTCCGTCCTTGGGAGGCCCCGTGATCTGCCGCAAAGACAACTAGGCCCGCGCAGCCCACCGCAAAGCGTTGACCATACTCGATGGGTCGGCGATGCCCTTGCCCGCGATGTCGTGCGCGCTACCGTGCGCGACGCTGCCGAAAAGCACCGGCGCACCCGCGTAGAAACCTGCACTGCCCGGCTCCAGCTTGCCGGGAATATGTCCCTGATCATGAAGCATCACGACATAGCCATCGTAGCCTCCCTGGACGAACATGACATCCGCGCCGAATGGGCCCGCCACATTCATCCCCGCGGCCTTCGCCTCGACGATGGCCGGCGCGATCTCGTCGATCTCTTCGCGACCGAACAAGCCGTTCTCCCCCGCATGTGGATTGAGGCCGCTCACGGCAATGCGCGGTTCGGGCAGGCCCATCTTGCGTAGCGCGGTGTCGGTCGCGCGGATCGCTTTCAGCACGTTCGCCCGCCGGATGCGCTCGATCGCATCGCGCACCGGCAAATGCAAGGTCACATGGCAGATGCAGTAACTCTTCGAGGCGAGCAGCAGGAACACGTCGTCTTCAGGCGTACCCGTCTGCCGCGCGACGAAGCCGGGGTAGCCATCGAAGCTGATCCCGGCGCGGCGAACGGACGTTTGATTATGCGGGGCACCGAGGGCGGAATCGACGATGCCTTCCTCTGCAAGACGGATCGCCGTGCCGGCGTACTCGATCAGCGCCCTGCCGTTATCAGCGTCCACCAAACCGAACTTGAAGCCCGACTGGTCGCGCGCGGGCACGTTCAGCACTTCGAGCGCCGAGCCATCGAAGCGGAGCTCGCCATGGGAATCGACACTGCGCAGCTCGCATCCGATGCCTAACGCCTGGTTGCAGTGGCGCACGAGCCATGCGTCGCCGACGATGACCGGGCTGCAGATCGCGCGGATCGCGGGCAGCTTCAGCGCTTTCAATACGACCTCGCAGCCGATCCCGGCCGGATCGCCAATTGCAATGGCAATCTTTTTCTTCGAGGAGGAGTGGGCGGCGCTCACAGCGGAATGGCAAGCACGCTATCGATGCTTCGCGAATCGAAGATCACGAGCCGCTCGCGCAATCGGGGCACGCCCTGTTCCAGCACGACGCAGTCGCGATACTCCCCGCTCGAGAACACCGACGACGAGCCGTCCTCCAGAATCCGGATGACGAGATAACTCGAACGTGCCGCGATCGACTGGTCTGCGTTCATGGTGAGGAGAATGCCGCTGATCATGTGGCGATAGCGCTGCGCAGGGTAAATGTTTGCATGACGCAAGGACGCGATGCGATCGACGATCATCCCCCGGTTCGAGCAATTGATGTGCGCCATCGGCAGGTTGCGTTCCACGTTGAAGCGCGAGGCCACTTTGTAGACCGCTTGCTCGGCGAAAAAGTCGGGGAAAGCCTCCAGGCGATCATCGTCGATCGCCCGCGCCACCGCATGGATCATGTCCTCGACCGCGCGGCGGAGGCCCTCTTCGACCGGCATGGTCGCGTTGGCCATCACAGATCGAGCATCGTGCGATAGACGTTCCAGAAATTGCGCAGCGGCTTTTCCGAAAGCTTGGTGGTGCCGCCCGATTCGAGGTCCTTGCCGCCCATCTCCATGAAAGAGGTGGCCTCGCCGCTGCCGGCCGTGCCCCGGCTCACGAATTCACACACGGCCCCATCCTCCATCGATACCAGGCCCGCCGAGCCGGTGGCATTAATGTGCATGAGCCGGGTGTTCGTCATTTCGGGCGAATCGTCTTCGAACCCGAAGTAGGTAAAGATGAGCTCGCAGCGCCCGGGCCCCTTCGGGATCAACTGGCGCACGCCAAGGCTGTGCTGGACTTGGTGGCAAACGAAGGTCGGAAAGGTCGTGGTGATGTAGATGGAGCAGCCGTCGCCGAACTCATCCTTCCACTGCAGGATCGAGGGATCCTGCAGAGAGAACTCCGGCTTCACCGAGCGCAGCGATGCGGCCGTCTTGTCGTAGTCGGTGGTGTCCGATTCGGTACCCCGCTTGGTGAAGACGTAGAAGTGGCGGCCGCGCGGATCCATCACCATCCCCGCTTCCTGCGAATGCCGCGAGACGCCGAACGTGCCGAAGAACGTGTGCAGGATGTTCGCGTGCAAGCTGTCACGCGTGTTCTCGTGGTAGGTCTTCCAGTTGGCGTTGATGATCTGGCTGTCGTATCCGAGGATGCGCACCGGACGATTCATCGTGCGTTGGATGCCCGCCGTCGCCGCCGGGCCGAGATAGTCGGGAAGGGATTCCGCTGCATCTGACAGCGTACCGAACACGATCCCGCTGAAACTGTCGACACGCACCTTTTGCAGCCCATGTTGAGCTGGCTCGAAGTCTTTCGGCAGCCCGCCTTCGCCGCGCACACCATGCCGAAACGCGGCATTGGTGAGATTGCCCTGCAAATCGTAGCTCCATGCATGGTAGACGCAGGTGAAACGTTTGCGATCCTTACCCGACTGCTCCAGGCACACGAGACTGCCGCGGTGGGCGCAGCGGTTGACGAAGCCATGCAGGCTGCCGTCACGATCGCGCGTCACGACGACCGGTGTATCGCCGATGAACGTGCTCTTGAAATCGCCGGGATCGGGCAACTCCGCCTCGAGCGCGAGGTAGTGCCACACCGGCCCCCGAAAGATGCTTTCCTGCTCGCGCGCATAGATGTCAGGGTCGTGATACACGCGAAAAGGTGCGCGACTGTAGCCGCGTGGCCACTCGAGGATCGGACGCTCCAACGCGCGGACCTGCTCCATGCCGGACTCCGGTAAGTGATGCGGCGGGCGCGCGAAATTTCGAACGGCGCTGGCCCTCGCCGGGAGTATGTCCTTCGCCGGCAATTCGCGTCAAGAATAGACGCCCTAATGCAATCCAATGCGGCCAGGGCGCGATTGCGCATGGCGAGGGTGGTGGGTGGCAAGTGGGCGCACGCCGACACAGGTGGGCGACCGTCCTAACTACAAGCGCAAGTAACGGTCCTTGCGCCTCCGTTCGCCCTGAGCTCGTCGAAGGGTAACGCAGGTATCGATGGTCTGCGATGGCCCGCTTGTGGATTCTCCGGTATTTACCCTTCGACGGGCACGTCTTGGTAATTACGTTGGCACTCGACCCTTTACGGCAGTTACTCGGGCGCTACACGTAATGCGACCCGATGCGTCAGCGAGAGAGCAAGCTTGCATGCGAGCCTTGAGCGCCTCAACATCGGCGGGCGGCA
>JANMUI010000229.1:0-2186 GCA_031391405.1 Betaproteobacteria bacterium
TAGACCTTCGCGCCGTTCACGATCTTCCATGGCAGCGGTACATTGTTGGGCGTGACGACCGGGGTGTAGTCCTTCCCCGGCTCGCCGGGCGGTAGGGTGGACTTTGGATCGCTACGTTCAAGGAGCGGCTTGTCCCTCTCCACCACTGTGGTGGTCTCGCGCGGCCGATCAGGCTCGTGTATGTGGGCGTCCTCAGTGGCGTGGACGCTACGAAGCAGTACCGCACTACTGCCGAGTGCGGCGGCCCCGGTAAGGAACCTGCGGCGATCAATGCACAGTGGAGTGATTTGTTTTTTCATGATTCTGTTTCCCCTTTCGTTGGTCCGATCACCGGAGAGTCGGGAACGGGAAGCGCGGGGCCTGCTCAAGAGATGGCCCCACCGGGGCGGGCTCCGTCGGTGGCAGGCGCCCCGCGAGAATAAGCGTGAGGTCGGCATGTGCCAGCCAGTATTCTCGCAACGCATCGATATAGCGGACGGCGGTTTCGATCTGTTGTTCCTTCGCCCGCAGGAGATCCAGAGGCCCGACCTGCATGGCGTTGTACTGAAGCTGCATCTCCTGCAGGATGCGGTCGCGCACTGGCAGCAGAGCATCGCGGTAATGGAGCGTGCGGTCGCGGTGGCCGTCGAGCCGGTCGCGTGTGCTCCGCGCGACGGCACGGATACGCACGGCAAGCGCGTGCCGTAACTCACGGGCCTGACGGAGCTCGGCCTGCGCACGCGCGATCCGCGCTTGGCCGCGATCGAAGAGCGGGAGCGGGAGGGTAAACGTCGGTCCGGGCTCCCACTCGGGCCCGTCACGTTCCCCCTTGCCGCCAACGATGAGCTCTGGAAAGAGCGCACTCGCGCGGTCGAGCCCCACGTTCTCCGCGGCAGCCACAATGAGTTGCTCCGCCGCCGCAAGGTCGAGGCTGCGTTCGATGGCTCGGGACTCCAGGCGCTCTGCGTCCCACGGCTCGCGCGGCGGCTCCGGTAGACGTGCAGGTGCGGCCGTCCAGACCTGGGATTCTTCTCCCCAGAGACCCATGAGCGCATTCAGCATCTCACGGCTCTCGCGCACGGCGATCTCGGCGAGGCGAAGGTCGAGCTTCGCTTCCTCAGCCAGCGCGCGTTCCGAGGCAAGGTCGAGTTCTCTCATATTGCCGGCCTCGCGCATCCGTTGCGCGAGGTCGAACGAGGCAGCAGTAGATGCGGCCACCTGACGTCGCATCTCCACCATCTGCTCGTTGGCCTGATGCCGGGAGAAGGCCGTCTGCGTCCGCCAAGCAACATCGAGAACCTCCGCCGCAACGCGGAGCTTCGTCTCCTCGAACTTTGCCGTCGCCACCCGCTTCCGCAGCGGCGTGTAGAGGAGATCAATGAAGTCCATGGCCACGCCAAAGCTGAGATCGACGATACCACCGCCGACCGGAAACCCGGTGACGGCATCAATCACTGGGTTGTGGAGCAGGCTCGCCTGAACGAGATCCGCTTGGGCGATCCCGAGCCGCGCATAGAACGCCTGCAGGTCGCGGTTGTTCAAAAGGGCGATCCGGACGGCATCGTCTTCGCTGAGCCCGTCCTTCAGTCGCGCCTCGATCATCTCCAACGCAGGCGACATCTCCTCGACACCGGGAGTCCAGACAACCTCCTTCCCGGCCCGATCGGTCACTATCCGTGAGACCTCTGGAAAGCCGGCATGTGGGTCCACGGCAACGGCCGTACAGCCGCCGAGCCCTGCTGTCACGATCATGACGCAGGCAAGAGACAAGCGTTTCATCAGTGACCTCCATGCATCGCGCCATGTCCCGAATGGGGTCCTTGTGCGGGCACTTTCTCTGCGGGGGTCAGCGGGATGTTCTTTCCCCCGGGCATCGTGCCATGTCCCGAATGGGGTCCTGGTGCGGGCACTTCCTCTGCGGGAACTGACAGGAGGCTCTCATCCCTGAAGGCTTGCGACGGCGGCGGAGGCGGCGCTTCAGAGGCGGCAGGACTGGCAGGGTGATTCACTGGCAGTGGCGCTGGCGCGTAGGCGGCCGCGCAGCCGCTGACCAGAATGGCGGCAACCACAGCGGAGACGGCACCTCGCGTGGGTGTACCTCTCACCCCGCCCGATGCCAGGCGTCCCTCAGCGGCTTCCACAGAGTTTCCATTGATGAAGACGTTGGCCTTAAAGTCAGCAATATTTGCGAGCATGTTACGAATTTC
>JANMUI010000238.1:0-1933 GCA_031391405.1 Betaproteobacteria bacterium
CTGATTGGCGCTCTGTCGGCCGCGCTGGTGTTCGTGCTGATCCTCATCGGTATGCACGTCGGCGTCGCGCTCGCGCTCACCAGCGTGCTCGGCATATACCTTATTTCGGGCAAATGGAGCGTGGCGTTCCGGCTCCTGGAATCGACCTCCTACAACGCACTCAACGATTACGTATTCGCCGTGATCCCATTGTTCATTCTGATGGGTGCGTTCGCGACCGTCTCGGGCGTGATGCGCGAGCTCTTCGAGTCGATGGGCGCGGCGCTGCAGCGGATACGAGGTGGCCTGGGGATCGCGACCGTCGCCGGCAACGCCGTGTTCTCCGCGATAACCGGCGTCACTGTTGCCTCTGCCGTGGTCTTCTCGCAGGTGTCGATCCCCGAGATGAAGCGGCTCGGCTACGACAAGAAGTTCGCGCTCGGTATCGTTGCTTCGAGCGCGTTGCTTGGCATGCTTATCCCGCCTTCCATCCTCATGGTGGTGTACGGCGTCATTACTGAAGAGAGCATCGGCAAGCTGTTCGCGGCCGGCATGGGGCCCGGCCTCGTCGTATCGCTCGCGCTCTCGCTCGCTATTGTGGTGATGATTCGCCTGCGCCCCGAGCTGTGCGGGGTCGAAGGAAAAGTCATGCGGTCAGGCCCGATGTTGTCGCGCCGGCAACTCATCACGCGGCCATGGGCGGTCTATGTGCTGGTGCTGCTCGTGCTCGGCGGCATTTACGCGGGCTGGTTCACGCCGACGGAAGCGGGGGCCATCGGCGCGCTCGGCGCGTTCATTCTCATGGTGCTGAAGCGCAAGTTCGGTTTCAAGACGACCTACGATTTGCTGCTGCAAACCGGGTCGGCGACCGCGACCATCTTCTTCCTGCTCCTCACCGCGCAAATGTACTCGCGGATGCTGAGTCTCTCGGGTCTGCCGGAATATCTCACGCGCCTGATGATCGGCGTCGACGTGCCTTCGATCGCGATCGTGCTGTTCTTCGTGGTCATCATGTTGATCCTGGGCACCATCCTCGATAGCACGTCGATCATGCTGCTCACGATGCCGATCATGGTGCCTGTCGTACTGAAACTCGGCTACGACAACCTGTGGTTCGGCTTGGTCTCGATCCTCGCGATCGAGCTCGGGCAGCTCACGCCACCATGCGGCATGGTGGTCTATGCGATGAAAGCGGCGATGCCAACAGAAACGACGATCGATGAGATCTTCAGCGCATCGCTGCCTTTCTTCGTCGTTCTGCTGATCGCGTTAGGGTTGATCATCGCGTTTCCGCAGATCACCCTTTGGCTGCCTAAGGTGATGTTCTGAGTGGTGATGACTATCTCTATCCGAGAAAAATGTTCATGCTGATTAGTCTGCCTCACCCAATACGGCGCGGCGTACTGACAGCGGCATGACCCTTAAGGATTGAAACGACCAGAAGTGGTTGTCCCAATCCATCGTTCAACCCGCGGGCGAAATGCATCATCGCTTCGTCGGTCTTCCGCGGCGCCGGATCCCACCTTGCCACAACGCAGGCCCACTGTGTTTCTTGCGGCGCGAGTTGCGGCGCCGGGCCGATTACTTCGCAATTCCCTCGCTGAAAACTTCACCCTCTGCCGAATCTGCCGTTCATGAAAGAACATGCACCGCAACGGTCTGAAACGCAATGCTGCGGTGAATCAGCCGCGCGATGGGAAGGGAAGCATCATGAAAGTGTTGATCGCAGGCGTGGCTGTCATCACGGGGATAGCGGCCTTTGTTATACCGACTGCAGAGGTCGAGGCCCAGGCGTATCGCTGTGGAAACGTCTATCAGGATCGTCCCTGCGACGGTAATCTATCGGCCAAGCCGGTGAGCGGCGCGAGTCAGAGCTCCCGCTCGACGAGCTCAGCCGGGAGCGTACGGACGACCAATGCGATCTGCGCGCAGCGTGGGGCCGACTCGCTAAAAA
>JANMUI010000264.1:0-7406 GCA_031391405.1 Betaproteobacteria bacterium
CGGCGCGGGATTTCTGCTCAGCCTGTTTCGTGAGAAGGGCGTGCTGCGTCAGCTCGTAGTCGAGCCCCGCGTCCCGAAAATAACCGTTCGCGTCGGCGATCCATTCCTGCAGTCGACCGTGGGTGTTGACGATGAATTTGCCCATGACTATCGCTCCTGATCTATCATCGAAAGCTCGTTTACTCAGCCGAAGCCGGCTTCTGGGATCCGATTATGCAACTGAATCGCTTTATCATTCGCCCATACGTCGAGCAAGGCCTGCGCGAGGAGTTCGGCCTGGGCGACACCACCGGCGGATTTCTGACCTGGGACGACGATCCCGTCCAGACCGCGCAAATCTACGCCAAGGCTCACGGTGTCGCATGCGGGCTGCTGTTCGCCGACGAGACGATTCGCCTGCTCGATGCCGAGGCGCAGATCGAACATTGCGTGAAGGATGGCGACGAGATCGCGCCCGGCACGGTGCTGCTCAAGATCCGTGGCAAAGCCTCGACGTTCTTTGCGATCGAGCGGGCCGCACTCGACTGGATCCAGCAGCTTTCCGCGATCGCCACCAAGACGCGGCGCTACATCAATCTGGTGAAACATACGAAGGTTCGTGTGACCGACACCCGCAAAGGGTGGCCTGGGCTGCGCATGGTGCAGAAGTACGCGGTCCGCGTCGGCGGGGCGCACAATCACATCATGAATCTCACGAATTGCGTACTCGTGAAGGACAACCACATCAAGATCGCGGGCAGCATCAGGAACGCCGTCGAGATCCTGCGTGGCCGCGCCCAGCACACGTTCAAGATCGAGGTGGAGTGTGAATCGATGCAGATGGTGCAGGAGGCGCTCGAATGCGGCGTCGAGGTGATCATGTTCGATAACATGGACCTCGACGAGATGAAAGCCGCCATGAAGCTCGTGGCCGGCCGGGCGATGACTGAGGCATCCGGCGGCATCAACGAGGCGACCATCGTGCCGATCGCCGAAACCGGTGTCGACGTGATCTCGGTCGGCGATCTTACGCACACCGTGAAGGCGCTCGACATCAGCCTCGATGTGCGCGACATCAAACCAAGCGCCTTGCGGACGATCGAGCGTCTGCGCGCTGCCGGCAGCTAGTCGAGCGCATATGACTACACAAGATCCCTACGCCGCGCAACGCCCCGCCGTTGCTGATCACCTTTCGGACGGACGCCTCTCTCGCGAGGCGCTTGCCAAGCGTTATGACACGATGCTCGCCGGGCACATCGGCATCGTCATCGCGCTCGATTCGGAAACCGTCGAAGACTCGCAGTCCGTGGTCGAACGAACGACGCGGATCGATGGTGTCGCCGGCTATAAAGTCGGCCTCGTGATGGTGTTGCACCTTGGGCTCGCCGAGGCGATTCGACAACTCCGACTGCTCACGGATCGGCCGCTTGTCTACGATCACCAGAAGGCGGGGGTCGACGTTCCGGATATGGCGGCGAAGTTCACGGCGAGCTGTCGAGCCGCAGGCGTTGATGGACTCATCCTGTTCCCGACAGCGGGGCCTCGCGCGGTCGATGCCTTCGTCGGTGAAGCGATCAAACATCGCATGTTGCCGATCGTAGGAGGGGACCTGCCGTTCCCCGACTACAACGCATCGGGTGGCGGTTACGTCGTCGACCATGCCCTCGATCTCATTTTCGCGCGTGCGATGGCGCTTGGCGCCGACCACTTTGTCGTGCCGGGCAATACCACCTCCAAACTGACGCACCACGCCGCACGCCTCTGCGAGCGAATCGACATGCCCACCTTGCTCGTCCCGGGGATCGGTCCATTGGGCGGCACGCTTGGGAGCATCGTCAAGGCCGCACGAGGCGCACGCGTATTCGGCGTCGTTGGCCGCGCAGTGTATGCAGCGCGCGATCCGGCAGATGCGGCGAAGCGTCTGGTCGAGGAAGCACTGGGTGCCTGATCCAGAGGGTATCGAGAAGCCCGCGGTCCTGTTCGACTGGGGCGATACGCTATTCGTCATTCCCGGCATGATCAATGCACCGGAGGCGCACCTCGCCTGTGCGCGCGAAGTGTTCGTGCGCGATTACGCGCCGCTCATCGCGAACCGCGCGAATCCGATCGATGTCGACCGGTTCGTCGAAGTCTATTTCGCCACCGCCAGGGAGCAGATCAAACGCTCGGCTGAAACCTTGCGTGAGCACACCTTCCAGGATCGTCTGGTAATGGCATTCGAGGAATGCGGCGCGCCGAACGTTCTGTCCACGAACGAGCTCGATCAATTCGCACACGCGCTTTGCATGCAGGTGTTGGACGGAGCACGCGCAGTCGAGGGCGCAGCCGATGCCGTGCATCGACTGTCGAAACGCTTTCGCCTGGGGCTGCTTTCCAACTACCCGATGCCGGTCGTGGTTGAAGGCACCTTGCAACGCTTTGGCCTGGACCGCGCGTTCGAGCGCGTGACCATCTCCGGTGAGATCGGTTGGATGAAGCCGCATGAGAACGCCTACCGCGCGCTGCTCGATGGCTTCATTGCCGATCCGAGTCGCGCCGTTTTCGTCGGTGACAATCTGGAGAATGACGTAATTGGTCCCAAGCGCCTTGGTCTCAAGACCGCGTGGTTCGCCCCGGGGAAGGTAACGCCCGCCGAGCCTTCGATCGATTTTCATGCACACACCCTCGGCGAGTTGGTGGAATGGTGCGAGCGTGCCTTCGATTGACACCGGGCTCCTGATCGACGGCGTCTTCACGCAAGCGGTGTCCGGGGCGACCTTCGCGACACGCAGTCCATCTGACGATTCCGTGCTCGCGCTAGTTTCGCGGGCAAGCGTCGACGATCTCGATCTTGCAGTCGCAGCGGCTCGCAAGGCGTTCGATGATGGGAAATGGTCCGGCATGATGCCCACCGAGCGCGGCGTCCATCTGCGGCGCATCGCGGAGAGGATCCGCTGGCAGGCGGAGGCGATCGCAAATATCGAAACCCGCAACGGCGGCAAGACGATCGCCAACTCGAAGAACGAAGTCGAAGCGGCTGCGAAGGTGTTCGACTACTACGCGGGTGCGGCCGACAAATTTTTCGGTCACTCGATCCCGATGGGTGCCGGCGTGCTTGATTTCACCTTGCGCGAACCGATTGGGGTGGTCGCAGCGATCACGCCCTGGAATTTCCCGTTTCTCGCCGCGTCGTGGAAGATTGCGCCGGTCCTCGCGGTCGGCTGCACCGTGATCCTGAAGCCTGCGAGCTACACGCCCCTTACGTCTCTCATGTTAGGACGTGCGGCCCTCGAAGCAGGCCTTCCACCGGGTGTGCTCAACATCCTGCCGGGTCCGGGCGCGGAGCTCGGTGAGCATATCGCTCGCCATCCTATGATCGACAAGATCTCCTTCACCGGTGAGACCACGACCGGCGCGAAGCTCATGAAGGCCGGCGCGGATTCGATGAAGCGCATCACGCTCGAATTGGGCGGCAAGAGCCCGAACATCGTGTTCGCGGACGCCGATATCACCAAGGCCGCGCGGGCAGCGGTGAGCGGTGGATTCGGTAACGCCGGCCAGAGTTGTTCGGCCCGAACGCGTGTATTCGTCGAGGCGAGTGCGCATGATGCGTTTCTTGCGGAGTTCGTGTCGGCAACAGCGCGCTTGCGAGTGGGCGACCCCCTCGATCTCGCCACGGAGATGGGACCGCTCATCTCGGCAAGTCAATGGCGCATCGTGCGTTCGTATGTGGAGCTCGGGACGCGCGCCGGCGGCACCGTGATCTGCGGCGGTGATCGACCGGCCGGACACGCCACCGGCCATTACTTCGCGCCAACAATCATCGGTGGGGTCACGAACGACGCACAGATCGCGCAGGAGGAAATTTTCGGGCCGGTCGTGGTCGTGATGCCGTTCAGGGACGAAGAGCACGCGATCCGGATGGCAAACGACAATCAATACGGGCTCAACGGCTCGGTGTGGACCCGTGATATCGGTCGAGCACTTCGCGTGGCGAGGCGTGTGAAAACCGGGATGATCAGCATCAACTCCCATGGCAGCGCGAGCCGGTACGGGTATCTTGGACCCTTCGGCGGCGCCAAGAGATCGGGCATCGGTCGGGAGCTCGGCATGCACGGACTCGAGTCGTACACCGAGCTGAAGAATGTGTTCGTGGATCTGGAGAGCTAGAGCATCCAGAGCATTCACCGCAATGGACGCGAACGCCGCAAAGGTCTTGAAAGAGAAATCGTAACATGAAATTTCCAGATCAGAAGACGTACGCATTGATCGGTGGCCGCCTCATTGATGGAATGGGCGGCGATCCGCTCGCTCATTCCGCGGTCGTCGTCTCGGCCGGCCGTGTAGTTGCGGCGGGCCGGGCCGACACGATCACCATTCCGGGCGATGCGACCAGGCTCGATGTCGCCGGACTCAGCGTGCTGCCCGGGATCATCGATTGCCATGTACACGGCACGTATCGCGCCCGCGATATGCGCCAACACTTGTTGAACGCGCCAACCTACAACGTGTTGCGATCGACCGCGATCCTCGATGAGACCTTGGCGTGCGGTGTCACGACCGCGCGTGATATGGGCGGCGCCGATGCAGGCTTTCGCCAGGCGATCGAAGAAGGCTTCGTGGTCGGCCCGCGCCTGCTGATTGCGATCGTCATGATTTCGCAGACCGGCGGACACGGCGATGCATGGCTCCCCGCGGGCATTCGCATCCAGAAACGCGCATGGCTGCCAAGTCCCGTGGCCGATGGCGTCGATGATGTTCGACGGCTCGTGCGGCACGTCCTCATGGCCGGCGCAGATTTCGTCAAGATCTGCGCAACAGGCGGCATTACATCGGTCACCGATTCGTGGGATGAAGCGCAATTCACGGTGGAGGAGTTGCGCACCGCCGTTACCGAGGCGGCGATGCGGCACAAGAGCGTCGCCGTCCATGCCGAAGGAATTGAAGGGATTCGCCCCGCACTCCAGGCAGGCGTGCATTCGCTCGAGCACGGCTGGTTCATCGACGAGCAATGTGTCGATACGATGGTGCGCCAGGGCACGTGGTGGGTGCCGACATTGGCCCTGGTGCCCTTATCGGTCGAGCATCGCAAGAAGAACGCCGCATGGAATGCGCAGCAACTTGCGAAAGAAGATGCGAAAGACGCGGAGATCTTCGCGAAGATGCAGGCGCAAATCCCGCTCTACCGCGAGGCGGTAAAGCGCGGAGTGAAGGTCGCGTTCGGTACCGATCAATCGCACCGTTTGCTGGTCGGTGAGAATCTCGTTGAGTTGCAGTTCATGGTCGACTGGCTCGGCATGACGCCGATGCAAGCGATCGTGGCGGCCACGAGCCAAGCAGCGGAATGCATCGAGCGTCCGGAGCTGGGTGCCGTCGTGCCGGGGCGACTGGCCGACATATTGGTCGTCGACGGAGACCCGCTTGCCGACATCAAACTGTTGAACGAACGCGCGCGCATCAAGATGGTCATGAAGGATGGGCGCATCTGGAAGAACGCATTGCCATAGCAGGAAAATCTCCAATGTTTCCCAACGAACATCTCGACCGTGCATCGAAAGCGCTTACGCTCGCGAAAAATGCCGGCATGCGCATCGCGACCGCGGAAACCGTGACCGCGGGACTGGTCTCCGCCTGCCTCACTTCGGTCTCAGGCGCCTCGCAGGTCTTCGAACGCGGATTCGTGCTGTATCACGACAGCGCGAAAGCGACGGGTCTGGGCGTGCCCGAAGCACTATCGCAGGAACATGGTGCGGTGAGCGGCCCCATCACGCAAGGACTCGCCGAGGGCGCGTTGAAGCACTCGACCGCAGGCGTAGCGGTCGCGGTGACCGGCTATGCAGGCCCAGGCGGGGGCAACGAGAAGAATCCAGTCGGTACTGTGTTCGTCGCAGCGGCTCATCGCGATCGCCCAACGATTGTCGAGAGGCATGTGTTCAGTGGTGATCGGAACGCGGTGCGATTGGCGGGGGTCGGTGCCGCCCTTGATGTGTTGATCAAGCAACTCGCCACGTTGGGATCCACTTAACAAGCGGCTCGCCCCTCGTAACTTCCTAAAAATTATGGGCACGCTGATAGCGGGTGATCGCTCGATCCTTCTCCGTTAATGCATGTAGGTCCCGCCGTCTACCACAAGCGTCTGGCCGGTGATAAACGCGGAATCGGGTCCCGCGAAAAATCGCGCGGCACCGACGAGATCGCTCGGATACATGTCCCGCTCGAGGGTGCGCCCGCCAAGCGATGCCTTGCGAGCGCCCGCAATGAGCAGGGGATTCGCCAACACGCCATCGCTTAGCGTGAATCCAGGCGCGAGGCTATTGACGAGGATTTTTCGCGGTCCGAGCTCGCGTGCCAGCGAACGCGTCATCGACACCACCGCACCTTTGCTCGCCACATAGTGCAGATACATCGGATTGCCTTTGAAGGCGACACCCGATGAAATGGTAATCACCCGCCCGCTGTCCGATCGCGTCAATCCATCGAGGCACGCACGGACCGAAAGAAACACGCCGAGCGTATTGACGTCCATGACATCGCGCCATTCCTGCACGGTGATCTCGTGAAATGGTTTTGGGCGAATCGTCGTGAAGATCGCGGCGTTGGTGACGAGAATGTCGATACCACCGAACGTATCGACCGCGTGCCCTGCCATGCGTTCGACGTCTGCCTCGCTGACGACATCGGTCGCGACCCCGCTTGCGGTAAAACCCTTGGCCGTCATTTCGGCCGCGGCTTCGACGGCGCGCGCGCGATCGGCGATCACGATCCGCGCGCCATCTTCAGCGAGACCCTCGGCAATCGCGCGTCCGATGCCCATGGCCCCGCCTGTGACGATGGCGACTTTTCCTGCGAGCTTCATGGTGTGACCTTTCCGGGCGTACCTGGAATATCTCTATCGCGAATTTGCTTTACGGCCATTCCGAACGAGGCAATCATCCGTTCGTCCGATTGTGCGGTCTGGAAGGTAGTGTTATATCTCCGATTCGCGAATCATTGATAAGGCGACCAAAGGTGCCCGGTGTGGAACACGATTTCGGTCCATCGAATAGTGGTTCCCTGGTGACTTGTTGATGCGACGCGACGCACCCTGGCTTCCATTCCTGGTGCTCGCTTGCGTCACAAGCTTGGCACCGCCTGCCGTTGCGACCGAGCCTCAAGTTCAGCCAATCCTTCAACTCGAGCCAGGCCACCACGCCGCTCCGATTCGTCGGCTCGCCGTTGACGCCGATGAAACGATCGCGGTCACCGCGTCAGACGACAAAACCGCACGGGTTTGGGATCTGCGCTCGGGCGAACTGCGGCAGACGTTGCGCTCGCCGATCGGCGCGGGCACCGTGGGCAAGCTGTACGGCGCAGCCGTCCACCCCAAGCGGGCGATTGTGGCGCTCGGCGGATCCACCGGAGAAAGCGCCAGCGGACACGCAATCTATCTGTTCGCGCTCGACACCGGC
>JANMUI010000326.1:0-2176 GCA_031391405.1 Betaproteobacteria bacterium
GATGACGGCTACGCGCGAAGCGCCGGTTACCCATCGGTCATCGCACCGCCCACCCTGGTGGTCGAAACGTGTCAATACGCCCACCGGCCGGCAAACGTCGATGAGAAGGGACATGAATTTCTACATCTCCAAGGCATTCACCACAGAGGACGCAGGGGACACAGGGGAAGGCAGGCTCTACGATCCGACCGGTGCGATTCAAGGGATTGGTGGCGTTCCGTCGCTGGTGAATGCACCACAATGACAATTCGATTTACTCTTCGTATTTCCTCTGCGTCCCCTGGGTCCTCTGTGGTGAAGATTTGTCGGATCTAATCCAACACCGCAAACGGATCCACCTCGATTTGCATCTCCGGCCGCAGCAGCGCTTCGCATACCAAGCCCGTCGAGGCGGGGTAGGGCTCCATCATCAATTTCGTTCGCACCGTTGCGACGTCGCGATACCGTTCCAAGGCATTCGGCGTTACATATTCGATGGTCTTCACGAGATTGCGCGCGCTGCCGCCTGCCGCTTCGATCACCTTGAGTATGTTCCGGTAGGTGTACTCGGCCTGTGCGACCACATCGCCATCATGGAGGACACGCTCCGTTGCCGGATCGAGCGAACCTTGTCCAGACATGAAAAGAAGCTTTCCCGCTTTCACCGCTGGGCTATAGGTGAGCTTCCTGTAGCGGTCCCATCCGGGGTTGATCGCAATCGGCACATCGCGCGTCGCGATGAAGTCGTATTGGATCAGCGCTGCCGGATGACACAACCTGGGCATCACGATGCCTGCCGCGCCGGGGTAGACGGGGCCGAGAAATTCCTTTCGTACCCGTCCGGTGAACTTGTAATTGGCGAGCGCGGCCGGCGTGATGTAGTCCACCGTCTTCACGACGCGATCGAAGCCGATGCCCAGGGCGACGAGCATCCTCTTCGCCTTCTCGAATATCGCGCGCGCCTGGAGCACGACAACCCCCGCGCCGATGATGGTCCCTACGTCATCGGTAGGCAAGACGGTCGGCATGAACACCACGCCGGCCGAATCGCGCGCGACCGGCATTCCGGAGCCGACATTGGTGGCCGCGCCCACCGGGCCCGCAGTGACCTCGATTTCGATATAGGCCTCCGGCCGCAGCAGGCTTCGCACCGGCACGGTGTTGACCGCGGGCTGATGCGCGCCGAACACCTCGGCACGTACGGCGGCGGCTTCCGCATACCGTTCGATACCTTCCGGCTTCACATATTCGACGACCCGCACGACATCATTCAAGGTCAATCCCGCGCCATCGAGAATCGCGGCAATCTTCTGGTACGCGGTGCGCACCTGCTCGGTCATGCCGCCCTTCACGACGATGCGCTTCAGCGCAGGATCGAACTCGGAAGCGGTATGACCGGAGAGGTAGACACGATCGCCCACCCGAACGCCAAGTGAGAATGAATAGCGTGAGTAATCAAACCACGGAAAAGCTTTCGGCCTGATGGCTATTGGCTGCACTGAGGGCTGCACTGCGTGCCTCGACGGTTGCAAGGGGTGCCTGCACGGTAGCGGCGGACCCCTGAGGGTGTCAAGCGAAGACGCGATTCTGGGATGGACGCGCCGCCCGCCCAGCGTGCTAGCATCCTCCGCAGTGAGTGCATTCCTCGTTTCCACCGGCGTTGTCGCTTTGGCCGAGATCGGCGACAAGACACAACTGCTCGCCTTGCTGCTTGCGGCGCGATTCAAGAAGCCGGTTCCGATCATCCTTGGCATTCTCGTCGCGACATTGGCCAATCACGCACTTGCCGGTGCGGTGGGCGCTTGGCTTGCGCAGGCGATCGGCGCCGCTGCGATGCGGTGGATCCTTGGGGTGTCGTTCATTGCCATGGCGGTATGGATCATGATTCCCGATCGGATCAGCAATGACGCACCGGTCGCGCCCCGCTTCGGCGTATTCATCACCACGCTTGTCGCGTTCTTTCTCGTCGAAATGGGTGACAAGACGCAGATCGCCACCGTGGCGTTGGCGGCGCGCTACGACGCGCTGATCGCGGTTGTCGCCGGGACCACGCTTGGAATGATGATCGCGAACGTGCCGGCGGTCCTGCTGGGTGAGATCGCCGCGAAGAAAATGCCGCAGCGATTAGTACACGGGATCGCGGCGGTGCTGTTCGCGGCCATGGGGATCGTTGCGTTGGTTGGCGCTCGGATCGCAT
>JANMUI010000351.1:0-10756 GCA_031391405.1 Betaproteobacteria bacterium
ATCGCGCCTGCATCGAAGCAGCGAAATTCGCGACGTTCTCCACGGCGTCGCATCGCATAGATGAACACAAGTATTTTTGTGAAATCCTCGTCGTGCGGGGCGCTTTCGGATCGTGCATCCTAAGAGGACATGAACCCGCACGTCACTATCATGACCAAGCTCATCGCATTCTTCTGGCAATCGGGAAAAATTCCCGCCTTCCTCATCCACCTCATCATCAGTGCGGCACTCGTTATTGCGCTTGCGGCGATGGTCTACTTGGTGTGGTATCCGCCGCCGTATTTCGAGTACGACGGCGCCTCGAACATCATGCGCGTCGTCATTTTCGTCGACCTCATCCTGGGGCCCCTTTTGACGATGGTTGTGTTCCGGCGCGGCAAGAAGGAATTGAAGCGCGATCTGGGCATCATCGCGTCGGTCCAGTTGATCGCCTTCGTATGTGGCGCGGGGCTGATGATGCAGTACCGCCCGGCATTCGTCGTCTATGCGGACGACACTTTCTTTGCCGTGCGATGGCCTGATCTGGCGCCACACACGAAAGACCATGCGCGGCTCGAGCAGATGCGCGCTCGCATCGGGCCAGCGCCGGTGGTGCTCGAGCTTCCATCGGATCCGGACCAGCGCAAGAACTTGATGAATGCGCTCGCGAACGGCGGTCCGGTCGTGACCTTGATGGGCGATTACTATCAACCCATGACGCCGGAGCGTTGGCGCGCCATCGTGGGGAAATCGGTGGACATCGACGCGCAGGCTCGCGCGCAACCCGAGTTGGCCGAAGCGGTAGCGCGATTCCGGGCGCGCTATCTCGACAAGTCCGGCATGACGATCGAGAAGCTTGCTTTTTATCAAGCATTCCTCCGGAACGGATTGGTCATGTTCGCGATGGACCGCGAGTCCGGCGCCCTGTTCGGGTGGTTGAACTAAGCGTGCGTGTCGCGACGCCGCGCCGGTAGCCGATAAGCCCTAGCAATCTGTGCGGCAGACCGCAAGGATTCCTAGTCCGCTCCCACCACCTTCGCGATCAAACCGTCGGCGCCGTTCGGCAGGCGATCGCCACGCCAGCAGACGTGTTGATCGGGCCGGATCAGGGCGAGGTCGCGTCCATAGAGATCGCGCGCATCCGGATCGAGCACATCCACGACATCGATCGGAACGCCGCGCCGCCTGGCGGCGTTGAGCAGCGGGCTGCCATCCTCCTTGCTCGAAAAGCGCAGCAGCGTGAAGCCCACCCCGAACTGATCGAATAGTGAGCGTCGATTCGCCATGCCGGGTGGATCGAGGAAGTAGTGCGGCGCCCGCCCACCGGGAACGCCGCTTGGCGTGTAGCAGTTGATGCTGTCGCGTGGTGGCGTGCCATCCTCGCAAATGATCGGCGAGCCGTCGTAGCGCACGCCAAGCTGCACGCCGATGGATGCGAATTCCTCACCGAACGTATCGAGATAATCGCCGGCGACCTTGCGCGCTGCCTCACCGGCCGGGTTCGCCTCCTCGATCTCTTTGCGAATCTCGATGACCCCGACATTCTTCGCGAGTGAACGCGCGGCTGTGGTGTTGCGCTCGGCGATTGGCCGGCGCTCCGATTCGTAGCTCGGTTTCAACTTCGCACCACCCCATCCTTGTACGAGCGCCGCAAGCTTCCATGCGAGATTCGCCGCACCGTCCACGCCCGTGTTGAGACCAAACCCACCCGTTGGCGTGAATAAATGAATCGCATCCCCTGCGAGAAAGATCCGGTCACCCGACCAGAACCGGTCCGCCCACAGCGCAACACCAGCCGTCCACTTGCGATTGCCGAGCACAGTGACGGGTGCTTCATAGCCGCAGGCACGCTGAAACGTTCGGATCGCCAATCCTTCATCGAACGTGGCGCCGTCGGGCACCGGGGTGAAGAACGTGTATTCGTCCACCCCATTCAGATTCACCATGGTCATCCGGGCATCGGGGTTGATCGCCCAGTACTGATAGCCACGCCGGTTGGCGAAACAATCGCGGACCAGCGTCGGCGCGCGGACATAGGTCGACATCATCGACCCGCCGAGGAACGATTGCCTGAGCGTTTCGTGTCCGCCGTAACGGATGCCGAGGCTGCGGCGCACATGGCTTTGGCCGCCATCGACACCGGCCATGTACTCGGCTTGCCACGTCTCAACTTCGCCCGTGCTGCCGACGGCGTGTTCGGCATAGTCGGCATCGGTATTGGAGGTTTCCAGCCGCACACGTTCGGCTTGCAACGTCACACCGGTTGCGTGCTCGTTGAATTCGCCGACCTGCCAGCCGTAGCGCAACGTGATGTTCGGGCGCGTTCGAGCATGGTCGTGCAGAAGCTTCTCGACATACATCTGGTTGGCGCGATGGATCGGCTCGAAAATCTGGATATTGCACGGCGCGGTCATCACCCCGCGCATCTTCTCCATGCTCGATTGCATGACCACCTGCGCGATCTGCGGGCCGTTGAAGCGGGTGAAGTACACGACGTCGGTCGGATGATCCTCCGGCAGGCCAAGCCTGCGCACCGCGCTGCCGAGGCCGATGCGCCGGTAATGTTCCATCGTGCGCGCGTTGTGCGTGCTGCCTTTCGGATGCCAGCGCGTCGTCTCCTCCACATTGAAGACGACGCTCTTGACGTTGTGCCGGTCGAGGAAGAGGGCGAGCATCAGACCGACCGGACCGCCGCCGACGATGGCGACCGGTGCATGCAGGGATTTAGGTGTCATGCGACCGATTGTAGATCACGTCGCGACGCGGCCCGTCGGAATGCGCGGCGCCCTTCGACGGATCGCCTGCTTATCGCCCGCCTGCTCCCGCAACGTCTGTGGCCTTGAGTGCAGCGAAGATCTTCTCGCGCTTGGACTTATAGGCTTCTACTTCACCGGCCGACTCGATCACGATAAGGTTGTTGCCCTGGACAAACAGCGCCACGAGATACATGTAGTCAGCGGTGCCACGGGGCGCGGTCGATTCGACGTAGTAGCCCGGCTTGCCGGCCGCGTCGACGAACCATCGGTGGTGACGATATAACCGGCCTTCTCGACGTGCACTTTTAGCGCGACGCGCCAGAACGCGAGATCGGCGAGCGGTTTGTTCTCTACCCGTTTCACCTGATAGACGACTCGATCAGTGTTTCGATCTCGCCGATCAGCCTCGCACCGGCGGCCTCCACCTCGAGGATGCCGGATGCGTCGGCCGCAGCGAGCAGCTTCTCGAATTGCGCAAAGAGCTCTTGCTTGGACTTGAGCCCCGCGTGCAATTCGTCGAGCGATGCACCGACATCGTCCGCGCGATAGGATTCATCCACCGGTTTCCAGGTGGTCTTGATGAATTCGATCAGTTCGCGTGAACGGTTCGCCGGCACCTTCACGGTCAGCGCATCATTGTTGAGTATGCTGAAGTAGCCACCCATTGCTTCGGCCCGGGCGATTGCCGCGGCAGCGGTCTTGTCGCGGTCCGATACCTGAACGGTCACGCTCGCTCCCACCGTCACTTGTGGGCCGGTCTGCGCGGCAATCGATCCGAAGGCGAGCGCAATCCACGTGATTGCAAACTGTCGAACGAATCGCCTGATCATTTCACGCCACCCCGCAGACTGTTCATGATCTGGGCCTCGTAGCGCTGCTCGCGATCGACCGAGGGAAAGTACGCTTGCGCGACGAAGAACCGGTCATCCTTGGCCGCTATCGCGACCCAGAAGATGAAGTGCGGTGCTTCGGTGCTGACGAAACGCAACAAAGCGAAATCGCCCGCCGTCTTCTGTTCGACCGTGCCGAAGCGACCCTGCAGACGCCATCGGAGCGCATCGAGCCACCATGCGGCCGAGCCCTTGGGCTCGTTGCGCCGTTGCTGGGTTGTCAGCGTTACCCCGTCGGGGCTTGAAGCGGACCAGAGCCTGGTTTTGTCGAGCTCGACCATGCCAACGGGTGTTGCAAGAGAGAATCGGGTCGTGTCGCGGTCGTCGCGGCGGATGTCCGACGCGAGCGTACCGATCCATTCCAAGCCACGCACTTCCTGTAGCGGCTGCCCCTCGAATGCCTTGCGACCTTCGACATCGAGAAACTCGTCGGTAACATCGCGAGCGGCAAGCGACTTCGCGAGGACTTCGCCGAGGCCCAGCATCTGATCGTAGACCGAACGAAAGCGCGCGGCGGGAATCTGCAGCACGACGTTCTGCGACGTCAACGATTCGACCTAACCGCCGGCCGCGAGCGTCCACTGCGTCGCCTGTTCGAGCGCACGCTGTGGCTGCGTCGCGCGGAGGCGAATTGAACCTTCATGGTGGACCTTGCGCGCCACCGCAGCAGCACTCGGTTCGGATCGGGTTAGCGATCCCGATCCGGCAGGCGCGGCGGATCGGAGCTGGTTGACGACCATGCCCGCTGCGGGCGCCTCCGGCGCAACCAGGGATGACGTTGGCCCGCTTGACGAATACGATTCGGGCCCGGAGGAGCATCCCGCAACGAGGGTCAGCAAACAGATTGCTATCAGCCGGTGCATGCGTAATGAATTTCCGGGAGGGGTCGCACGAGCGTAACGCACCGCAAGAGCAGGACGCGCGTGCGGATGATCGCGCGCTGACGAGAAAGCGATATAGTCCAGGCAGCCGGGAATCTGGAGAGTAGCGTAATGAATGTAGATACAAACTATTCGCGTCGGCGGATGGTTGGCGCATGCGCCGCTGCCATCGCTTTCGTGATCGCGGCGGCATCGCCACCGGTGCTTGCGCAGGAGCTCACCGGGAAGACCATCCGAATCGTTGTACCGTTTGCTGTAGGCGGGATTCTCGATGTGGTCGCCCGCTCATACGCCACGGAGCTCGGGGTCGAATTGGGCGCGTCTACCATCGTGGAGAACCGCCTTGGCGCGGGCGGTGCGATCGCGACAGCAAGCGTTGCAAAGACCGTCCCCGATGGACAGACGTTGTTGTTTACCGGCGGCAGTCACAACATCAACGGCTCGCTCTACACCAAGTTGCCGTATCACCCGATCAAGGATTTTACCGGCGTCGCACTCGCAGGCCTTGCCGGTTACGTCGTCATGATCAACGCCGGCGTTCCTGTGCAAACGCTCGCGGAACTGGTGGCGTATGCAAAGGCGCGCCCCGGTCAGCTCAACTACGGCACCTCGGGGCAGGGCAGTGCCGCGCACCTTTCGATGGCGTATCTCGCGACGGTCGCCGGGATCGATGTGGTGCAGATCCCGATGAATTCAATCGATTGCTGCACGAGGATTTCGAGAAGATGGCCAAGGTGGTGAAGCTCTCCGGCGCCACGATTCAGTGACGGGGCGAATCCGTTCCAATCAACGAACACTCAAGGTCTGGCGCTTCCACGCCGGATCCTGCCAGCGCGCGAAGACATCGAGGCCGGCGGGATCGCGCGCCTGCCGCTCGGTGGTCAATGTGTCCAGGCGGACGATCTCGAAATTGCGTTGATAGCGGCCCTCGCCACGCGCCTCGCGTGCGACCAGCATCTTGGTGCCGCCGGGCACCCAACCCGCGAATTCCGCATAGCCCACGTCAGGCATGGTCCTGGCGGGAGGCAGCACGCCGATGGTCCAGCCTTCCTTGCTCTTGCGGAACACCCACATTTCGCGCCAGGAGTCGGTGGGCTGCACGGCCACGGCCAACGCATTGCCTTCACGGTTCAGCGTCGCCGAGCCCGCCCAGACGATGCCATAGGTGCAACGTTGGGCGAGCGGGCGCTCCGCATCATGCGTGGCATCGAGGAGTGATATGCAGGTTTCGCCTTCGTCCCGTGGGAGCGCAACGATGTACGGTCGCTTGCCGGGTTCGCCCACGGGCGCCGGTTGGGCCGCCCAGCGTGAGGCGCTCACACGCATTGCGGCAACGTTGTAGGCCTGCAAGTCGTCGTCGGTGAGCTCGCCCTTGTCGATGCCCGCCAGTTCGGTGAGTGCGCGGCTCGCGGCGTGATCGGCCGCCTTGCCTTGGCGCGTGAGTTGATACGCGAGGCTGGCCCATATACCGGCGCGGCGCATCAGGACGCGATTCTTCAGATACGCAGGGAGCACCGGTGCGTCAACCTGATCGAGAATATCCACGCTCCATCCGTCCATGCGGGCTTTTTCCGTTGGACGCGATTCATCCGGCATGCATTCCGGGCGTGTCAGGGCGAGCACCGCGCGGGCACGTTGCTCCTGACCTGACGGCCGCGCCAGCACACGCCGAAAGGCGTCACCGTCATAACAGATCTGCATACGGCCATTGCGCTCGATGGTGATGAAGTTGACGCCATGCCGCGTGGCCGCATCCATGTGGGCCGACAAGGTTGCCTGCGCGTTCTTGCCTGGCGTATTGACGCTCGACACACGGTGCGCCAGGCGATCGGCAAACGATCCGAGCGCGTCCAGCGCTTCAAGGCCGGCATCACCGGTCAGGTCGTCAGGTGGTGCAGCCTGAATGTAGGCAGCGACCAGCCCGATGCCCAACGCTTCCGCACCCGGCGCATCGCGCAGGAACCGCACGACTGACAACAGCTCGGGCGCATCCGCCGGGCCCAGGCTGAAGCGTCGCGCCTGGCTCGTGCGCACGTATCCGGCCCGTTCGCGCTTATAGTCATACACCTGCAGGTAGTCCATGCGTTCGCCACGAACCTCGACTGCTTCGCCTTGCCAAAGGATGGCGTTGGTGCGTGCGGAGTCGCGCGGTGCGGCGCGCAACAACGACTGGTCCTGGGTGATGATGGCGATGTCCGCGGTCGGCGCTGCGATCGAGCTGGTGGCGGCAACGCCGATGAACATCGTTACCGCGAAAACGATCTTACGAATCATGTTCACTCCTTCTCGATTGGTTGCACGGCTGCCTGTGCGCCCGCACCGGCAAGCAGTTTGTGTCCGCCCAACAACGTAGAGACGATGAATCCACCGTCTGACGGGGGTGGGGCGATGATTACCTGGATCTTGTCGGAGAGCTTGTCCGCCAGGGTCTTCTGGATCAACAGCGGGTGCCGTGTGACAAGAGCACCTTCGCGTGCCATCTGCTCGGCATTCACCTTGCCCATTAGCACGCTTCGAAGCACGATGCCGTCGGCGGCAAACTTGGGTCCAAGCTCTGTTTCGATGGCCTGCTGGATGTCGGCGCGCTTGGTGGAGAAAATCTCGCGCGCGGTGTAGCGCGCGAATATCTTGTAGATCACACCATGCACTGCAGGCTCGACGATCTCGCCGCCGATGTTATCGGGCAGATTCTTCGCGATGGCAGAGAGTTTGGTGGGATCGAGCGCGTACCGCACCGATAGATCCACGCCAAGTGACAATCCTTCCAGCGACTGCAGCGGTGCTTGCCCGGTTGCACTGCTCATTTGTGCCGGTCGATATGTGCTGTCTCGCAGCGAGAATCGGCGCATGTCGTGCACGCCGGGTAGCACGAACAGCGTGCCGTCCTGCCACTCGGTCACGCTGCCGGTGAGAAGATTGGTACGAACGCCCACTTCACCTCGGCCGACACTTTGCAGCGGCGGGTGCTGGTAAAGAACATAGGCAATTCCGGCCGCGATGCCAATGAACGCGAGCGTGCCTTTCATCGCCGTGACACCGTTGATTGCGGTACGCGCGCCGTTGGTGGCCGTGCCCGCAAGCGCTGGCCCAAGTCGTGTCGTGGACTTCGCGATGGCATCGCGAATCGATCGGATCAGAGCATTCAGACGTTGCAACATGATTCCCCCCGTTATGCGATAGCTGCTGCTACCGACACCACCATTACAACCGGGCAATGTGGTGGGGGAATGCGAGGTTGCTGGAAAGATGATGATCAAATCTGGCGAGACTATGGCAGCGCGGACTATGGCAGTGCGCTTCGTTTCATTGCGCCGCGCGGGGGCCCTATCGCGGCCGAGCGCCGCGTAGCCGGGCAATGCCTATCGCTACTTCACGTCTACTTGGGCCAGCTCGCGCAACTTTTCCTGTGCTTGAATTGCGCCGCGGGAGCCCGGCGCGATCTCGACAATCCGTTCATACGCTTTGCGCGCATCGGCAGGTCGCGACAGTTTCTGCAGTGCATCGCCCAGATTGGCGTAGGCCACCGTTCGCGACGGGTCCAACTTGATCGTGTTCTCGAACCAGCGCGCCGCCTCCGCGTACCTCGCCTGCTTGTAGTACACGAAGCCAAGATTGTTGGCCGCGAGTGCGAAATCCGTGCGGATCTTGAGTGCTTCGGTGAACTCGGCCTCAGCTTCTGCGTAGCGCTGCTCCTTGTAGAATTGAAGGCCACGGTCATTGGCGCGCTGCGCAATTTGTCGCGCGGAGGTCGGCGCCGCTGGTGGCGTGACGATCCTGGTCTCCTTGCCCTGCAGATCCATCACCACGACGGTCGTTGGTGCCGCGCCGGGAACGGATGCATTGGCGATCGGGCGCGCCGCATCGAGTTTGCTGTTGAGCGCGATGGCATCGCCTGAGAGTTGCGTGCTCGCTGCATCGAGAAATTCGGTTTCTCCCGGCAACTCGAACACGAACTCGCCACCCTCCGACCCGGGCAGGCTGCCGAACGCCGGCGTTTGTTGCGACACGCTCGACACTGCCGGCGCGATGTACGCTGCAAGCTCGGTGCCGGTGATCATCCGGTCGCCGTTTAGATCGGCCTTGCCCGCCAACGCCTGCAAGAGCGTCCATGTGAAGATCGAATGGCCGTTCGGGCCACCGTCGGCAACCAACTGATCGGCGCCACCTGCAGTGAGCATTTGGCGGCCGATACGCTTCGCGTTTTCTCGCGCGAACGCACCTGATCCCGCACCGCGCGTGAGACCGAGTCCGCTGTAGCAGGCGTCCATGATGAACAGCACATGCTTGGCCGACAGGCTTTCGGCAATGTTCTGGATTTCGGTCATCGGTATTGCATCGGTTGCGATCTGGTTCGGATCGGAGTCCACCGGAATGAGATAGCCCAGATCGCGGCCGGAGCTGAGCTTGCGGGTTGCACCGTGTCCGGCGAAAAACACCAGCACGCGATCGTTCTTCTTCATGCCCCCATGACCGAGCCGTTCATGAAACGCCGCAAGGAGGGCAGCACCACGCCGTGGTCCTTGAGTACCTGATCGCGCGAATAAATCTGTTGCAGACGGGCGACGTAATCCTCCCAGCGCTCGCGCTTCTGCACGATCGCGCGCGCGTCGAACCGATTGAAGATCTGGCCGATCTCTTTTTCGTAAGCGCGTTCAATCTCTGCAAGCGCATCGAGATCCTCGCCGATGCGCTTGTGCAGCCGCACCGCCTGCAATGAGCCATCACGCGACACCGCTTGATGCAAGGCGCGCAGCAATTCCCGGAAAGCGAGGCGGTCGGCGTCAAACATATCGGCGCCGGATTCGATGTAATCGAGCACCGCGGCCAATGTATCGAATCGTCCTTGGCGACCCGAGGAAATCAAGGCGCGCAGCGTCTCTTCCAATTGTGCGACCTGCAGCAGACTGGCGTGGAACAACTCTTGACCGACACGGTTGAGCGGCTCGCGCGCTGAATCGGGCAAGGTTTTTTCGTCGGCAAGGAGAACGATGATCTTGCGGTAGGAGGCGAGCAGCGCTTTTAACTCATCGATGATCGGCGTTTGCGCAATCGCCGGTGCGTCGGGCTCGGGTGCTTGGGCAACGGGCTCGCTCGGTTGCGGTGCGCGGGAGAGCAAGTAACCACCTCCCGCCAGGAGCAAAAGCAATGCGGCGATCGAGACGGCACGGGTTCGATTCATTGTCATCGGGGATTGGGCTTTCGCCGGCTGGAAGGTTCGTTGGCAGGATCATAGGGGGACGCTCCGGTGTTGAAATGGAACGTGTTCCGCACCGTAGCGAGCGATGCATCCGGGGCGCGAACAAAGTCCGTTTGTCGCGAATCAGCAGGGGAATGCGGTCTTCGCTATGATCCAGGCCCGCACTCGACGATCAGCCCATGATTCATTCAATCCGCGTTCTCGCCGGTGCCATCGGATTAGCGTGCGCGCTATCGGTCGCCGCACAGCCGTATCCATCCAAGCCGCTACGCCTCATCGTGCCGTATCCACCCGGTGGAACAGGGGACGCTCTTTGCCGCGAGATGGACAAGAATGGCCGGCTCATCCGTGAGCTCGGATTGAAAGCCGAATAGGGGGCAAGCGAACATGGACCTCGAATTGAATGGAAAAAAAGCCGTCGTCACCGGTGGCTCACGCGGCATTGGTTTCGCGATCGCGCTTCGCCTGGTGAAGGAAGGCTGTTCGGTACGAATTGTCGGGCGCGATGCTGCCGCAATCGAGCGCTCGCTCGTCGGGCTGCGCAGCGCGGCTAAGGGAGGCGTCACCGTGGCCGGCCATCAGGCCGACTTTGTCGACATGCGGCAAATCGAATCGGTGTTCCCGCTTCTTGCTGATGCCGACATCCTCGTCAACTCGGCAGGCGCCGTGCCACGTGGCACCATCGCGGACGTTCCCGCGGCGCGCCTGCGACCGGCGTTCGATGCCAAGGTCATGGGCACGATCGATCTTTGCCGTGAAGCGATGCGGCATATGAGCGCGCGTCGCAGCGGCGTGATCATCAATATCATCGGTGCATCCGGTGAGCGGCCGAATCCCCGTTCGGTCGGGACGTCGATCGCGAACGCAGCGTTGATCGCTTTCACGCAAGCTGTCGGGTCGATCAGCGTCGATGACAATGTTCGCATGGTCGGTGTGAATCCCGGACTCATCGCCACCGAGCGAACGGTATCGGTGCGTGATGCGTCGAATCCGGTCGATGCTGCCGCCTATCGGCACCTGATGAACACGCTGCCGCTCGGTCGCATGGGCACG
>JANMUI010000377.1:0-1642 GCA_031391405.1 Betaproteobacteria bacterium
GTAGAGCAGCAGAAGTCACCTTTCTCAAGGCCGGAGCGAATCCTGAGCATGGAAAGCCGGGCGTCGGCGGAACACGCCGGCTGTTGATCAAGGGATTCCCATTCTCGGTTGTCTACCTTGAGTCCGAGTACGAGGTCATCGTCTACGCAGTAGCACATCTCTCGCGCAGGCCGGACTATTGGACCGGGCGATTGCCGAATGACGGCTAACTGGCGCTTCGAAGGAACGTGGAGCGGCGAAAGTGACACAAAGTCGGAAGACGAAGTACATCCACGGGCAATTCGTTGCTGAGGTCGAAGTTGAGGTTATCGACGGCGACTCCTCCTGGTCGCCCTACCTATCTGTTGCTGACGCAATTCGGCTTGACAAGGTGCGCGAAGCATTGTGCAGAGGTGATCTCAAGGCGGCTGCTTCTCTGAGTCGCGTGTACAGGCTTGAGCCCGTAGTAGCGACGCAGTGATGCCCGACCATCAGCTGCGCCTAAAGAATTAAGGGTACCTCTAAAAATTCAAATTTTCCGTCATTCCCGCGAAGGCGGGAATCCAGAGGCTATTGACTCATCGAGCATTCCAAAAAACCTAGATTCCCGCCTTCGCGGGAATGACGAATTCTTAGAGGCGCCCTTTTAAGCGAATTAGGGGATTTACCGTTCGCCCTGAGCCCTTCGACAAGCTCAGGATAGGCCTGTCAAAGGGTGAATGCCGGAGCGTCCGAGAGCGGACGATCCCTCGCCTTCGACAAGCCTGCGTTACCCTTCGACAGGCTCAGGGCGAACGGAGGCTTGAGCAGCGCACGTTAGGTAAGCGCCATTCTGGTCTGTCCACTATTGTTTGATATCACCTGCCCCCAATCAACCACGTTGAGTCCGTTGCGTTCGTTGCGTCGCCGAGAGCGACAATCTTCTATTTCGTCCTATACTTTGCGCATGGGTTGGCTCGCTCCCGACCCGTCTTCGACTGCAAAATCACGACCCACTAGTCGGACTGACACGCACGCATCCGACCCGGAACAGGCTCATGGCGACCAAGCCGACCCGAATCATCGCCAGCACCTGCAAGGAATGCTCGGTCCGCTGCGGGTCGCTCATCCATCTTGATGGCGATAAAGTCGTCAAGATTTCAGGCAACCCGGCACACCCCGCCTCGCGCGGCGCCTTCTGCATCAAGGGCGCGCAGGCGCCGCTTGCCGCGCTCGAACATCCCAATCGGCCGCTCTACCCACTGCGCCGCACCGGGCCGCGTGGCGGCGGCCAATGGGAGCGCGTGTCATGGGACACCGCGCTCGATGACATCGCCGATCGCTGGGTCACCATCAAGAACAAGTACGGTCCGCTTTCGCTTGCGGGCGCGGTATCGAATCAATACGGAAGTCGCGGCGTCGCGATGAGCTTGCTTCTACGGAGCGTCGGCTCGCCGAATTACATGATCAACCAGGATCTCTGCCAGGGATGTCGCTACACCGCATCGCTGCTCACCGGTGTCGGGGGCAAGGCTGAGCTCGAACATACGCGGTGCGCGCCGTGCAGCGCCCTGAGTTCAACATTCACGGCCTGGCCCGATGCGACCTCATGCGCCTGCTGCCCGATCTGTCGGCCTGCCGGCTCTCGCGCCAACTGCGTCGCCTGCACATACTCGGACTTCTC
>JANMUI010000411.1:0-2579 GCA_031391405.1 Betaproteobacteria bacterium
AAGACCGTTGGCGATCTGGTCGCCGCGGGCAAAGCGAAGCCTGGCACGCTCAACTTCTCATCAGTCGGCATCGGCACCGCAACCCATCTCAGCGCGGAACGGTTCCGGTTCAGCGCGGGCGTGGATGCTGTGCATATTCCGTTCAAAGGCGGCGCGGAAGCCATGACTGAAGTAATGGCCGGACGCGTTGACTTCTTCTTCGGACCCGTCGGAATTGTTTTGCCGAATGTTCGCGAGGGCAAACTCATCGCCCTCGTGGTAAACGGTGCCAAGCGTTCCGCCGTGCTGCCTGACGTACCGACGACATCGGAAGCCGGTTTCGTCGACGCCGAATATCCGGGCTGGTTCGGACTCTTTCTGCCGGTGAAGACGTCGCGTGAGATCGTCGATCAGCTTAACCGCGAAACGCTCAAAGCACTGCAAGTGCCCAGGATGCGGGAGCGACTGACCCAATTGGGCCTGGAGCCGATGGCCATGACGCCAAAAGAGTTCGACACGCTTGTTGAAAAAGAAATCGCCCTCAACGCAGCGCTGGTGAAGAAGATCGGAATCAAGGCGGAATGACAGCGCATGACGTCTCTTGATCGACGACCTTCCACATGTGCGTAGCCGCCCGTTAGCGTGGACGCAAATCCCAATCTGGTCTTTGACGACAGCGCCGCCTACGAGCGCGCCATGGGGCGCTGGAGCCGTGCCGTCGGTCCGGTTTTCCTGGATTGGGTGGCACCAGCGTCGGGAGTGCGCTGGCTCGAAGTAGGCTGTGGCACCGGCATATTCACCGAGTTGGTACTCGATCGATGCTCGCCTGCGGCAATATTCGCCATCGACCCAGCGCAAGCGCAGATCGACCACGCGCGCCTTCAGCCGGGAGCACAGCGCGCAAATTTCCGGGTTGCTGATGGCGTGGTGCTGCCCTTTCCGGACGCCACTTTCGACATCGTTGCGTCTGCCCTCGTCATCAACTTCATCCCTGATCGGCCTAAAGCACTATCCGAAATGCGTCGCGTTGCGCGTGCAAGTGGCATCGTCACCGGCTACGTGTGGGATTTCGCAGCGGAACGATCTCCTAGCTGGCCTTTTCGCCGCGGGATGCGCCAATTCGGCGCTGATGTTCCAGAGCTACCCGGCACCAAGGATTCGACCCTTGCGGCGCTTAATTCATTGTTCGAGGGGGCAGGATTCGAGGGGATAGCCACCAAGCCGATTGAAGTGATGTTGTCTTATGTCGATTTCGACGACTTCTGGCAGGCGCAGACACCGAGTTATAGCGCCACAACCAAGATGATCGCGGCAATGACGAAAAGCGAGCGCGTCAGACTAATGGAGACTATGCGAGCCGCGCTGCCTGTTCGCCCGGACGGTACGATTGAGTATTCTGCGCGAGCGAACGCGATCAAAGCACGAGTGCCGAGCTAGCAGGCTACTGCGTCATAGTAGCGCCCGTTGATTTGACGATTTTCGCCCAGGCTGCCACATCGGCGCGGAATGTACGGCCGAATTCATCGGTCGTGGTCGAGGCGGGCTCGAACCCAAGCGCACCTAAGCGCTGACTGACTTCTGGCGTAGCGAGCGCCTTGCGCAACTCCGCATTCAACCGGGAAACAGCATCAGGCGACGTCGTGGCAGCGGTGAAGGCGCCGTACCAGACGCTCGTCGCGACATCCGAATATCCAGCTTCGACGGCGGTCGGATACTCCGGCAATGCACCCATGCGCTTGTCCGACGTCACGGCCAGCAGTTTCAGTTTGCCGGCCTTCAAATGCGGCATGGCCGTCCCGATGCCCGCGATCGTCAACTGGATTTCGCCGCCGAACATCCCCGCGATGACCGGCGCCACGCCCTTGTACGGAATCGCAGCGATATCGATGCCGGCCTGACGCTTGAACGCTTCCATCATCAGGAAGTGCGGGCTCGATGTGCCCAGATGCCCATAGTTGAGTTTGCCGGGTTGCGCTTTGGCGAGCGAGGCCAGTTCTTTGAGCGAGCCGGCGGGAACCGTGGGCACCGCGAACACCGCGAAGGGCACATCGACGAGCTTGGCGACCGGCACGAAGTCGCGCTCGGTGTCGTACGGCAACTTCGCGGCGAGCGACACGTTGATCGCGATCGTGCTCGATGCGAATAGGAGCGTATGACCGTCGGGTGCAGCGCGCGCAACGATTTCGCTCGCGATGATCTCGTTGCCGCCGGGCCGATTGTCGACGATGACCGGTTGCCCGATCGATTCCTGGAGCTTCTGGCTCACCGCGCGCGCGACGATGTCGACACCGCCACCCGCCGCGTAGGGCACCAGGACGCGCAGCGGTTTGCTCGGGAATGACTGCGCGTAGCACGCGCTTGAGACAGCGGCGGCGGCTAACAGCCAGCCGGTTGCGAGTAAGGGTCTGCTTGAATTCATTTCGACATTATCTTGCAAGTCCGTGCGAAACGGCAAGGCGCAGTCTTATCCAACGAGGTATGAGCCTGAACGTGGCCCCGTGTTTCCAACGAGGTATGAGCCTGAAATAGGTTCGCGGGGACCTTTCACGCGGTGCCGCGTAGGGGGTCGATCATCATGGGATGGTGATCGACATGAACGA
>JANMUI010000444.1:0-5671 GCA_031391405.1 Betaproteobacteria bacterium
TACGTCTCGAATGCGGAGGATGGCGATATCGGGATGTACACGATGCGGGCGGACGGGTCTCTGGAGCCGGGCGAACGATTCAAGGCTGCGACCGCGGTGATGCCAATGTGCGTCAGTCCCGACAACCGCTTTCTCATTGCCGCGGTGCGCTCGAAGCCGATGTCGGCGTATTCGTTCGGCATCGATCGCCGCACGGGCGCGCTGACATTGATCGGGACCGGGTCGCTCGCCGCAGCTTTTCCGTATATCACGCTCGATCGCACCGGGCGGTTCCTGCTAGGCGCCTCCTACGGCGCGAACCTCGTCAGCGTCAATCCCGTGGGTGCGGACGGGCGCGTCGGCGAGCCGATGCAGATCGTCCCAACCGCGCGCAACGCGCATGCGATCATCACCGATCGCACGAACCGCTTCGTCTTCGTCCCGCACCTGGGCACCGACCAGATCTTCCAGTTTCTGTTCGACGACAAGAGCGGACGGCTCACCGCCAACACGCCACCGGTGGTGCAGATGAAGACGGGTACCGGCCCACGCCATCTCATTACATCGCCCGACAATCGCTTCGTGTATTTGATGAACGAGCTTACCGCGACCGTCACCACGCTTGCGCTCGATGGCAAAACGGGGCTGCTTGCCGAGGTGAGCGCAGCCTCGGCGCTCCCGCCGGATAGCAAACTCGTGCCTGGCGCACCGCGTGGTGGGCCCCCAAGCGTGCCGCCACGCAACACCGACAACGATATCTGGGCATCCGACCTGCACCTCACCCCGAACGGCAACTTCCTCTACGCGGCGGAGCGCGCCAGCAGCGCGATCGGCAGCTTCAGGGTCGATGCTGCGACCGGCAAGCTAACGTACCTTTGCAGCACGCCGACCGAGAGGCAGCCGCGCGGTTTTCGGATCGATCCAACCGGCCGCTTCATGGTCGTCTCGGGCGAGAAGTCGGACACGATCTCCGCGTACTCGATCGACGCGTCGAGCGGCGCGCTGAAACTGATCGGCAAATACCCGACCGGCAAGGGCTCGAACTGGGTGGAGATCGTGAGCTTCGAATGAGCGAGGAAAGCAGGATGGGATCATTTCGAAGGAGCGCGATTGCAGTATTCGCCGCGCTCGCATGCGCGGTGGCGGTTGCCGCAGACATTGACCGTGAGGCGGTGGACTTCACCACGCCGGACAACATTCGCTGGCTGAAAAACCCGGCTGGAACAAACGCGCAGGCGATTCTCTTCGGTGACCCATCCAAGCCCGGGCCGTACGTCGCGCGAATCAAGTGGTTCCCCGGTCAGATGAGCCGCCCGCATTTCCACCAGAACGATCGCTTCTTCGCGGTGATCTCCGGCACCTGGTGGATGGGCACGGGCGACAATTTCGATCCCGAGTCGACCGTACTGGCACCCGCCGGAAGTTACGTGATCCATCACGCGGGCAAGGTGCACTACGACGGCGCGAAGGAGGGCGAAGTGGTGATCCAGGTGTGGGGCATGGGGCCGGCGACGGCGATTCCGGCGGAGAAGCGGTGAAGCGCTGGAAGACATTGGGGGTGATTGGGCCCGGTCCGCCCGGCGAGAATCGGCGGCGGCCGCTCGTGCACACGCTGGCCGATCGCGTTCGTCAGCTTAGACACTGAATCGGATGCAATCGGGATCGCGACGAAGGTTTTCATACTGCCGCTACAGTGTGAGCGGAATTCTAGGTCGCTCTCGAAGATCGGAAATGAGAGCACGCGTTATCGAACGACGGCTCGTGGTCCGCAATCCGTCCGTCAGCTTATCGGCTCGATTGGGCCAGAATAGGTCTCTTACAAACGTCAGCATTCGGTATGCAGACAGACGAGAACATTGGACGGGAGCGCGGACGGCCTTGGATAGTCCCGTGATCACGTTGATGTTGTGAAGTCAGGCGACCTTGTCATTGTTTAGTATTCGATTCAGCCGCGCTTCAAGACGAACCGCTGCGACCGGTTCAACAGAGCGCGCTGCGGCAACCTGACCGCGCAGCTTCTCGAGCGACGACTCCTCGCCGCTCACAAGTAGATCTTGCAGCGTGACTATCGAGTCATGGTGCTTGTTCCGCAAACGAAGCTCGTTACCATCACGAACGGCGCCAGTGATGATTGCGGGCTTTCCGGGCTGCACCACTGCGTCCTTTGTCGGCTGCGTATCAAGACCTTGCCGCTTGATCATGGCTTTGACTTGGTGGAGCATCGTCTTCGTCGCATGCACGCCGGACAACGTTAGGTCGTCAACGTACAGCGTCATTGTTACGTCCTTTTCCAGGCAGAGCTTTTCACCCTCCGCGAACATCTTCCGATGGGTGAAGTACGAGAGAAGGGGACTAATACAGCTACCGGTGGGCAGGTGACCGTCCGCCGTGCATACCGTTGCTAGCAACCGCGCTACGTCAAGGGCGCATCCCAAATCCTTCCGGAAGAATGCCTTGACGTGGTGGTACGTCGTGCTCTCGAAAAATTTTCGAATGTCCATTGCAACCACTGCACCGTGGCTGGAAATGTGGGCACGGGCGTTGGTGACGTGCGAGCGCTTCTTGGTTGCTGAGTGCAGAAAATCTGGCCTCCGAATGCTGTCTAGATGCTTGACTATCCTATAGTGGATTCGCAGAGTGACTTCTATCGGCTCTTGAATGTGGCGAGGCTCCTTCCCGGGCTTCGCGCCCGGTCTGGGCCTCTCATCGAACCGGTTGTAGGTGGGCGACAGGCAGACCGCTTCAAGGTCCTTCACCGGAACGTTGATCAAAGCTGCCAATTGGTGAGTGCTGGTTAGCTTCCAAAATGGCAAACGCTCGATAGGGTAACGCGCCGAATCGTTTTTTCGTAGGCGCCTACGCCCAGCGGCCTTTTCAAGCTTATGCCGGGGACTTTTCATCGGCATCCACCCAGTCGAGGACCTTTAACACCTTCGCTGCGATAGCGACGCGAATCTTCTCGCTGCGTCGGCTTGAATCCAACTGCTCGGAAAACAGCAACAGGCTCGAAACTGGTACGCCGAACACGCTCGCGTACCGATTAAGCAGGTCGATGGTGATTGCGTGCGCCTTCTTACCCGACTCAATCTCGGATAGGTAATTGTTAGAGATCCCCAAACGGTTCGCCAAGTCTTCCTGCTTCATCTGGTGGTATCTGCGAAGGTGGCGTAGCGCTTTATGCAACATTTGATCGCCTCCGTTCAAACTACAAGGACTAGGCAGGGGTGTCAGTCGTCACCTATCACCACCGATCGAACAGTCGCACCACTGAGACAATGAAGCGCATCCATCCCATCAGCAGCGATAGAGTCTTGGGACTCTTCAGACCTCGCCTTAGCAAGCCCAAGCTATATCGCCACAACTTAACGACTGGCTGTCGTCCCTGGTTGGGTTTTGCCTTAATGAACATACTCATGTCCTTTCGTTACCCCGAAGCTCAATTGCTTCGAGACCAGTACGTAACGAAAGCGAAGAGGGACGACTTTTCCCCTGCCTATCCGTTTCCCGGCCGCCGCACCAGGCGGCGGCCGGGGCGCCCAGAACGCAGGTCCGGGGCAATGGTTGGAGAGTTTCCTCTCCGCAGACCCTAAACCGCGGGTCCAGGTACTGCGCTGGCTTTGTCTTCAACACCAACCAAAGTTCAGAATACCACATACTTCGCTGTGGGCGAACTTATTTCGCGTTCCGCGAAATGGTAAACCTTCGCACGCAGTGGGCTTGAACGATTGGTAAATGGAGCGGGGCTTGCCTCGTTTTCTTTGACGCTCGCACCGAATGATGAGTTGCCACGAATGTTTAGTCCTCGACGAATGACTGCCACGCGTCGCTATGCCAAGCTCTCCGTAGCGGCCGCTATGCGCAGGCCGCAACTATGCGCAGATGTGGAGCCCACCAATCTCGTTCGCGCCGTTTTGCGCGGCATGAGCCGCAGCGCGCCCAACGGGACCTTGGCATATTTTCCGCGATCGTGAGGTCTTGAGACGCCACTCGGCATCGCCGATGCCTTTTGTTGCTCCGGGCATCAGTACGCAACGCCGTCGCGTCGACGATTGCGTACGGGCGGCACCCTCGTCTCATCCAGCTTAATGCGCGATTTCGCGGCGCGCTTGGTCCGCAAGAACGGCACGAATGCAACGTCCGTTCGCGCGGCGCAGGACCGAGGCCGGTGGCGCCGAAAACTATGCGAAGAATTTTCGTCGCCTTGCGGGCTGTCCTCATAGAAGAACTTGTAATGTGTCGGTACGGGCTGCGCATAGTAGCGACCGGCGCAAAGGGGTCGATATCAGCCGTTCGCCAACAACGCGCGCAGGGTGCCCGCATAGTCGACCACCGCGCAATATCCGCGATGACGTAGAAACTCAGGCTCGCGAAAACCTGCCCCGCAATTCGAATCAGCCGCGCAGATGACGCCCGTTCAACTATCTTCAAAATGCTGAGCGGCGTAGATGCAACGGCGCGAAGCGCCGCTCGCCGTCCGCGAGTGGCATGCACAAGATCGGAGTCGGGCAAGACGCGACCCGATCCAGACGGCACTTGAGTGCGGAAGGGCCATTCCCTACCCGTAGCCGTTTACGCTACAGTCGTAGCCATGAAAGCTACATCAACTAGCGCGTCCACGTTGCTCTTTCCCGCCTCGTATCGGCGTCACGTGCTGGCCCTACTGTTGTTGCATCCTGAGCGAAAGCTCCACATGCGCGAGATTGCGCGACTGACCGGCACCGCAGCGGGGACGCTGAACAAGGAGCTTGACCGCCTGCATCGCGCCGGCCTTCTTGACCGTGAGCGCGTGGGAAACCAAGTGCAATACTCGGCCAACCGCTCCCACCAAATCTATCCGGAGCTCGCCAGTATTCTGCGCAAGACTGTGGGCGTGCGGGACGTGTTGATCGCGGCACTCGCACCGCTATCTGAGCGCATCAAAGTGGCGCTTGTCTTTGGCTCGATCGCGCGCGGCACCGAAACGGTGGGTAGCGACGTTGACGTGTTGATTGTTGGATCGCTCGATTTTGGCGTAGTGATCGACGCGCTGCATCCAATCCAGCAGCAGCTCGGTCGCGAGATCAACCCCAAGGTCTTTTCGGTCCGCGAATGGAAAGCCAGAATCAAAGCGAAGGATCCGTTCATCGCCGAAGTGCTGGTACAACCGAAGATCTTCTTGCTAGGCAGCGAGCATGAGCTTGCAGAATTTGGTCGGCGTAAGTCTTGAACGAATAACGCCGTCAAGGCAGTCGGTCCGGCGACTGCTCGACGCTGCAGCTCGACATATCGCCGATTCCAAAGTGAAAGGGGTCAGCGCCGAAACCCGTTTCGGATCCGCATATACCGCGATCCGGATGCTTGCCGACGCGAGCCTGCATGTGCACGGTTATCGGACATTGACGAGCAAACCGGGACATCACCAGACAGCGATTCAATCGCTGTCGTTGACCTTGGGTGTGGAGGCGAAAACGATCGTGCGACTCGATGCGCTACGAAAGCAACGCAACCTCACCGAGTACACGGGCGACAAGTTCGATCCCGAGAGCACGGTCCCCGCTCCAGCCGGCCGCTACGTGATCCATCGCGCAGGCAAGGTGCACTACGACGGCGGAGAAACGCTAAGTGTTTGGTAAGGCGTAGTCGCAACTGAGGAAACGGCCGGTCGGACAATCGATGGTTTACAGGGGAGGTTCGCGCCGACACACGCAGCGCG
>JANMUI010000472.1:0-11632 GCA_031391405.1 Betaproteobacteria bacterium
CGCCTAACTCCTACATCGAGAGGACGTCCCAAAGGCCGCTTAGCGCCCTTTGGTCCACCGCTCATGTCAAACGTTCGGCACGATTCACCGAGCTTTCCCTGCACGTTGATACCATTCTTCCAGCAAGGCACCTCGCGACAAGTTGCATTGGAGGAGTAATGGAGGAGTTGGATGGTCGACCAACAAATCCGGTATTCCGGCGGAGCCAACTACGAGCGCACCATCGGAAAGTGCGGTCGACTGGCGGGAGAGCAATTCATTTGGTGGTTGGCGCCGTCACCAGATCTGAGCGGGATCGGTGCCGTGTTGGCCGAGGACGCTGAGGATCTTGCGACGTTCGCCGAAAATTTGAGCGAGACGCGCCTTTCCTTCGATACGTTCGTCCAAGCGCGCGTTCGAGAGCCGGCGCCCTACCAGCGCGGCTCGACGCGGACCTTCGACGTGATAGGCGCTTGACACACGTGCCGCGCGCCCCCTACCCTCCATCGTTTCAGACGTCCCATCATTTCGCTGCTTGCCGCTGACACGACCTAGCCGTCGCGCGCGGCCTCAACGTCTCACTGTCAGGGAGGACCACCATGCATCGCATCGTTTTGCTCGCCGCCGCCCTCACGTTCGGCGTGTTCGGAGCTGCCGGATCAGCGTTCGCGCAGAAACCGTTCAAGGTCGCGAACCTCTCGCCCTTGTCCGGGCCTGCTGCCGCATTCGGCATCGGCGTGAATCGCGGGATCGAGCTTGCAGCCGAAGACATCGGCGTGTTCACCGTGGCGGGCGAGAAGTACAAGGTCGAGCTCGTCCCGTTCGATACCGTCTACGATCCGGCCAAGACGGTCGCCGCACTGAACCGCGCGATCCTGAATGATGGGATCAAGTACGGCTTCATTCTGGGTGCCGGCGTGCACGCGCCGATCCTCCCGATCATCCGGCAGCATCAGTTCTTCGACATCTTTCTCGGCGCGGCCGGCAAGGGCGTAACGAATGCCGAGAACCCTACGGTGTTCCGGTTCATGGCGTCGTCCGATCAGCTGTATCACACCTTCACCGGGCCGGTGTACGAGAAGCTCGCGATCAAACGCGTCGCATCGCTCGTGCCGAACGACGATCTCGGACGATTCGATGCACGCACGCTCAAAGAGATCGTGAACGGGCCACTCAAAGGCAAGGTGGAATATGTGGGCGAGGAATTCTTCGAGCGCGGCGCGAAGGACTTCCAGGCCGCGCTGCTCCGGCTGCTCGCGCAAAAGCCCGATGCGATCGATACCGATGCATCCCCCACCGGCACGATCGCGTTGATCGCCAAGCAGGCGCGCGAGCTGGGCTACGAGGGCTACTTCATCAACTCCACCGCGGTACTCGAGGCCAAGGCGATCGTGGACATCGCAGGCAAGGCCGCCGACAAGATCGTTGCGTATCGGATCTGGGCGAAATCGCCGACGCCCTTGTACGACCAGCTCGCCGAGCGGCATGTGAAGAAATACAAAGAGCCTGCGCTGGGGATCATCTGGGAATCCTATGCCGCGTTGCGCTGGGTCGTCGAAGTCGTGCAGAAGGCCGACACCTTCGATACACGCAAGGTATCCGATGCGCTGGCGGCTTCCAGTTTCCAGAATCACCCGTTCGGGCCGGCAACCTGGGGTGCCGAGAAGACCTACGGCATCAAGCGCCAGATCCAGACCCCGCTGCCGGCCTCGATCATCAAAGACGGCAAATGGGAATCGCTCGACGTGCGCGTCGGCAAGCTCGATTGACCTTCATGCGAGCGGCGGTTCGAGTCCATCAGCCCTGATCCGGTTGAATAGGCGCCCATGAACGACTCGGTCCGATATGAACGGGCGGGCGCGGTCGGCTATGTCACGCTCGATCGACCGGATGTGCTCAACGCCATGAACGATGCGCTCCTCGAAGGCATCGCCGCCGCGTTGCAGAGCGCGCATGATGATCACGAGGCGCATGTCGTCGTGGTTCGCGGCGCCGGGCGGGCGTTTTGCGCGGGTGCTGATCTCAACGAAACGCCGCGCCGGCGTTCGCTCGACGAATACCGTCGCGGCAGACTCGAGCTCGAACGCGACATTGCACGCAGTGTGCGCCGGCTGGCCAAGCCGCTCATCGCGCAGATCCATGGCGCTGCAATCGGTGGAGGTTGCGTGCTTGCGATGCTTTGCGATATGCGGATCGCGGCGTCGGGAACCCGCTTCGCGCTTCCCGAGGTGAAGGTCGGCACGACCGCGAGTCTTGGTGGTGTCTACATGCTCACGCGCATTGTCGGGCTCGGGCGGGCGTTCGAGCTGCTTTATCTCGGGGACACCTTCGATGCGGAGCGCGCGCATGCGATCGGCCTCGTCAATCAGGTCATCCCACCCGAGCGTCTCGACACCGACGTGGCCCTGATGGCAACCCGGCTGGCCGGATGTTTCCCGGCCGAGCTCGATCTTACCCGTGAAGCGATCCTGCGCGGGCTCGAAGTCGATTTCCTCGGCGCGGCCGACTTCGAGACGCACACCGCGATGATGGCGCAGCTCGGTGGCGACCTTGAGCTTGGCCTTGCCGCCGCCCGTGCCCGGATCGCCAAGCCCAAGACGCCATCGTGAGCCGGCCGCCGGAATCGCGCACGCTCGGCGCGCTGATCGATGCGGCCGCTGCTGCACTTCGCGATCGCGAGGCGGTGGTGTTCGGTCCGGATCGGGTCTCGTTCGCAACGTTGCAGGCGGACGTCGATCGGACTGCGAAGGGGCTGATCGCACTCGGTGTCACGCAGGGTGCGCACGTTATGGTGTGGATGCCGAACAGTCTCGAATGGCTCCACGTCTTTTATGCGATCGCGAAGATCGGCGCCGTAGCCATCCCGATCAATACGCGATTTCGCACGGTGGACCTCGCCTACGTGTTGCGCCAGTCGGATGCCTCGACCTTGATCATGGCAGGCGCATTCGCCGGGACCGACTATCTGGCGATGCTTCGCGAGCTGATCCCGGAGATCGATCGCGCCGGACCGCTCGCGTCACCGCATTTTCCGCGACTGGAGCGAGTGATCGTGCATGGCGAGCTAAGCGTCAAGAACACGATCTCATGGCGGGCGCTGCTGTCGAACGGCGCCGCGGTTGGCACGGATGTTCTCGCCGAGCGTGCGCGAAGCGTCGATCCCAATGCGCCCGCGTTGATGCTCTACACCTCCGGCACGACCGGCTCACCGAAGGGTGCACTCCATAGTCACGCGATGATCCGCACTGTGTCCGATGGTGCGAGCCGCCTCGGTATCACGTCGCGGGATCGGATCTTGTTGTTCCTGCCCCTCTTTCACAGCATGGGCCTCTATCTCGCCGGCATCTTGTTTCTGGTCGCCGGTGCGCGGCTGATCCTGATGGATCGCTTCGATGCGGGCGCAGCCTGGTCCTTGATCGAGCGGGAGCGCTGCAGCCTGCTGCTTGGCTTCGATACGCATTTCTTCGACATGCTGGAACATCCCACGAGGCAGGCGACCCAGGCAACCGATGCGTCGAGCGTCCGCCTCGCCATGGTGCCTGCGGGTGCCTCGGGCGTGGCGCCGATCGCGCGTCGCGTCAATCGCGAGCTATGCCGCACCTTCAGCGGCTACGGCAGCTCCGAATGCGGTACCGGCGTCGCGCTCACCTTCATCGACGCCCCCGAACATGAACGATGCCTCGGTTCGGGTTTCCCGATGCCGGGATACGAATACGAGACCCGCGACCCCGCAACGGGCTTGCGTGTGCAACCCGGCGAGACGGGCGAGCTCTTCGTGCGCGGATACGGTGTCATGCAAGGCTATTACGGCAAGCCCGACGACACCGTCCGTGCGTTCGATGAACAGGGTTGGTTTCGCACGGGTGATGCAGCGATCATCGATGCCGACGGGTTCCTGCGCTACATCGGACGCTACAAAGACATGCTGAAGGTCGGCGGCGAGAATGTGGATCCGACAGAGGTCGAAGCGTTCCTCGAAGCGCATCCGGCCATCGCACAGGTGAAAATCGTCGGGATCCCGGACCCACGGTTAGGCGACAAACCGGTCGCTTGCGTGCTACCGCGCGCTGGGCATTCGATCACGCTCACCGAATTACGCGAGTACTGCCAGGACAAGATCGCAAGCTACAAGATTCCCCGCGAGATGGTTATCGTCGATGGCTTTCCGCTGACCACGACCGGCAAGGTGCAGCGTGGCGTGCTGCGCGATCAAGTGATGAGCCGTCTGACATGAATGTCGCGTGCCTCCTTTCGCCCTGAGCCGGTCGATGGGTAACGCTGGCATTTGGAGGGCGCTTTTACTGCTCCTAATGTATTCACCCTTCGACCGGCTCAGGGCGAACGGTCAATCGCTTAAGCCGAATCGAACCGCAAAACGGAGGCGCAAACATTCGGGTCCTCGAATGAGAAAACGGCACTCGGCTGTCTGCACTCGGCTGTCGACTGGCGGCTATCGGAACTCGCCTTGACTGCGGCGGCGACTGCTCCCTACAATGCATCGGCAATGTCGGAGCCCACGATGTCGGAGCCCAGAGTGACCAATCTCATCGAATCTTCCGCAGAGGTCGTTAATGTCGGATCGTATCGAACTGCTCTTGCCAATTGGTGAGTCGACGGCGGCGCCAGGCGCAAGGCCGCAGCTTGCGCCGCGGCTTCAGTCCCTGGCCGGGGCAACCATCGGCATCGTCTGGAACGGCTGGCACTGCATGGATGTGTTGACCCGTGAGCTCCAGCGCATCCTCGTCGCAGAGCATGGTGCCAAGGAAGTCGTCGCGTTGCAGACCGGCACGACCTATCCGATGCGTGAGTCGGAGCTTCTCCACGCACGCGATCATTGGGATGCCGCGATCGTCGGCCTGGGGACTTGAGGGTCCTGCACGTCGTGGTGTATCCATGACGGCATCGAGTTGGAACGCAACGGCGTTCCCAGTGTCGTGCTCGTCACGCAAGCCTTCGTGCAGCTCGCCAAGGTCGTATCGACCGGATCCAGACTGCCTGAGCTGCATCGACACGTTCTGCCGCATCCGCTGAATCCACTGCCGGACGAGCGCGTGAAATCGATTACCCGCGAGCATTTGACGCCCATGCTCGGCAATCTGCTCGCGCGGCCGCCATCGTGAACCTCGCATCGACCCGGATCTCGCTGGCGGACGATCTCGATGCGGTGATCGAGCATTTCCATCGTCAGGGCTATACGGACGGCCTGCCGATCGTGCCCCCGACCGAGGCACGGGTGCGCGCGATGCTGGGCGGCACCGGACGCGCAGCCCACGCGTCGCTCGGTCGCATCGAGCCATCGAGTCACGAAGCGACGATCGAAAAGATCGCGATCAACGCCGTCATGGCCGGCTGCCGGCCCGAATACATGCCGGTGCTCATTGCCGCATTCGAGATCATGACCCGGCGCGAATGGCTGCTGGGCTCGATGCAATCGACCACCAACCCGCTCACGCCGATGCTTATCCTGAACGGGCCGATCCGCCAACAGCTCGGCGTCAATTGCGGAGCGGGCGTGATGGGACCCGGTTGGCAGGCGAATGCGACGATCGGACGCGCGATTCGTCTGGTCTTGCTGAATGTCGGGGGCGCGGCGCCGGGCGATGTCGACAAATGTACCCAGGGGTTTGTCGGCAAGTACGGACTATGCGTCGGCGAGAACGAAGAGGAGAGCCCGTGGCCGGCGTTCCACACGACGCGCGGGTTCGCCGCCGGCGACAGCGTGGTGACCGCGGTCGGTGTGAATTCGAGCACCAGCATCCACGATTCGAGTGACCGCTGGGAAGATCTGCTGAAGACGCTCACCGCGAGCCTGATCAGCCCCGGCACGGCCAACGTGGTCGACCCGTACAGTACCCCGGTGATCGCGCTCAATCCGCTGCACGCGCGCATCCTTGCCGACGCCGGTTACACGCGCGAACGGCTGCAGCAGCACATCTTCGATCGGTGCCGCATCGCTCCCGAAGCGCTATCGGGCCGGCGTACCGTATTGCGCCGCGGCGAACATGGAGACGCGGTCTTCATGGTGGATGGCCAGATCCCATTCACGAACAAGGCCGAACAGATCCTGATCGTGGTGACAGGGAGCATGGCGGGCGGCCACTCCTGTTATCTGCCGAATGGGCACTTCGGTTATGCGCAGAGCAAGCAGATCGGCGATTGACCGTACCCCCATGACCCCCATGACCCCCATGACAAGCCGCGAGAGTCCAATGAACGCAAGACGGTTTTTGGTGGCAGTGGCCCTGCTCTCTGCTGTCTTGGCCGTGGGGCCGGGCTTCGCGCAAGATGCCTATCCGTCGAAACCGATCCGGGTGATCGTACCGGTACCGGCCGGCGGCAATCTTGATCTGGTGACGCGCGCGGTGAGCGAGCGACTCTCGGCGAATGTCGGGCAGCCGGTTGTCGTCGAGAATCGGGTCGGTGCAAGCAGCACGGTCGGTACGCGCTTCGTCGCGAAGTCCGCCCCCGACGGCTACACGATCCTCGCCATGGCGAACACGTTCCTCTCCACCCCCGCGGTGATGCCCGCGGCCGGCTACGATCCGGTCGAGGAGTTCATCGGCGTGAGCCTGCTCGCGCGCATTCCCAACGTGCTCGTGATACCCGAATCAAGTCCGTTCAAGACGGTCATGGAGCTGATCGCGCACGCCAAAGCCAAGCCCGGTGAGCTGACTTACGCGACGGCGGGGTCCGGATCCGTTGGACATATGGCGGCGGAGCGTTTCGGACGCCAGGTCGGCGCGCAGTTCACGCATATCCCCTATAAAGGGAACGCGCCGGCACTGGTGGACGTGATCGGCGGCCGTGTTGCATTCATGTTCGATCAGGTGAGCACATCGGGTGGGCATCTACGCGCCGGCAAGCTGCGCGCGCTCGGCGTCACAACGCGCGCGCGTACCGCGCTCTTTCCCGATATCCCGACTTTGGACGAAGCGGGTGTCAAGGACTTCGAGGACGTTACCTTCAACGGCTTCGCCGTGCCGGCCGGTGTTCCGCGCGAGGTGCTCAACCGGCTCCATGCGGAGGTTGCCAAGGCGCTGCAAACGCCTGAGCTGCGCAGCCGATTCGAAGGGCAAGGCGTCGAGCTCGCGGCGAGCCCGTCGTACGAACACTTCACCGCGTTCATTCGCGACGAAACCGCGCGGGTAGCAAAGCTCGCGCGCGATGCGAAGATCAAAGTGGAATAAACTTCTCGCGATGCAACAAGACATGGCTCTCTGTGGGAGGCGGTACCAATGAAAGATACCCTCACCATTCTGCATCCTGGCGTGGAAGGCGGAAATTCCGCAATGCCTGCCGCAATGCCTGCCAGCATGCCTGCGGCACCGGGCGCGCGGACACGCGAACCCGGCACCGTGCCGCGGCTGGCACCTCGCCTGACGAGCTTCCAAGGTGCCCGCATCGCGTTGCTCGACAACACCAAGGTCAACGCCCGCGAGTTTCTCGAGGCGGTTGGCCGGCGCCTCCAGCGCGCGCATGGCGCGGCGGAAGTGCGCACCTGGCGCAAGCGTCACGCCGGAGAAACCGGCGCCGCCGCGATCGCGGAGCTGGTCAAATGGAAACCGCATCTCGCGCTGACCGCGCTCGGCGACTGAGGGTCCTGTACGTCGTGGAGTGTCCATGACGCCTTTGATCTGGAGATGCTGGGCATCCCCGCGGTGACGTTCTATACGCCGCTGTTTCGCACGCTCGCGCTGCGCAGGCGTGAGTCGTTGGGCGCGCCCGATCTCGCGCTCGTGGTGCTGGTCCATCCGATGATGACACGCACCCCGACCGAGATCGAGACGCTTGCCGATCAAGTCCTTCCAGAGGTGGTGAAGGCCCTGCTCGCTTCCACCGCAACCGCAGAAGCACGATGACCACAAGTGCCAGCGCGATTGAAGTCGGCGCGTCCTCGACCGATCTGCAGGCGTATTTCCTCGAGCGCGGGTGGACCGATGGCCTGCCGATCATCCCGCCCACGCCCGAGTTGGTCGCTGCGTTCGTCGCCGCAAGTGGCCTCGCGCCGCTCGCAGAGGTGGCGGCGATTGCACCCAGTCAAGTCGTGGCGACCGTCGAGAAGGTAGCGATCAACGCCGCGATGGCAGGTTGCCGGCCGGATTACATGCCGGTGGTGCTCGCCGCGCTGCGGGGGATTGCGCGGCCCGAGTTCAACCTCGCGGGTGTCCAAGGCACGACGCATCCTGCCGCACCGTTGATCTTCGTGAACGGGCCGGTGCGCGAACGCCTGGGTATCAACTGCGGCAGTAACGTATTCGGTCAGGGTGCACGCGCCAACGCGACGATCGGCCGCGCCGTGCGGCTGGTGCTGATGAACATCGGCCAAGGTCTGCCGGGGCGGACCGACATGGCGACCTTCGGATCACCCTGCAAATTCACCTACTGCGCCGGCGAGAATGAAGAGCGCAACCCGTGGGAACCTTATCATGTCGAGCACGGCATGCGTCGCGAAGACAGCACGGTGCTCGTGCATGCCGGTGAGGCGCCGCACAATGTGCAGGATCACGCGAGCCGCACGCCGGACGAGCTCATCATGACGATCGCCGACACCATGAACACGACCGGCAACAACAATGCCGGTCTCGGTGGGGAGATGATGGTCGTGCTGGGACCCGAGCATGCGACCATCCTCGCATCCCATGGGATGAGCAAGGAAGACGTGCGCCAGGCGCTGCATCGCCGCCTGCGGTTTCAGTTCGATCGCTGGGGCGCAGGTCTGCGCGCTTGGTATCGCATTCGCCGCCCGCCGACCGACCTCGGTCCCGAGATCACGGAGATCCCTTATCTCGATGACCCGAAGCAGATCCTCATCCTGGTAGCCGGTGGCCCGGGGCTCCACTCCATGGTGATCCCGAGCTTTGGCGGGATGTCGAAGAGCACAATCGAGCGTATCGTTCTCGCGGATTGAGGCGATCGCGCTTCGGGCGCCGCCGGCCTTGACTTCGGCCCCCTTGTGAAAGGAGGTGGCCGAATGCAATGTGCCGGGCCTGCCCCCTTGTCAAAGGGGGTGGCTGAACGCAATGTGCCGGGGGATTCCAGCGGCCCGCATGGGTATGACTCCCCCGCCACGCTTCGCCAATACACGGCGAAGTTGTACGGCTAGCGCATTGCAGGTAACGTGTGGCGTTACCCAATCGAACCGGATCATGCGCACCATGTCTGTCCAGGAACAAGTCTATGGTCGGATCACCGACGAAGCGGTCGAGCAGGTCCGCCGCCGCTTGCATCAGGTCTATCCGATCGAGGAACCGTTCGTCCGCTATGTGAACGCCGACAGCATTCGACACGCCGCGCGCGCGATCGGCGACATGAATCCGCTCTGGATTGACCCCGCGCATGCGAAGACCAGCCGATTTGGACGTAACGTGGCCCCACCCGCCCTCCTCTACGCGGTCACCTGGGGAAGCTGGGATATGCGCCGGGGCGAAGGCTTGCCCGGCGTGCACGGCCTGCATGCGAGCGATCACTGGACCTACCAGCGGCCGTTGCTCGATGGCGACGAAGTGCATGCGACGAAAGAGATGACGGCGCTCGAAGAGCGGACCGGAACCTACGCAGGCCGCTCGATGATGCAGCGGCGCGCGCTCAAGTACTACAACCAGCGGAACGAGCTCATCGCGACCTGCGTGATGTCCGCGGTACGTTCGGAGCGCAAGGCAGGCAAGGACATCGGCAAGTACATGTCGATACCCAAGGCACGGTACAGCGACGCCGAGATCGCGCGCATCGATGCTGATGCCGCCGCCGAGGAGGTGCGTGGCGCAGAGCCCCGCTACTGGGAGGATGTCGCCATCGGTGAGCCGGTCAAGCCGATCGTGCGCGGTCCGCTCACGGTCGCCGACATGATTGCGTGGATGATGGGCGTGGGCTCCCCACATGTTCGCAGCGGCCAATACTGGCTCGCGTATCGCCGCCAGTCACCAAGAATCGCGGTGAAGGATCCCGAGACCGGCATTCCGCAGGCAGTGGAGCGCGTCCACTGGGATTCGTACATGGCCGCCGAAATCGGCATGCCCGCGCCCTACGACTACGGCTCGCAGCGCGGTGCGTGGGCGACGCATCTCATGACCAACTGGGCCGGTGACGATGGCTGGGTCGCCGAAGTGTTCGCGAAGTATCGCGGCATGAATTTCCTTGGCGACACGGTGTGGGCCAGTGGACAAGTCACCGACAAGTGGCGCGGCCGCAAGAGCGGCATCGGTTATGTCCAGTGCGAGACGCACGGCATCAACCAGCGCGGCGAAGACATCATGCCCGGCTACTCAATCGTTGCACTGCCTTCACGCGGCACGCCGCTCGCGCAGTTCCCGATCGATCATCAAGCCGACGGAAGGGCCTAGGAATCTGCGCGGCAGACCGCGCAGATTCCTGATGGAAGACGCCGCGTGCCTTGATTACCGCGAATGCGCCGTTCAACAACCGCGAAATGGAGCTGATTGTGATTGCAATGCGTCGTCCGTCTGAACCATTGCGTCTTCCTGGAGAAGGCTGCGCGCCCAGCCGCGCAGCCTCCTAACGCAGAATGGGCAACACCGCGAACGATTCGGGCATGGCGGCGGGTAAGGATGCCGGTCGGCCCCTGGCAGGCATCCGCGTGCTCGATTTCAGCCACGCGGCCGCGGCGCCCTTTACGACCATGCTCCTTGGGGATCTCGGCGCTGAGATCATCAAGATCGAGAAGCCCGGTCAAGGCGATGGCAGCCGCTCGATGGGCGTACCGGTGCCGGACCTCGGGCCGCGACAATCCGACTACTACGTGAGCCTCAACCGCAACAAGCAGGGCATCGTCATCGATCTCGCGACCACCGAGGGTGCCGAGCTCGCGCGGCGTCTCGCAGCATGCTCGGACATCGTGGTCGAGAATTTTCGCCCGCAAGTCATGGATCGCCTGGGGCTTGGCTTCGAGTCGCTGCGGGGACTGCGCGGGGGACTGATCTACTGCTCGATCTCGGCGTTCGGCGCCACTGGTCCATGGGCCGCACGCCCGGCGAACGACATCATTATGCAAAGCGTGTCGGGCCTCATGGGCATCACCGGCGAGGTCGGCGGCGGACCGGTGCGCATCGGCGCACCGATCGCCGATTTCTCGAGCGGCCTGTTCGGTCTGGCCGGCATCCTCGCCGCACTGCATGCGCGCGAGCGCTTTCCAGAGGGCCAGCATATCGAAATCGCCATGCTCGATGCCTCCCTCAACATGATGTGCAACTACATCCCGTCGGTGACCACGCTTGGGCAGAAGGTCGAGCGGCTCGGCCGCGGCCACGCGCAGATCGTCCCGTATCAGGCTTTCGTCTGCGCGGACGGCGAGTACGTAATGGTCGGCGCCTTCACGCGCGAGTTCTGGCGCAACCTGTGCCGCGCACTTTTGCACGAGGAGTGGATCAGCGATCCGCGCTTCGCCAGCAATCCGGCGCGCCTGGCCAATCGCGCAGTGCTGATCGGCGAGTTGGAACGCATTTTCGCCACACGCCCGCGCGATGAATGGTGCGCGGTGCTCGACGCCGCCGATGTTCCCAACAGTCCGGTCCTCGAGCTGCACGACGCCGTGCAAACCGAACAGGTGATCCACAACCACGCGATCCGCTCGCTCGCGCAACCCGGCCGCCCGGTCGGTGTGGCGAGCTGTCCCATCAAGGCGGCACAGTGGGCGGCC
>JANMUI010000476.1:0-5427 GCA_031391405.1 Betaproteobacteria bacterium
TCGCGCGCGGCAGAAAACCGAACGCGCGCGCGGTCGATACCTGGGCGTTGGCTTCTCGGTATTCAGCGAGCGCTCGGGCTATGGAACATCCGCGTTCGCCGCGCGCAAGATGGAAATCGTGCCCGGCTACGAGACGGTCGAAATCGCGATGGATCCGGGTGGTTTCGTCGAGGTTCGCATCGGTTCATCCCCGCACGGCCAAGGTTTGGGGACAACCCTCGCGCAGATCGTGGCCGATGAGATTGGCCTCGCGCCCGATCGTATTCGCATCATTCACGGCGACACCGACAGCACACCGTACGGTTGGGGCACGTTTGCCAGCCGTTCACTGGTGATCGCGGGCGGTGCCTGCAAGCTCGCGGGTGAGCGACTCGCGCAGCGGATGCGCAAGGTTGCCGCGGTGTTGATGGAAGCATCGGCCGAAGACATCGAGCTCACCGAGGGCAAAGCACGGATTCAGGGCACCGATCGATCGATCGATATCGCGACCTTGGCGCGCGCGGCGTATCACCAGAGCCATCGACTCGGTGCCGATATCGGCCCGGGGCTGCGCGACTCGGCAACCTATGATCCGGGCGGTACATTCTCGAACGCATGCCATGTCGCCATCGTCGAGGTTGATCTTGGCACCGGTGGCGTGCGCATCGAACGCTTTCTCGCGGTGGAAGACGCGGGCATTCTGATCAATCCAATGATCGTCGATGGCCAGGTGCATGGCGGCATCACGCAGGGCATTGCCAACGCGCTCTATGAGGAATTGAAGTACGACGAGTCGGGCAATCTGCTCACTACAACCTTGGCCGACTATCTCCCGCCCACGATGAGCGAAGTACCGGTAATCGAAATCCACCATCTGCAGACGACGACCGATGCCAGCATCACCGGTGCCAAAGGTGTTGGCGAAGGTGGCGCGATCGGTGCACCCGCCGCAGTGGTGAACGCAATCGTGGATGCGCTTGCGCCATTCGGCATCGAATTCTTCGAGATGCCGGTCACACCCGAGCGGATTCGCGCGGCGTTGAGAAGCTTGCAGAAAGGAACCGCATGAGTACCAAGGTGGACGTGTCCTTGCTCGTCAACGGTCGGACACACGACATCACGGTTGAATCCCGGCGCAATCTCGCCGACGCGTTGCGCGACGACTGTGGCCTCACCGGCACCCACGTCGGTTGCGAGCACGGTGTATGCGGCGCTTGCACGGTGCTGGTCGATGGCAACCCAGTGCGCGCATGCCTCATGTTCGCGGTGCAGGCAGGCGGCAAGGCAATCCGTACCGTCGAAGGGCTTGCCAACGGTGACACCTTGCATCCGATGCAGCAGGCATTCTGGGAACATCACGGACTGCAATGTGGTTTTTGCACGCCAGGCTTTCTCATGCTGGCGGTCGGCGCGCTGGAGGCCGAGCCGAATATGGGCGACGAGCAGTTGCGTCATGTGCTGTCCTCCAATCTGTGCCGTTGCACCGGCTACCAGAACATCCTGAAGGCGGTGCGCGCGGCGGCCGTCACCATGCGCGGAGCGAAGTAGCTCGCGCATGGGCGCGATCGGTCAATCGCTCAAGCGCCTCGAGGATCGTCCGCTCCTTATCGGTGCCGGCCGGTTCGCGGCCGATCTCAACTATCCGAACCAACTCCACATGCGCGTGGTGCGCTCGCCCATCGCGTTCGGACGGATTCGTCGCATTGACACACGCGAGGCGTTGCGGCTGCCCGGTGTCGTGGCGATCTGGACGTGGACGGATGTCGATCGCATTCCGCCGATCGATTTTCGTCTGTCGAAAGTGGCGGGGCTCGAGCCATTTCGCCAAACGGTGCTCGCGCGTGACTATGTGCGCTATGTCGGCGATCCGGTGGCGGTGGTGTTCGCAGAAAACATCTACGCCGCAGAGGATGCTGCTGAGCTGGTCGCCTGCGACATCGATGCGCTCGCGCCGTATCTCACACCGACCGACGAACCAACTGAATTCATGCCTGACACGCATCCGGGGCTCAAGTGCGAAGCGGCCGTGCTCGTCAAATCCTACGGCGACATCGCCGATGCATTCGCCCGCGCCAATCGCATAATCGAATTGGAAGTCGCGGTCGGGCGGCATAGCGGCGTGGCAATGGAAACGCGCGGCGCGCTCGCCTACTTCGATCCGGCGAAGGGACAGCTGTCGATGCTGGGTGCCGCCAAGGTGCCGCACTTCAACCGCAACACCATCGCCGGCATGCTCGATCTGCCGTTCGGCATGGTGCAGCTTTACGAGGGGCACGTCGGTGGCGGGTTCGGCGTGCGGGGCGAGCTCTACCCGGAAGACGTGCTCGTATGCCACGCGGCGATGCGGCTCAAACGTCCCGTGAAATGGATCGAAGATCGTCAGGAGAATCTGCTGGCGGCGAACCACTCTCGCGATCAAGTGCATCGATTGCGTGCGGCGATCGACGAGCGTGGCTTCATCCTCGGGCTGGAGGACGAGTTCTGGGCCGATCAGGGCGGCTATATCCGCACGCACGGCGTGACGGTGGCCGATCTCGCGGCGGCCATGCTTCCGGGGCCGTATCGGATCCCGGCTTATCGCGTCACCGGGCATGTGCGGCTCACCAACAAGACGCCCGCCGGTACCTATCGCGCGCCCGGCCGTTACGAGAGCACTTTCGCTCGCGAGCGGCTTCTCGATGCAATCGCGAGCGCGCTCGGCAAGGACCGTATCGCAGTGCGCAGGATCAATCTGATTCCGCGCGAGGCGATGCCGTTCGATCGCGGCATCGGTACATTGGGCACGCAAGTTATCTACGATTCGGGCGATTTCGAGCTCCTGCTCGACAAGATGCTTACCCATCTTCGCTACGATGCGCTGCAAGCTGCGCTTGCAAGTCGACGCGCACAGGGTGAGAAGGTCGGCTTCGGCCTGGGATACTTCGTCGAGAAAAGCGGCCTGGGCCCGTTCGAGAAGGCGATCGTCACGGTCGAACCTGACGGGTGCATTGAAATCGTGACCGGCGCTGCGTCCATTGGACAGGGCATCGAAACCGCAATTGCGCAGATATGCGCGGAGACCTTGGGCGTGCCGATCGAATCGATGCGTGTGATCCATGGTCAGACCGATCGCATCGATGTCGGTGGCGGTGCATTCGCTTCGCGGGTAACGGTGATGACCGGCTCGGCGGTGAAGGCGGCCTCCGAGGCGCTGCGAGACCAGGCGATCGCTATGGCCGCAGCGCTGCTAGGCAAGCCATCGCACGAGCTGTCGCTTGCGGACGGGCGCGTAGTGCATGGCAGCGGCGTCTCACTCTCGCTGACCGAGATCGCACGCAAACGTGCCGGCGGTCTGAGCGCCGAGGGATCGTTCAAGACGGATCACATGAACTATCCGTACGGCGTCCATGCGGTGGTCGCGCGCGTCGACCCGGAAACCTGTGGTGTTCACGTCGAACGATTCGTGATCGCGTTCGACATCGGTCGCATGATCAATCCAATGCTGGTCGAAGGACAACTCGCAGGCGGTGCAGCACAAGGCATCGGCGGAGCGCTCCTCGAAGAGTTCATGTACGACGATCAGGGCCAGCCCCTCGCGACGACATTCGCCGACTACCTCATGCCCACCATTGCCGAGATGCCGGACGTCGAAATCCTCATCTTCGAAGATGCACCAAGCCCGCAGAATCCGCTGGGCGTAAAAGGCGCCGGCGAGGGCGGGATCAATGCGGCGGGCGCGGCGATTGCTGCGGCCATCGATGATGCCATTGGCCGTCCGGGCGCGGTGACGCGACTACCGATTTCGCCGGTGCGACTGCATGGCATTCTGAATATCAAACACGACGCATAACAGGTTCTGAACCACAGGGGACGCAGAGGACACGGGAGGATCGTTGCTCCTTGCGCGTCTGAGTTTCGTCACATGCTGAACCGCGCGACGATTTCTCCAACTATGCCTTTCCTCCGCGTCCTCTGCGTCCCCTGCGGTTCAACTCTTCGGCTCCCGCAGCTTCTCCGCCACCCAATCGGCCATCGCCGGACTCATCTCGCCATTGCGGCCGGTGATCGAGTGGCCCATGTCTTCGTAGTACAACGATTCGCAGGGCGCGGTGGCTTCTCGCTTGATTGCATCGATCTCGCCCTGCGGCACGAGAAAATCCTGGCCGCTGTGGATCAAGAGGATGGGGCAGCGGATCTTCGCGATCACGCCGGCCAGCGAGCCGTCCCGGGCGATGTAGTCCGTGAGCGCATCGAGCGACGGCAAGCCATAGAGGTCCCGCGCTTCTTCCTTCACATCGATCGGCGTGGTGGCCGAGGTCTTGCCGCGAAAATCGAAACCGCCACCGAGCGACACCACCGCACGCGGACGATGTTCATGACCCGCGGCGCCAAGCACGAGATTGCCGCCGGTGCTTTGGCCTAGCAGCGCGACCCGAGACGCATCAAGCTCGGCGCGCGTGCCTGTGTAATCGATCATTGCCGTCACCGCCTCGTGGTAGCGCCGCAGATCGCACGGCACGCCACCGTTTGCCGCCGACATCGCGCCTTGTCCCGGTCCATCGACGGTCAAGGTCGCCACGCCTCGCTTCACGATCCATTCGGCCCAGTGATGCAGCTCCTCTTTCACCGAGTTGGCGCCCGGGATCATGATCACGACCGGCACGCGGCCACTGCGCGGTTCCGGCAAGCGCAAATATCCAGGCAGCTTGAGCGCACCGTAGGGAATCGACACCGGCTCGACCGGCGGCTGCAACCACGGGCACGCGCGCCGATAGTATTCGACGCGCAGCTTCTGTCCCTCGCGGCGGCGCACATCCTCAGGCCGGGTGAACAGTTGCGCGTAGTGATACAAGAGCGCCGCGCGAAACCAGTGCCCGCCGGCGGTAATGGTTCGACCCTTCGCCTCGGCGTCAGCCGCCAGCCGTGCATAGCGATCAGCGCACTTCTGCCAAGCGTCGTACCACGCGGCGAGGCTGGTGATATCGGCGATCACGCGCCGAACGTCGCTGTAGTCGATGCCCGCCCCGTTGGCGCAGCGCGCGATGCGAAAAATACGCTCAGTCTCCGATACCTTCGCCGCACCCTCTTCGCGAATGATCCGATCGATGTTGGCGTAATAGGGATCGGTGATCGGCTTGTCGGCAAGCATGAGACGCCTCCTTCGTGGTTTGATTCGAATTACGCTGGTATTCTTCCACGACTCGGCCGCGACCGATATCCCAAGCCGAGTTTTCAATCGAGGATCGACACCATGCGCGCTGCCGCAACCCTGATCGCGATCACGCTCGGCTGCACGAGCGCCTTCGCGCAGACGTATCCCACGAAGCCGATTCGGCTGATCGTCCCGTTCGGGGCCGGCTCGACCGCCGACATCATCGGACGCGTGCTGGGTGCGAGTCTCACGAAGGATCTTGGCCAGCAGGTCGTGGTCGAAAACAAGCCGGGTGCGGGTGGCACCATCGGCGGTGC
>JANMUI010000492.1:0-1360 GCA_031391405.1 Betaproteobacteria bacterium
AGCGAAGCGCCGCACGATTCGGTGCGCGCGTCGCACTTTGCCGACCTGGCCTACCAGGGACAGATCCATGCGTTGCGCGTGCCGATCGAGGCCGACTGGAGCGTGGAGCGTCTGACCCGTGCGTTCATCGATGCCTACCGCCGCGACTTCGGCAACACGCTCGGCGACATTCCGGTGATGGTCGTGAATGTGCGCACCACCGTGCTTGGTGTACGCGGCGCGCACGCGGCGAAAGAAGAAGCCAAGCGCAGCACGGCCGCGCCCAATCCGTTCAAACGGCGACCGGTCTACTTCGGTGGCTGGACCGACGCGGCGATCTATCGACGCATCGATCTCGCACCCGGCATGACATTCGAGGGACCGGCGATCGTGGAACAAGACGACGCGACCACGGTGGTCGAACCCGGCATGACCACGCGCGTGGATGCGGCCGGCAATCTTTTGGTGACGGTGTCATGAGCCAAGCGGCGAGTGGCCCCAGCGTGCTTGGCATCGACACCAAAGCGATTGCCGCCAGCCGCCGATTCGGCGCGCATGGATGCCTGGAAAATCTCGCGGAGGCGGCAACATGAAAATCGATCCGGTAACCCTTGCCGTCGTGCGCGGCTCGCTCGAGCAGATCGCCGACGAAATGGATCTGCATCTGATCCACGCCGCGATCTCCCCGATCATCTCCGAGACCAACGATTGCGCGCACGGCATCTTCCATCCGGTGACCGGCGAGACCATCGCGCAGGGGCGTTACGGCCTGCCGGTATTTCTCGCCAATATGCAATTCACCACGCAGAACGTCGTCAAGCTCGCCAATGCACAAGGCGGCTTCAAGCCGGGCGATCTGTGGATCCTGAACGACCCGTATATCGGCGGCACGCATTTGCAGGACGTGCAGTTGGTCGCACCGTACTTCGCCGGCGATCGACTCGTCGCATTGATGGCGAGCACCGGCCACTGGATGGATATCGGTGGCAGCGTGCCGGGCGGCTGGGCCCCCAAGGCAACGGAGATCCATCAGGAAGGCCTGCTGATCCCGCCGATGAAGCTCTACGACCAGGGGAAACTGAACGAGCCGCTGGTGCAGATGTTCCGCGCGAATGTTCGGCTGCCCGTCCAGATCGCAGGCGATCTTGCGGCAATGACCAACGTGTTCACGATCGCACAGCGCGGCCTCGATCGTCTCGTCGAACGCTATGGCGTTGATCAGCTGAGCGCCTGTGTCGGCGAGATGATGGAACGCTCCGAGCAGGAAATGCGCTCCTACATCGAAGAGATTCCGGACGGCACATATCGCTTCGAGGACTTCATCGACAACGACGGCATCGTCGATCAGCCGCTCAAGATCGCCCTCACCCTGACCGTAAAG
>JANMUI010000524.1:0-11424 GCA_031391405.1 Betaproteobacteria bacterium
GAAGCGGCTGGTCGACATGGAAGACTTCGAGCGCGCCAAAGACAAGATCATGATGGGCGCGGAACGTCGCTCGATGGTGATGAGCGATGAAGAGAAGCGCAACACCGCGTACCACGAATCCGGTCATGCGGTCGTCGCGAAGATGCTGCCGAAAGCCGATCCGGTCCACAAGGTGACCATCATTCCGCGTGGCCGCGCGTTGGGCGTCACCATGCAACTGCCGGAGCAAGACCGCTACGCCTTCGACCGCGACTACCTCTTGAACCGCATCGCGGTGCTGTTCGGCGGGCGCGTGGCCGAAGAGCTGTTCATGCACCAGATGACCACCGGCGCCACGAACGACTTCGAACGCGCGACGCAGATGGCGCGCGACATGGTGACCCGATACGGCATGTCCGATCAGCTCGGCCCGATGGTGTATGGGGAAAACGAGGGCGAAGTGTTCCTCGGCCGCTCGATCACGACGCACAAGAACGTGTCGGAAGCGACCATGCAGAAGGTCGATTCGGAGATCCGGCGCATCATCGACGAACAGTACGGCTTGGCGCGGCGCCTGCTTGAAGAGAATCGCGACAAGGTGGAGGGAATGGCAAAAGCCCTCCTCGAGTTGGAGACGATCGATGCTGATCAGATCAACGACATCATGGGTGGCCTCCCGCCACGCCCACCGAAGCCATCCTCCGCACCGCCCGTACCGCAACCGCCGCAGGCCGGTGCAGGCGGCGCGACACCGGCGCCCGCAGTGGCTTAATAGTTGGTGTGGTGACCGTGGCGGGTCACGCCTCGCCAGTATCGGACGGCCGCATCCTGCGATGCGGCCGTTTTGTTTTGCGCCTCGATCGCCCATTGATCATGGGGATCGTCAACATCACACCCGACTCGTTCTCCGACGGCGGGGCGTTTCTCGATGCGAATCGCGCGATCGATCAGGCGCATCGGTTGGCCGGGGAGGGCGCCGACATTCTCGATCTGGGCGCCGAATCGACGCGGCCTGGGGCGGCGCCCGTCACGATCGCTGAAGAGCTCGACCGTCTGCTGCCGGTGCTGACCGGCCTTGTGAAGCTCGACATCCCGATCTCCGTGGATACGCTGAAGCCCGCTGTGATGCGCGAAGCCCTCAAGGCCGGCGCATCCATGATCAATGATGTGAACGCTTTGCGTGCAGTGGGCGCGATCGAGGCGGTCGCGAGCACGGAGGCGGCAGTCTGCGTCATGCATATGCAAGGCGAGCCTCGCACCATGCAGGCCGATCCGGTGTATGCCGATGTCGTGAGGGAAGTTGAGGTCTACCTGCGGGAACGTGTCGCTGCGCTGTCGAGCGCGGGTATCGCGAATGACCGTATCGTCATCGATCCGGGATTCGGATTCGGCAAGAATCTCGATCACAACCTTGCGTTGCTCCGCGCGTTATCGCAATTCCGGCGTGCGGGCGTAGCGGTCATGGCGGGCCTCTCACGCAAGTCGATGCTGGGGCGAATTACCGGGCGGCCGACGGAAGAGCGGCTGCCTGCGAGCGTCGCGGCGGCATTGCTTGCGGTGCAACGAGGCGCGGATATCGTTCGCGTCCACGATGTGGCGGCGACGCGTGATGGGCTCGCTGTGTTGGCGGCAGTGGAGGGTGGTATCCCGCGTCCTGTGATTCGATTGGGCTTAGGTGATTGACTGTTCGCCCTGAGCCCTTCGACAAGCTCTGGACAGGCCTGACGAGGGGCGAATAACGGAGAATCCGTAAGCGGACCATCGCGCGTCGTTGACGCGCCTGCGTTACCCTTCGACAGGCTCAGGGCGAACGGAGGCTTGAGCAGCGCACGTTAGGTAAGTTTCATTCTGGCCTGTGCCCGGTTCTTGCCGATTTTGTTGTTCACGGATACAGCAGATGCCGTTCCCGCCGCGCGCGGAATCGCTCGAGGTCTTCCTGCCAGCCCGCAGAAATTGTCCGCGGGTCCGTGCCTGCCTGGATCGCAGTCGACACGGCACGCGATCCGATGATGTTGTCCGTGCGCTTCAGCTCGAAGTGCGCCGGGAAAAGCTTCGCGAGTGCTGATACCAGCTCCAATCCCAGCAAAGACGAATCGAGGGTGTCGCGGTCACGCAGGTCGATGCGCACCCCGTTGCTTGCCTGTCCGGCGTGCCGGCTGGCGCTGGGCGTGAAGCGCACCGGGGCAAAGGCTACGCCCGCGATCGAGCGGGCACCGAGATAGTCGGTGAGTTTTCGCGCGTCGATCCACGGCGCGCCCATCACCTCGAATGGTGTGTCCGTACCGCGCCCGACGCTGACATTGGACCCTTCGACCCAGGCCACGCCCGGATAGAGAATCGCCTGGTCGAGCCGGCGCAAATTCGGCGATGGCGCGATCCATTGCAGTCCGGTCTGGTCGTACCACAGGGCGCGGGTGTAATTGCGCATCCTCACGACTTCCAACTCAACACCAAGCTTCGCCTCGGCATTGAAGAACTGCGCCAGCTCGCCGAGCGTCATGCCATGGCGCATGGGCAGCGGGAAGTAGCCGGTAAATGATGTCTGGTCGGCATCGAGCATCGGCCCTTGCACGACGGCGCCGCCGAGCGGATTGGGCCGGTCGAGTACGAAGAATGGAATCCGTGCCTCTCCCGCGGCTTCCATCGCGTAGGCCATCGTCGTGGCATACGTGTAGAAGCGCACGCCGACATCCGGCAGATCGAACACCAGCGCGTCGATGCCCGAGAGCATCGCCCGCGTCGGGCGCTTCACCGATCCATAGAGGCTATGGACGATGAGCTTCGTTCGTCCATCGACGCCGGATGCGATCGACTCGTCGCGGTCCGCGTCGAGCCCATGCTCAGGGGAAAACAATGCAGCCAGCGTGACACCCGGCGCTTCCCGCAGGAGGTCCAGGGTGCGCCGGCCGTGGCGGTCGGCCGCGGATCGGTTGGTGATAAGACCGATGCGACGACCACGCAGCGCGGCGAATTCAGTGGCCGCCAGCACGTCGATGCCCGATGCGACACGAGCCTCCGACGGCACTCGCTCTGCGCGAATCGCCGCAGTGGCGCGCTCGGCAACATCCGTACGAAGCGCCCGCACATCGCCACGGCCGTGTGGATGAACGCGGTTGGTGAGCAGAACGATAAACGTTTGCGAAGCGGGGTCGAGCCACAAGGCCGTACCGGTGAACCCGGTATGCCCAAACGACTTCGAGGTGCCCTGCGCGCGATCGTCGCTTGGATACGGCACGACGCGGTCCCAGCCGAGGCCGCGCTCGCTTTGGCCACGCACCAGGGCTTGGCGGGTCGCCATCGCCGCAACCGTCGACGCGTCGAGAATCCGCACGCCATTTCGCTCGCCGCCGTTCAACAGCATCTGCGCGAGGATCGCGAGATCATCCGCGGTACCGAAGAGTCCCGCGTGACCGGTCACACCACCCATGCGAGCCGCTGTCTGGTCATGGACGTCGCCACGTAGCATATGGCCCAGGCGGTGCTCGGTCGGCGCCACGCGCGCACGCTGATCCGCAGGTACGCCGAATGTCGTATCACGCATGCCGAGCGGGCCGAAGACGTGCCGCGCGCAATACTCATCGAGGGCGATGCCCGAAACGCGCCGGACCAGCTCACCCAGCACGATGAAGTTGATATCGCTATAGAGGGTCGACTGGCGCGGCGGGAAGATCAGCCTGTCACCGGCGATAAATGCCCTCGCGACCGAGGCATCCGCAACCGGATTCTGCGGTGGAAACCCGGCGCGCAAACCCGAGTGGTGGGCGAGTACGTCCCGCACCGTGATGACAGATTTTCCGTTGGCGGCGAATTCCGGCCAGTAGGTTGCGACCGATTCGTCCAGGCGCAACATGCCGCGATCCGCGAGATGCAGAACCGCGATCGTGGTCGCGATCACTTTCGTCAGTGAGGCGAGATCGAAGATGGTGTCGACAGTCATCGCCTCGCGCACTGGTTTGAGCGAGCGTTGCCCAAATGCGCGCCGATACAGGACGCTGGTTCGATTGCCGACCAAGACGACCGCACCGGGGGCCTTGCCCGCGGCAATCTCCCGCGTAACAACCGCATCGATCGCATCGAAGGTATTCGGTTGTGCGGCCGCGAATCCCGAGCCTGCAATCGCGATGAAGGTGAGGGCACCCCGCCAGAAGAATCGATTCATCGAAGGCTTCACGCGTGCGCCGGCAACCTCTCGCACCTACCGCGCGGCGATGGGGTTACGGCTCCGCAGTCCATCGGCACGATAGCTGTTGCGTGGATTCCAGAGCAGCCAACCATTGGTGCCGAATTCGTCGGCGGCACGGATTTGCGCGCGAATCTCGGCTGCCGCGAATTGTCGGCGGTCGAACGCGTAATCGCGGAATGCCTGCAGCCAGGGACGAAAACGCACTGGCGCGAAGCCCGTGCGATCGCGTGCCTGCATGAGCGAACGATAGATGATGTCGTACGGCAGGGCGACCGGATTGCGGGCGCCCGGAATGCCATCGGCGAACCCGGACGGATACAGCATCGGCGACAAGTAATCCACTTCGGCGCCAATCGATTCGAGCGTTTGCCCGATCTGAAGATCACCCTTCATCCAGCACAAGTAGCCGAAGACGTCGGCGGACAAATATACATTGTGGGGATACAGGCGCTTACGCGCTTCGCCGAGAAATCCCGCGATCGTGCTGACCCGATTCGCTTCGGTGTTGGGTTTGGCGAAGACGAGCCCGGTCGTGTCCGGAAACCGCACATAGTCGAACTGGATCTCATCGAAGCCCGCCGCGGCCGCTTCCATCGCGATGGCGATGTTGTACTCCCAGACCTCCCGGTGGTGCGGATCGACCCACATGAGATTTTCTTTGTCGCGATAGATTTCCCCGCTCGCGGTCCGGATCGCGAGGGCGGGTCGCGCCGCCGCGAGCAGCTCATCCTTGAACACGACGATGCGCGCGATCGTGTAGATGCCCTTGGCCTTGAAGGTCGAGATGAGCCCTTTCATATCGGGCATCGTAATGGCGCGCTGGGCGCCGACCTGCGCCGCAAGGGGAATCGCGCTCCGATGGGCGACCATCGCGCGATCGCCTTTGACGTCGATCACCAGCGAATTCACCTCGGTCGTCTCGATCAGATCGAGCACGCCCTGACTCAATGTCTTGCTCGCGACGCCCCAGAACGAGAGATACAGTGACTTCGGCGCAAACGGCACGAGGCGGATTTCGGCGTTCTGCATGCTGGACGCGCCCGGCGTGGCGATCGGCATCTCGATCCGATCGTAGCCCCATGCACGCGCTCCGACGCTTGCTCGTGAACCGGTCGCGACGAAAGCGCCGGATTCATCGGACTGTACCAACGCGTCCCCGAATGTGATGAAAGCGCCGGCAATGGGCGCTCCGGTCTTGGCGTCGACGACCTTGCCGCTGACGGTCTGCGTATTCGCATAGGCGATTGTTGAGGCGAGCAGCGAAATCACAAACACGATCCGTCGTGCAGCGTCGATCAAAGTCACAGTCATCTCCGAGGGCGTTTGAAATTGATATAACGGCGCCTCGTGCACGCTCCTGTGGCGGTTCAGTCATCAAGCGTGACGGTAAGCGCGGCAACACAGCGAGGGCGAGCGTGGTTTTCGGATCAAGCCACACCCCATCACATGCACGAACTTTGGGAACAACTTTGCGTTCAAGGGACATCCGAACTTGCCCACACGGCGGTCCGCGCGGGAATATGATTCGTCCGGAACTCGACATTCCCTCCAACAGGAAACCCCTCTCATGGCACGCAAGTACTTCGGCACTGACGGCATACGCGGCTCGGTCGGGGAGTCACCGATCACCCCCGAATTCGTCATGCGCCTTGGATTCGCCGCGGGCGAAGTCCTGATCGAGCGTTCGACGGTTGCCAAGGGCGCGCATCCCGCAGTCCTGATCGGCAAAGACACTCGCATCTCGGGCTATATGCTCGAAGCAGCATTACAGGCCGGCTTCACTGCGGCCGGGGTGGATGTGGTGTTGACCGGCCCGCTGCCCACGCCGGCGATCGCCTATCTCACGCGTGCGTTGCGGTTGCAGGCCGGCATCGTCATCAGTGCCTCGCACAATCCCTTTGACGACAACGGCATCAAGTTCTTTTCCTCCGACGGCGGCAAGCTTCCCGACGAGCTGGAGGAGCGCATCGAAGCGCGGCTCGATCAGCCGATTCGTTGCCGGGCGTCGCGCGATCTCGGACGCGCACGCCGACTCGAGCATGCCGAAGGCCGCTACATCGAGTTCTGCAAGGGGACGTTTCCCGGCGCACTCGACCTGCGCGGGCTACGCATGGTCGTCGACTGCGCGAATGGCGCGGCGCATCAGGTCGCGAAGGATGTATTCCATGAATTGGGGGCGGACGTCGTCGCGATCGGTGTCGAGCCGAACGGCTTCAACATCAACGATGGTGTCGGTGCGACCTCCCCGAAGACCTTGGCCGCGACGGTGTTGCGCGAAAACGCCGATGTCGGTGTCGCGCTCGATGGCGATGCCGATCGGGTGATCATGGCCGATGCCGCGGGCAGGGTGTATGACGGCGATCAATTGCTTTATGTCATTGCCAAGGATCGCGCGCGGCAAGGACCGATTGCCGGTGTCGTCGGGACCGTCATGTCCAACTTCGGGCTCGAGCGCGCATTGCAACGCGAGAACATCCCGTTTGCCCGCGCGAAGGTCGGTGATCGCTATGTGCTCGAATTGCTCCAGGAGAAAGGCTGGCTGCTTGGCGGAGAAAGCTCCGGGCATCTGCTTGCGCTCGACAAGCACACGACGGGCGATGCCATCATCTCCGCCTTGCAGGTGCTCGCCGCGATGCGGGCACAGGATGCGGGGCTCGATCGCCTGGCGGGCGGGCTCACCTTGTATCCGCAGAAGCTCATCAATGTGCGGGTCGATCGCGCCGTCAACTGGCTCGAGAACGCTGCCGTCAAGAAGGCCTGCGTTGCCGCCGAAGCGCAATTGGGTGGGCGTGGACGTGTCCTACTCCGCCCGTCCGGAACCGAGCCCGTCCTGCGGGTCATGGTCGAAGGCGACGATTCCTCGGAAGTCGAACGGTTGGCACGCGCGATCGCAACGGAGATCGAGCGCGCGGTCATGGCGACTGTCAAGGCTGCTTGACGGCGAGGAAGGCATCCGCCGTGGCGCAAATGCAGGTCGGGCGTCCCTGCCCCTCGATCGGTGATTGGCTGGTCTCCTGCAACGGATCACCCCGGCGCACGCGGTCGTTGCCGCGCACCCCCTTAGTCTGTAAAATCTAACGGTTTTGGCTGGACGACTCCCTTCGCACTCGACCTGAGCGCGAATCGTTTGACCATGGAGCACTGCGGTGCGGCGTCGATTGGTGGTCGGCAATTGGAAGATGCATGGTGGTCTGGACGCCAATCGCGTGCTGGTCGAGGCACTGCTGCGCGAGGCCGGTCGGTCCGCCGGCGCCGGCGTTGCGATCTGCGTGCCGTTTCCGTATCTGTCGCAGGTGGCGGATTTGCTGCGTGGAAGTGTCGTGGCACTGGGTGCGCAGAACGTGTCGGAGCATACGTCGGGCGCGTTCACCGGGGAAGTATCAGCGCGCATGTTGGGCGAATTCCGATGCCGATATGTGATCGTCGGTCATTCCGAGCGACGCGCGCTGTATGGCGAAACCGACCAGCAGGTTGCGGCGAAATTCCGGTCTGCCGTCGAGGCTGGATTGACGCCGATACTGTGCGTCGGCGAGCAGTTGGAAGAACGAGAGCGGGGCGCCACCGCTGATGTGGTATTGCGACAACTCGATGCAATCCTCGCATCGTCGGGTGCGTCAGGATTGAGCAAGGCGGTGTTGGCGTATGAGCCGGTCTGGGCTATCGGTACCGGCAGAACGGCCACGCCGGCGCAGGCAGCGGAAGTTCACGCACTGCTGCGCGCACGTGTCGCCAAGTCTGACGCGAAGGTGGCGGCCGATTTGGCGATTCTCTATGGAGGCAGCGTGAAAGGTTCAAATGCGGGCGAGCTGTTCGCGATGCCTGATATCGATGGTGGTCTGATTGGTGGTGCTTCGCTCAAGGCAGATGAGTTCATCTCGATCTGCGAGGCAGCCGCGAAGGAAAGTAGATGAATCTTTGGGTCACAATAGCGTTGACGTTGCACGTCATCGCCGCAATCGTCGTCATTGTTCTGGTACTTCTTCAGCACGGCAAGGGCGCGGACATGGGGGCAGCCTTTGGCAGCGGTTCGTCCGGAAGCCTGTTTGGCGCCACGGGTTCCGCGAATTTCTTGTCGCGTACGACAGCGATCACCGCGGGGGTTTTCTTCCTCACGAGCCTCGGGCTGACCTATCTGGCCTCCTCGCAATATGCCGGTGGGGACGTTGGCATCATGCAGTCCGTGCGGCCGGCCGCGGGCGATGCGAAGGGGGAAAAGAAATCGGGTGACACGGTGCCTGGCGCCGATGCGATGCCAAAATCCGGGGATGCTTCGAAGGGCGATAGCGTGCCCGGCGCGAGCAAGAACGAAGTCCCCAAGTAGACACCCGAATCGAGACTTACACAGTAGAATGGACAGGTTTGCCGTCGTCGCATTTGTTTCTGATCGAGCGGGACGGCAAAGCAATATGGCCGACGTGGTGAAATTGGTAGACACGCCGTCTTGAGGGGGCGGTGGCGAAAGCTGTGCGAGTTCGAGTCTCGCCGTCGGCACCAACAAAGAGGCGCCCGCCTGGTTCCCGAGTGATAGGGTTGCGTTCGACGCAGCCCTGCACGCGGGACCCGGCAGGGTCCGACTACGAAAGTGTGCGCCCGATGATTGAAGGTTACCTCCCGATCCTCATGTTCATGATCGTCGGGGCCGTGCTCGGTATCGCGATGATCGGTACGGGCGGGGTCGTCGGCTTCCTGCTCGGTGTGCACCGCCCCGACAGCGAGAAGCTGTCTCCCTACGAATGCGGCTTCGAGGCGTTCGAAGACGCGCGCATGAAATTCGATGTCCGCTACTACCTCGTGGCGATCCTTTTCATCCTGTTCGACCTCGAGATTGCATTTCTTTTTCCGTGGGCGATCTCGCTCATGGAAATCGGCGCGTTCGGCTTCTGGTCGATGATGGTGTTTCTCGCAATCCTGGTCGTGGGGTTCATCTACGAATGGAAGAAGGGGGCGCTCGAGTGGGAGTAATGGGTGCCTCGGATGGCGTCATGCAACAGGGCTTCGTCACCACGTCGCTCGACACAGTCATCAACTGGACGCGCACCGGCTCGCTGTGGCCGATGACGTTCGGATTGGCGTGCTGCGCGGTCGAGATGATGCACGCCGGCGCCGCGCGTTACGACCTCGATCGATTCGGCATCATCTTTCGTCCAAGCCCGCGCCAGTCCGATGTGATGATCGTCGCCGGCACCCTCTGCAACAAGATGGCCCCCGCATTGCGCAAGGTGTACGACCAGATGGCCGAACCGCGCTGGGTGATCTCGATGGGTTCGTGCGCCAACGGCGGCGGCTACTACCATTATTCATACTCGGTCGTGCGCGGCTGCGATCGTATCGTGCCGGTGGATGTGTATGTCCCGGGATGCCCGCCGACCGCTGAAGCGCTTTTGTACGGCATCGTCCAGTTGCAGAACAAGATCAGGCGGACCAACACCATCGCACGTTGACGCCGCGCCTCTCCTACAAACGATGACAACAAAAAATCGATGACGACAAAGCGGGAACGACTGCGGGCCGCGCTTGAAAGTGCGCTCGGGCCGCGTATCACCGCCTGCACGGACGCGCTCGGTGAGACGACGGTCGTGGTGAAGCCCGACGTGTATCTCGACGCGGTGCAACGCCTGCGCGACGAGCCTCGCCTGCGTTTCGATACGATGATCGATCTGTGCGGCGTGGACTACTCGGCCTATGGCGAAGGTGCATGGCAGGGGGCGCGCTTTGCCGTCGTACTGCATCTGCTGTCGGTCGAGCACAACTGGCGGCTGCGATTGCGAACGTTTGCGGCCGATGACGATTTCCCCGTCGTTGGTTCGGTGATCGAAGTTTGGCCTGCGGCGAATTGGTATGAGCGGGAGGCCTTTGACCTGTACGGCATCATGTTCGAAGGGCATACCGATTTGCGCCGGATCCTCACCGACTACGGGTTCATCGGGCATCCGTTTCGCAAGGACTTTCCGCTCTCGGGGAATGTAGAGATGCGCTACGACCCCGATCAGAAGCGCGTGATCTATCAGCCTGTCACGATCGAGCCGCGCGAAATCACGCCTCGCATCATTCGCGAGGAGAACTACGGCGATCTGGGGAAGTCGTGATGGCTGAGATCCGCAACTACACGCTCAACTTTAGCTCCGGCCGCTCCCGCTGGTCGCTTAACTTCCTGGCCCCTTCCAGGAAGTTAGCCTCCACTGAAGTTGAGCTGCCAATTGCGGAGGCTCAGCGTGGCTGAGATCCGCAACTACACGCTCAACTTTGGTCCCCAGCATCCGGCTGCGCATGGCGTTCTGCGCCTGGTGCTGGAGCTTGACGGGGAAGTGATCGAACGCGCCGATCCGCATATCGGTCTCCTGCATCGCGCGACCGAGAAGCTCGCCGAACACAAGACGTTTATCCAGGCGCTGCCGTACATGGATCGTCTGGACTACGTGTCCATGATGGTCAATGAACACGCCTATGTGATGGCGATCGAGAAGCTGCTCGGGATCGAAGTACCCGAGCGCGCGCAATACATCCGCGTGATGTTCGATGAGATCACCCGCATCCTGAATCATCTGCTCTGGCTCGGTGCCCATGCTCTTGACATCGGCGCGATGACGGTCTTCTTGTACGCGTTCCGCGAGCGTGAGGACTTGATGGATTGCTACGAAGCGGTGTCGGGCGCGCGTCTGCATGCCGCGTATTACCGGCCGGGTGGCGTCTTTCGCGATCTTCCCGATGTGATGCCGCAGTATCTCGCTTCGCAGCATCGTAACGCCGGCACCTTGCGCCGACTGAACGATTCGCGGTCCGGATCGCTGCTTGATTTCATCGCCGACTTTACCAACCGGTTTCCGACGTATGTCGACGAATACGAGACCTTGCTCACCGACAATCGTATCTGGAAGCAACGTACAGTGGGCATCGGCGTCGTGACGCCGGAGCGGGCGAAGGCGCTCGGATTCACCGGCCCGATGGTTCGCGGATCCGGCATCGCCTGGGACTTGCGGAAGAAGCAGCCGTACGAAGTCTACGATCGCATGGACTTCGACATCCCGGTCGGTCGCAACGGCGATTGTTATGACCGCTATCTCGTTCGCATCGAGGAGATGCGCCAGTCGAACCGCATCGTCCGTCAATGCATCGACTGGCTGAGCAAGCACCCGGGTCCGGTGATCACCGACAATCGCAAGGTCGCGCCACCGTCACGGGTAGGGATGAAGACCAACATGGAAGACCTGATTCATCACTTCAAGCTGTTCACCGAAGGCATGCACGTGCCGGCCGGCGAGTCG
>JANMUI010000710.1:0-2340 GCA_031391405.1 Betaproteobacteria bacterium
GCGTGCCACCCGCGTGCCATCCCAGTGGTATCGCAGATGCTTGGTTTGCACGGGAATGCCGACTGCCCTGGGGCGAAACGCCGCAATGCATTGGCCACCTGCGTTTCGCACGCTGGAATACACCACGCCGTTGCTGCCGCCGTCTCGAAGCTGTTCTGCAAGCGCTTGGCTCGCCACATAGGAATTTGGATCGAGGACGGCGGCTCGCTCGCGCGCCGGCAATGATCCGACGTCGTGCAGACGCGCATCGACTCTTCCGACGAGCACACGCATCGTCTCGTAGCGCGGGGGATCGTTGCTATCGGCGGCAAAGCGACCAAAGTGATAGGCGGTTTCACGCAGCGCAGTCTCGAGCTCCCGCCCGGCGTAGTAGGCTCCCGCGTGTTGGCCGCCGAAGCGCGAGCCTTTGGGATTCAAATGGGTAAAGCACGCCATTACATAGCTCGCACCCGGGCCGCTCACGCGCTCCTTCGGCGCTACCAGGTGAATCTCGCCGGCCTCGTCGCGAACCCGCGGATTGACGAGTTGTTCGGCCGCAATGAGGGCCTCCCAGACTTCGGGGTCCGGCGAGACCCGCTCGAACAAATCGATGGGCGGATATCGCGAAGCGATAATGCGCGTGGCGCGCATCCAGCGTACGACCCGTTGGCTGAGTGTGCTGAAGCGCATGCTTGAAGGTTCCTCGTTCCGCGCCATGGGAGTCTGGTCAACTCCACGGGGCGCGCGCGGCGTCCAGATAGTCCCGGACCGCGGATAAATCCGTCACGTCGCCGGCGGCCATTCGTTCCAGCGGTGTCTGCCCGCCGAAGTGCCGATTGGGTTTGTTGACCCATGCATCGGCGAGCTGGGCGTCGGAATAGACAATCTGCAATGCTTTGAAGATCCCGGCGACATAGCCGATGCGACGCATTACGTCCTCAGGCAGACGTTTGCCTCGACTGGCCTTCCAATCGAAGAAAGTCCGCTCGGCCGGTGCACCAAGGATGCGCCGCATCTGGGCATTGCTGGCGCCCCACATATCAAGGATACGAAAGCACCCCGCGAGCGCCTTGACCCCTGAATCTTTCACCGTAGATGGAAGTGCCTTTAGTGCGGTGGGTGCGAGTGACATTGCAGACCGTCCGATCCATTATGCAGATATGCATACATTACGAGTAATACTGCTGATTTGCAATCGCTGCGGAGTAGGCTGAGCTAGGAATCTGCGCGGCAGACCGCACAGAATCATTCTTGGGAGTGTGCTCGATCAAGTCAGACGGATTACTCCTCCATCTTTGTATCCAATCCTGCGGAGGCCATCTCCGCCGCCCGCAGGATCGCGCGCGCTTTCATGTTCGTTTCTTCCCACTCGTTTTCAGGGATGGAATCCGCGACGATGCCTGCGGCCGCTTGCACGTAAAGCATCTCGTCCTTCACTACCGCGGTGCGGATCGCGATCGCGACGTCCATGTCGCCATGAAAACCGAGATACCCTGCAGCGCCCGAATACACGCCTCGCTTCACCGGCTCCAGCTCATCGATGATCTCCATCGCGCGGACCTTCGGCGCACCGGTGACCGTTCCCGCGGGGAAAGTGGCGCGCAGTACGTCGATCGCATCCAGCCCTGGTCGCAAGGTGCCCTCGACATTCGAGACGATGTGCATGACATGCGAATAGCGCTCGATCACCATGGTCTCGGTGACTCGCACCGAACCGATCTCAGCGATACGGCCGACATCGTTATGGCCACGATCGATCAGCATCACATGCTCGGCGCGCTCTTTCGGATCGGCCAGCAACTCGTCGGCAAGCGCGCGATCTTCATCCGGCGTCGCGCCACGCCGCCGCGTGCCTGCGATCGGCCGCAAGGTCACCTTGCGACCTTCCTGTCGAACGAGAATCTCGGGCGATGCGCTCACCACATGGAAATCGCGGAAGTTGAAATAGAACATGTAGGGCGAAGGATTGAGCGTGCGCAAGCATCGATAGAGCGCGAGCGGTTCGGCTGCGAACCGGCGCGACAGGCGCTGCGATATCTGCACCTGCATCACATCGCCGTCGTGGATGTAGCGCTTGGCCTTCGCCGCGGCGCGCAGATAACTCGCCTCACCGAAATTGGATTGCGCGAAATGTGCGACGACAGGCAGGTGCGCGGGGATTTCAACCGGGCGTCGCAGCGCCGCAAGAAGTTGCTTCAGCCGCTCGCGACCATAGGTGAACGCAAGGGGATTGCGGGGATCGGCGAACACGACGAGATAGAGCTTCCCCGCGAGATTGTCGACGATCGCGACTTCCTCGGAGAGGAGGAGCAACGCGTCAGGTGTGCCCAGCGGATCGGGCTTCGCAGGCTTACGGTCGAG
>JANMUI010000598.1:0-3801 GCA_031391405.1 Betaproteobacteria bacterium
GGGCACGACCAATGCCGGGCAAGGTGCCCAGATCGCTTCGCTCGGCGTGGATGCGCGAGACGCTGCGCACACCGTATTGCGAGAGGAATTCATCCTCCGAGAGCACGCGCTTCAGCACCGCCTTCAAGCGGCGCGGCCCCAACAGCGACAGCAGATGCTCGCCCCGCTCGTTCGTTTGCACCGGACAGTGCGTCACCTTGTGGCCGTCGACGGCGCCCTGGTAATGCGACATGAGCGTCGCACGGAATCGCGGTGCGCCGGACAGCAGGCGCTCGTCGATCACTTCGCTCGCGAAGAGGGGAATGAGGCCGACCCATGAGAACACGTCGACATGGTGGCGCTGGCCGTCCGGTGTGACGACCAGATCCTTGAAGAACTCGTCCTTGTCGTCCCACAGAGAATGCTCACCTGTGTTCCCGCCGATGCTGTTCGCGATCGCCATGAACTGCGTGTAGCACTGGATCGCCACATCCTCATAGTCGTGATTCTCGGCCGCGAGCTCCAGTGCCATGACCGTCATGTTCAACGCGAACATCGCCATCCAGCCGGTGGCGTCCGCCTGCTTCAGCGAATAGCCCGCCGGTAAGGGTTGCGAGCGGTCGTAGACGGAGATGTTATCGAGGCCGAGAAAACCGCCCTCGAACACGTTGTTGCCGTCCGAGTCCTTGCGGTTGAGCCACCATGTGTAGTTCATGAGCATCTTGTGCGTCACGCGGGCGAGGAAGTTGTAGTCACCTTTGCCGCGTTGCACACGCTCCGCGCGAAAGACCTTCAGCGCCGCCATGGCAAGAACAGGTGGATTCACATCACCGAACTGCCATTCGTAGGCGGGGATCTGCCCATTCGGGTGCAGATAATTTTCCTTGAGGAGCAGCTCGACCTGGCCCTTCGCGAAGTCCACGTCGACCAGCGCCAGCGCAGCGCAATGAAATGCGAGATCCCAGGCGGCGAACCACGGATACTCCCATTTGTCGCACATCGAGATCACATCGGATGCCTTCATGTGGCGCCAACTGCGATTGCGGCCGCTCTTGCGCGAATCGGGTGGCGGCAGCACATCGCCATCGAGCCAGCGCGCGACGTCATAGTGAAAGAACTGCTTGCTCCAGATCATGCCGGACAGCGCCTGGCGCATGATGCGATGATCGTCGGCACTTGCATCGGGCAACAGCTCGTCATAGAACACCGTCGCCTCGGACTGTCGCCGCGAGAGCAGCACTTCGCGCTTCTCGAACGGCGCTGCGAGCGGCCGTGCGGAGAGCGCAAAACCAATCGCACTCGACTCGCCCGGCGCGACGGTGAGCACGTGATGCGCACCAAACTTGGTGCCGGCTTCATCCGGATTGATCGCAGCGCGATCGCCGTTGATGACGAACCGGTGAAAAGCATCCTTCACATAGGGCGTTGCGTTGGCGACTCCCCAGAGGCGTTCCGCGTTCGAGTCGTTCTCGGTGAACATCGTCCGCGCCGGATGCCTGCCATAAAACCAGTAGGTCCCAAGCGATTCGTGCTCTGCCTTCACTGCCCACGGCACACCCTTCGGTGGTGCTTCCCGCGTGATGCTGGGCCGAGCACCGGCATCGGGCGACCACGACCAGGTATTGCGGAACCAAAGATTCGGGATGAGGTGCAGCGTGGCGGTTTCTTTGCCGCGGTTCGTGGCGATCACCCGGACGTGCATCTCATCGGTCGCCGACTTGGCGTACACCACTTCGATATCCCAGTACGCACTGTCCTTGAATACGCCGGTATCGAGCAGACTGAAGGGCGGTTCATGCCGACCCCGACGCGCGTTCTCCTCGACCAACCAACGGTATGGATACTCTGCCTGCGGATACTTGTACAGATAGCGCATGAAACTGTGCGAGGGCGTCGCGTCGAGATAGTGGTAGACCTCCTTCACGTCCTCGCCGTGATTGCCTTGGTTGCCGGTGAGGCCGAAGGCGCGCTCCTTCAGGATCGGATCGCGACCGTTCCACAGTCCGAGCGCAAAGCACAGGCGCTGCTGCTCGTCGCAGATGCCGGCCAAGCCATCCTCGTTCCATCGATAGGCACGCGAGCGCGACTGGTCATGATCAAGGTGTTCCCAGGCATTGCCCCAGGGACTGTAGTCCTCGCGCACCGTTCCCCAGGCGCGCTCGGCAAGATAGGGGCCCCAGAGCCGCCAGTCTTCTTCGCCCGTGCGTTGGCGTTCGAGACGTTGCCGTTCTTCGTTCAATTCACGAAGTTTCATTTGCATGGCTTTCTCCAATACGGGCGAGGACCGCACCGAGCGGTTACGCTCGGGCATACGCTGTGGATTCGATCGCGCGCCGCCCTACGCGGTCACCGCCGGTCGTTCGCTCGCTTCGGCTTTGAGGCGCGCGCGTTCAAGTCGCCACCAGGCCTCCAGGGTGCAGGCGACGGACCAGGCTTGTGCCGGGGCGCCGCGCGGCAGATGTGGCGGCGCGCCGTCCATGATTTCGCTGACGGTGCCAAGACCCGCGTCGAGCAGGTGATCGCCGATTGGAGCAAGTCGCCGCTGAGCTGCCCCCGCATCGCCTGTGACGCGATACTCGGCGAGCGCATAGTGGCCCAGCAACCATGCCCAGATCGGGCCCTGGTGATACGAGCTGTCGCGCTCGGCCGGCCCGCCTTGATAGCGGCCCCGGTAATCCGGGTGCTTGGGCGAAAGCGATCGCAATCCGAACGAGCCGAGCAGTTCGCGTCCGCATTGCCGAACGACGGTCGCCTGCACCGCCGGCTCGAGCGGACTGAACGGCAGGCTCACCGCGAAGATCTGGTTGGGTCGCACCGTCGGGTCGTTACCGTTCGGACCGTCCAACACATCGAACAGTCCGCCATTCTCGGGGTGGATGAAGCGAGCAAAGCCGGTACGCAAGCGGGCGGCGATATCCAAGAAGTGCTCGTGCGGATGGCCGATTCGCTCGGCGAACCATGAGACGCTGTTGACTGCGTTGTACCAAAGGGCATTGAGCTCGACCGCTTTACCGATCCGCGGGGTAACGACCCAATCGCCGATCTTGGCATCCATCCACGTCACCTGCACCCCGGCCACGCCGGCACGAAGGAGTCCGTCCTGCTCGTCGACGCCGATACCAAACCGTGTTCCGTTCGCATACGCATCGATAATGCTCGCGAGCACTGGATAGACTTCGCGCACCGCGACCCAGTCGTCCGTCACGGAAACATACGCACGCCATGCTTCGATGAACCACAGCGCCGCATCGGCGGTGTTGTATTCGGCTTGCTCGCCTGCGCCCGGAAACCAGTTCGGCAACATCCCCTGGTCGACGAATCGCGCAAAGGTCTGCAAGATGCGCCGCGCGCTTTCATAGCGACCGGTCGGTAATGTCAAGCCGGACAGTGCAATCATGGTGTCGCGTCCCCAGTCGCCGAACCATGGGTAACCGGCGATGACGGATTCACCATTCGGATGATCAGCGAGCGGTCGGGCGAAGACGAAATTGTCCGCAGCGAGAACCAGTTGATGCACCCAATCGGGTGCGTCCACGAGCTCGGGCGTGAGTGAACGGGCGTGCTGCAACAGATTCTCGTCGTTGGCGATGAATCGGCGCATCGCCTCTTCAATATAGGGCGAAGCCTTCGGATCGAGCGACCCCACGATGCCAACCCACTCGCCCGCGCGCAGTTCGAGCGTGGCGTGCCCGACGCATAGATGATTATCGCGATCCGGCAGCCCGCGCTCGCGTTCGAGCGGCAGATCGAAGTTTTCGATCCAGACCTGCACCGGCTCGATCGCGCCGCCGCGCGCCTGCAATCCGAGCGTGAACCAATTGG
>JANMUI010000628.1:0-10558 GCA_031391405.1 Betaproteobacteria bacterium
AGACTCGAATGGCGCTTTACTTAAGGGTACCTCTAAGAATTCAAATTTTCCGCCATTCCCGCGAAGGCGGGAATCCAGAGGCAATTGACTCATCTGGCATTCGCCCTTCGACAGGCTCAGGGCGAACGGAGGCTTCAGCACAGCTGTATTGCCCTTGTATGCTTTTTCGTCGACACGTCCGTCGAGGGAGTGGGCGACTACCGATTGGCGAACGGGTGAGATCCGCTTAAGTAAGCGCCATTCGAGTCTGACCCCATTTCATCCGTTCGCGTTACCCGGGTCTCGCGACCCCGGAGACATCGAATTAGCGCAAGATGATCTTCGCGCCAGGCGCCGCGAACTCCTTTGGCCACACCACCACCCACTTGCCGTTCTGCAGCTGCTTCACCTTGAACAGGTCGTCACCGAAGTTGTTTTGACCGTCGAAGCGCATGTTGCCGTTGACTGTATTGATTCGATTCGCCTTGATGTATTTCGCTAGAGTCTTGTCGTCGAGACTCTTGGTCGCGGTGACCGCGGCTTCCAGGATTTGCCAAGCCGAGAACGAATTCGCGGCCTGTAAATCCGCGTCCGTGTAAGGCAGGTTCGCCTTGGTCGCGCGCTCCTTGAAGGCCTTCGTGAAGGCCGCCGCCACCGGAGGCGTATTGAATGGCGGGTGATCCTCGAATACGGACACCGACAGCGCGAGATTTCCTTCCGGCGCGCTTGCTAGGGGGCCCGGGGACGGAAAAAGATGAAAGTGGTTTTTCGGCGTGTAGTCGAGTTTCTTCAGCGATTCCAGCAGCATGTTGCCTTCCAGGGCGATCCCGCCCATCCACAGGAAATCCGGATTCGCATCGCGCACACGAGCGGCAATCGGTCCGAAGTCGCGATTGCCGAACTCGAACTCGAGATACAGCACTTCCTGCAGGCCGCGCTTCTTCGCGACCTCGCGCGCGCCTACCGACATGAAATGCACCGACGAGAACTTGCTGGTGATGATGGCGATCGTCTTCGGCTTCTTGTCGCCTGACAGAATTGCATCGACGAGTTTGTTCGGGTACGTCTCTTCGAAGTCGTAACCCGACGGGCTTGCGGAAAACTGCATTTCGTACTTTGCGAGCTTCGGTATCCCAAACGTGTGATGGACCAGCATCTTGGAATGTCGCTCGGCCACCGCCATCGCTGAAAGAATGCCGCCGGTCGCGTACGGGCCAATCAGGAGATCGACCTTGTCGCCGGTCACGAGCTTGTCGTAGAGCGAGCGCGTCACGTCGGGCTTCGATTGGTCGTCGTAGAGCACCCATTCGACCGGCCGGCCCAAGAGCCCGTTGGCCTTGTTGAGATTCTCGACGTAGATGTCACCGACGATCTTGTGGATCAATGCGGTGGCCGCAAGAGGGCCCGTCAGCGCCAACGTGCCGCCAATGCGAATCGGTGGGCCGGAAGGCGCCGCTTCGACACCACCAGTCGCCGCGATCATCATCACCGCTGCGCCGACCAGGGAAATCGCGAGCCTGGCCTTTTTGGGGGAACGACCTCCTACTACCTGCGACGGCCTTCATTTTCCGACTCCTTTGAATAACTGCATCAACGCAGGATGATCTTCGCGCCGGGCGCCGCGAATTCCGGCGGCCATACGATCACCCATTTGCCGTTCTGCACCTGCTTCACCTTCGACAGGTCATCTCCGAAGTTGTTTTGTCCGTCGAACCGCAGAGTGCCGTTGACGGTAACAATGCGACTCGCCTTGATGTACTTCGCGAGCACGTTGTCATCGAGGCTCTTGGTTGCGGTCACCGCCGCCTCCAGGATTTGCCACGCCGTAAACGAATTCGAGGCCTGATTGTCCGCCTCCACATATGGGAGATTCGCCTTGATTGCGCGCTCCTTGAAAACCTTGGTAAACGCCGCGGCCACCGGGGATGTATTGAAGGGTGGGTGATCCTCGAAACCGGACTGCGAAAGCGCGAGGTTACCTTCCGGCGCATTCGCGAGAGGACCGGGGGCGGGATAGAGATGGAAGTGGTTTTTCGGTGTGTAGTCGAGTTTCTTCAGCGATTCCAACAGCATGTTGCCTTCCAACCCGATTGCACCCATCCACAGGAAATCGGGATTCGCCTCGCGCACGCGCGCGGCAATCGGACCGAAGTCGCGATTGCCGAATTCGAATTCGAGATACAGCACTTCCTGCAGACCGCGCTTTTTCGCGACGTCGCGCGCGCCCACCGACATGAAATGCACCGACGAGAATTTGCTGGTGATGATGGCAATCGTTTTCGGCTTCTTGTCGCCCGACAGGATCGCATCGACCACCTTGGTCGGAAACGTCGTTTCGAATTCGTACCCCGACGGGTTGCCGGAAAATTGCTTGTCGTACTTCGCAAGCTTCGGAATCCCGAACGTGTGATGGATCAGCAATTTGGAATGCCGCTCGGCCACAGCGATCGCCGAAAGAATGCCGCCGGTCGCATACGGCCCCATGAGGAGATCGACCTTGTCGCCGGTTACGAGCTTCTCGTAGAGCGCACGCGCGACGTCCGGCTTCGACTGATCGTCGTAGAGCACCCATTCGACCGGCCGGCCCAAGAGCCCGTTGGCCTTGTTGAGATTCTCGATGTAGAGGTCACCGACGATCTTGTGGATCAATGCGGTGGCCGCAAGAGGGCCCGTCAGCGCCAACGTGCCGCCAATGCGAATCGGCGGGCCCGACGGCGCCGCTTGGACACCGACGGTCGCGGCAATCATCAGTGTTGCTGCACCAAACAGCGCAAGCAGGTGCCGGGCAAGCATGAATGGGGATCTGAATCCACCGAGCATTCGCCTCATTTTCCAATCTCCTCGAATGAAGTCCCTAGAAATCTGCGCGCCAGCCCGCGCCGTTTCCTGATTCTTACCCGAATACTGAATTCCTGCTCCATGGCGCGCCGATGAGTCCCACACCTGCTTGCCGCTGCTGGAGACGTACGCCAATGAAAATCCATATTGGCCGCTGAAACCACACGAAGCCGATCTGTAGGAGGTCAACTACTCGCGCTTGCTCCTCGGTCCGGATAGTCGGCGGGAACCCGTCGCAATGCCAATCTCGAGGGCGGTCTCCAGTCGAATGACCCGTTCGGCCAGGTTTTCCAGTTTTGCGCCCATCAAGGCGCTGTTGCGCCCAAGGGCCTCGATCTTTTCATTCATCTTGATGACCGCGGCCAGCGCGTCCCATACTTTCTCGCCGATCCCCATCATCGGTTCCTTTTGGGCACCGGGCGAACGCGTCGCTCCATGGCCTCGATGCGCCGAAGTCCTGCTTCGATGTTTCGGAGAGCATCATCCAGCGCGCGGTCCGCCCGAGCCGTACTCGCATTGACTTGCTCCATGAATCGTTCGAGGAGTCGATCGTCCTCTGCGGACGAATACCGGTCGACGGACCGGCGTACCAACTCTCCCATCGTCAGCTTCTGGGCCTTCGCGCGCGACGTGATAGCGGCCTTCTGTTCTGGGGTCACCATAACCACCATTCGTTCCAGAGCACCCATGGGACCACCTCCAATGCACATGATATGTGCATTCGATTATGCATCGCGAATTCACGCGACGCAATTCCGTCCAATCGCGATCCGACAACCGCGGAACGGTTACCGATTTGGCACGCCGATGGTTCACTCGTACAATCCGCCATTGAACGGAATGGACGTCCGATCGAATGTTCCTTCGCAACTGCTGGTATGTCGCCGCCTGGGACCACGAGGTCCATCGGCTGCAGCTCATGCGGCGCATTCTCCTCGATGAGCCCGTCGTGCTCTATCGCAAGGCCGACGGGAAGCCTGTGGCGCTCGCAGACCGCTGCTCGCATCGCCATGCGCCGCTCTCGATGGGGCGGATCAAGGGCGACAACGTGGAGTGTCGCTACCACGGTCTCACCTTCGCACCCGATGGAACCTGCGTGCGCATTCCAACGCAAGAGGCCATTCCGCCGACCGCTTGCGTGCGAAGTTATCCGGTGGTTGAAAAATTCCACTGGATCTGGATCTGGATGGGTGATCCGGCGCTTGCGGACCCTGCCCTCATCGAAGATTTCCACTGGATGAGCGATCCCGGTTGGCGCTTCAAGGGCGAGCGCCTGCACGTGGCGGGCAACTACCTTCTGATCGTGGAGAATCTCTGCGATCTATCGCACCTGCCCACCCTGCATCTCACGTCACTTGCGGACACCGCAATTCCGCCCAACGAGATTCCGGTGAAAACCGAGCGCCATGGCAATTCGATCAAAGTCGATCGCTGGATTCTCGATACGCCCACGCCGCCGTACTTTCGATTGCTGGCGAGTTTCAAGAAAGACGATCGCGTGGATCGATGGATGAATCTCGAATTCGCACCGCCTGCGATGGTGCGCCTCGACATCGGCGCGGCCAAAGCCGGCACCGGCGCGCGCGAAGGCGATCGCAGCCAGGGCATCACGACGCGCAACCTCAACGCCATCACACCTGAAACGGCGCGTACATCGCATTACTTCTGGGCGCAAGCGCAAGACTTCGGGCTCGAGGATCCGACCATCACCGACGTCGATTTCCAACTCGTCCATGGCGCGTTCCTCGAAGATCTCGCGATCATCCGCGGCCAGCAGGAGAACATCGATCTCGCGCCGAACGCGCCGCGGCTTAACATCGCCTCCGACACCGGTGGACTGCAGGCACGGCGGATTGTGGAGCAGCTCATCTCGCACGAGCGCGAAATGAGCAGCGAAGGGGGAAGGGTGAAGGGTGAGTCCGCGCCAGCGGTGAAGAGAGAAGGGTGAAGGGTGAGCCCCCTCATCCCAACCTTCTTCCCCGGTGACGGGGGAGAAGGGGCTAGTTTCACCCTTCACCCTTCACCCTTCACCCTTCACCCTTCACGCTTCTCTGGTTTCATCACCCTTCACCCCGCGGCAGAGCGAACATCCCCTTCTCCAACGTGCCGATGAACGCGATCGCCTCCTCGAGCTTGATCACATCGGCGTACTTCGCATGCATATCGCACAGGTTGATCGCATGGCTTGCTTGCGAGCGGTCGAAGCAGCCTTCCTCCACCAGCGATACCCGGTAGTTGTTCGAGAACGCGTCGAGCACGGTCGCGCGCACGCAACCGCTCGTAGTCGTGCCGGTGAGGATGATGCTGTCGCAGCCAAGCAGAACCAGATAACTTTGCAGGGGCGTACCGTGGAACGCGCTCGGCTTCTGTTCCACCACGAGAACCGCCGGGCGTTTGCCGAAGCCCTGTCGTGCGCCGTAGCCCGCGGTATCGAACACCTGCTTGTCGCGCGCGGTGAGAAACTGGTTCCAGATGGGTTCGGTCATCGTGGCGCCTCGAAGAAAGGGATTGACGTGATGATGCACCATCGCAACGCCGTTCGCTCGCGCAATCCTCGGCGCGCGAATTCAATGCACGCGGTACGATCCGGGTCAATCATGATTCTCAAGGGTTCGCAGCAATGAAAAGCTTTTGGATCGATGGCGACACGATGGAACTGGTTCCCCGCGATGTTACGGAACCGGCACTGAAGCCCGATGGGGTCCTGGTGAAGATGCGAGCGGTTGCGTTGAATCGCGGCGAGTTCGTATCGGGTTACGGGCTGCACGCGCCCGGCTCGGTCAAGACCGCCGGATACGAAGGCGCAGGCGAAATCGTCGCGGTTGGCGCAAACGTGAAGGATCTTCGCATCGGCGATCGTGTGTTTGGTCGCGCCGATGCCGCATTCGCCGAAGTTGCAAGCATGCACGCAGGCGAGGCGAATCGCATGCCGGCGTCGCTCGATTGGGTAGCCGCGGCCGGCGCGGGCATCACCTACATCACCGCCTACGACGCGCTTATCGTCGAAGGCCTTTGCGTGGCCGGCGATTGGGCATTGATTCCTGCTGCGTCATCCGGCGTGGGTGTCGCGGCCATTCAAATCTGCAAGGCGCTTGGCTTCAAGTCGTTCGGCACAACCGGGTCACCGCAGAAGCTCGAGCGCTTGAAAGCGATCGGGATGGATGCAGGCGTACCCAGTCGCGCGCCGACCTTCGCGCCGCTCGTTCGCGATGCCACCGGCGGGCGTGGCGCCAAGGTGTCCGTCAACAATGTCGGCGGTACCGTGGTCACCGAGTCGCTACGCTCGCTCTGCTATCGCGGAACCTTGGTGATCGTCGGCTATGTCGATCGCATGGTGACTCCGGAGATGGATCTGCTCGCGGTGCACATCAATCGCCTGCGCATCATCGGCATCAGCCAGAAGCTGCGATCCCCCGCCGAGCGGGCCGAGACAACACGCGGATTCATGGATGTGGTGCTTCCGCATATGGTGAGCGGCGCGATTCGCCCGGTCGTCGATCGGGTGTTCGCTTTCGACGAGCTGCCCGCGGCCAAGCGCTATATGGAAAAAGACGATCACATCGGCAAGATCGTGGCGGTGCTGTAAGGGTCGCGAGGAATCCGGACGGCGGCGCGCGCGGATTCCTGATGGCCGGCGCGGCCGGCAAGTTCCCTTATAGATACGCTGATTAAGCTATCGTGCACAATCAGCGTGACCCTGTTCCTCAGGCAGTTACGAGGGCGCGAGCCCCCTTGTTCGTACGAGAACTTTGGGTGATTTGCCATGATTCGAAGCGTAGCGGAGGATCGTTGCAAATTACGTTTCCTTATCGCCTTCGCAATGGCTGTGTCGCGAGCGGTACGCTTTCCGTCGGATCGCGCACCGGTTGCACATCGCCCTCGATGCGTCCGGTCTTGACGAGGTCCACAAAAAATACTTCACCGGCTTCGGTCAGGTAGCCGTCGCCCTGCTTCACCGCTTGGGGCTGCACACCGACCTTCAGGCTCGGAACATGTACCACGCCGCGCTCGGTGGCGACCGGACGTAGCACGACCGCCATCCTTGTGTTGATCGCACGACCCTTCGATGTGGTCTCGATGCGCTTCGCGAGATACTCCGCGTGATCGGCCGGTGTCACGACACCAAGGCTGAACACGAGCGGGGACAGCACCAAGGGCGGCCACTTCACATCGACAAGCTCGATCCGATCGGCATCGACCGAGCCGATGATCACCCGGCTCCCTTCGACAATCATGCCGTCGATGCCACGCAGAACCACCGACGTCGCGCCGACCGACTCGATGTCGCCCGCCCGGTCCAATCCCTGCTTGGGCGAGCCATTCGTCTGCGAGAGCGTCTCGCGAAAGTCGGTGAAGAAGAGTTGCCGCGGATCTACCGCGAGCTTTTTCAGGAGTGCCTCGTGGCGCGCTCGGATCAACGGCAACTGTTTGGCAAACTCGGCACGCGCGAATGGATTCGTGTCCTGATGCCGATACGCCACATAGAGTCGGGAATCGGTCGGATCGAATCGATACGACGCGTGACCGGCATCTACCAGATCGCCCGCCTTTTCCGGTTGCGCAAACCGAAAACCGAAGAAGCGCCGCAAGGTCGGGAGATCGGTGACGGCGAGCGGTTTCTCGTCGGCGGCGATCGACGCGATCGCCCGCAAGTGGGCCGCCAACTTCTCGGCGTCCACGGCGGGTAGCGCGGCTTTGATCTGCGATGGGTAATCGTTCGAGAACACGCCACGGTGCGAGGCGGGCGTACCCAGTGGTGAATCGGCAGCTTGAAGCGCAGCGCTTGCCGAAAGCGCGAAGAAGATCGTGAGTGCGCGAATGAATATCGTTGTCATGATGAGCTCCTTGATCGGTTCGATGGCGAAATTAGTTGGGCAGCTTCGGTCCGTCGTCGGGATCGCATCCGCTCTTCCACCGCGTGTTCATCCAGTTCGCCACCGGATCGGTGTGGAACGCGTTGTAGGTTTCGTCATGACGGCTTTGGGCTTCCTGCGCGGTTGCGCCGAACCCGATCGACATCGGGCACACCGTCGCATACGAGTTGTACCAATGGTCCACGTGATGCATGTGATCAAGCCACTCTTTCCCCACGCCACGCGAGCTCATGCCGTGGTTGGCAAGATCGCGATACTCGTCGACGTACTGCGACCCGATGTACATCAGCCCATGAAAGCCGGTGACCAGATGCAGGCCGGCAGCGGCATCGAACCACTGCGTCCGCTGGCTGTATCGCACGCTGTTGCAGGAGGAAAGATGCAGGAAGTTGAGCCAGCCGCCGGAAGCGTTGCCGAAGCTCATCTTGTCGGCACTGATGCCGCATGCGCCGTCGGGGTCTTGGTCGTACGGAACACCGAACCAGCGTGTCGCGTTGTATCCGCCGTGTGTGCACAAGAGTCCGGCGTCGTTCCAATCGAGGCCCGACGTCGCATCATCGTTGCCCCACCAGACCGCGTCGGCGTCCGAATAGCGTGCCGCCTGAAAAAGGTTGTAGTTGCGCCACCACTGGACCCAGCCCTTGTCGCCCATCTTCTTGCGCCAGGCCATGCACATGTCGTCCCACCAGTGACGTGTGGAACCACTGCATTGGCCGTTCCACTCGGTGATCGAGGAGGACCCTGCGTAACCGCCCGCCAACACGGCATCCGGGGTCAGTGAAGCGACGATTGTCGCGGCGGACAGTATCAAGGCGGCAAGACCTCTCGCCACCAGAGTGCGTTGTATGAATGGCATCGCATCCTCGGTATCGTTGGTTGAGATGCGTTCATGCTAGATCGCCGCCGCATGCAATACATCTGTCGTGAGAGCTATGCGGCGACAAGGCAATTGCATTAGCCCGGCCGAGGCGGGTTCGTCTAGCTCGCTTGAAGATTTCTCGAATTGAACCGTTGCAACGAAACCAGCGATTCACCGCGCCCCGCGCTCGTTTCCTCCCAGGGTTTCCGGAGCCACGGCGGGTCCATGACGATTCCCGCCCGCAGGAAGTCCCTCGCTCCGCAGCGCCGATTCCAAGCTATGGGATCATCGCGATCTTCGCCACCACGCCTCCTCGACAAGCACCCTTCCCATGCCTATCCAGACCCCTTTCACCAGCCCCCCCGAAATCGTGCGTCCCGAATGGATCGACTACAACGGCCATATGAATATCGGCTATTACCTGGTCGCATTCGACAACGCCGCCGAATCGTTTTTTCATTCGGTTGGACTCACGCCCGAGTTTCGCAAACGCAATCATTCGACGACTTTCGCGCTCGAATCGCACCTCAATTACCTGCGCGAAGTGAAGCAAGGCGACATGCTGCGGTTCGAATCGCGATTGCTCGAATTCGACACGAAGCGCCTGCATTTCTATATGGAGATGTTCCACGCGAGCGAAGGATTCCTCGTCGCGAGCTTTGAGTCGATGTCATCCCATGTCGATACCCGAACGCGCAAGACCGCGCCGTTCCTGGTCGAGATCCTGCCCTTGCTTGCAGAGATCAAGGCGGCGCATGGGGTGTTGCCGCGGCCTTGGCAGGTCGGGCACGTTATCGGGACCAAGCCCGGCCCGCGCTAGGAACCTGTCGGCATACCGCGCGGGTTAGCGCTCGCAGATAACGAGCGTCGAGAACCGGCGCGCTCGCTCGGCGACTTCTTCTGATGAAAGCGGTGGCGCGGGTTTTGCGGAATCAGCCTTCAAGCCGTTACTCTCGATGAGCGTTCGCGCAAGCGTTCCGTGCACCGCGAAATTGAGGTTCTGCGGAATCGCGCCGGTCGCGTTGGCAATGCGAATGTTGCTCGCCGTCGAGACCATCACACCCAAGACGCGACCAGCCTGATCCAGCACCGGACCGCCGCTGTTGCCCGGCTGGATTGGTGCGGACACCTGCAGGCGGGTCGGATCGTTTTTCAAGCCGACCAGCGCGCTCACCAGTCCGGATGTGAAGTTACCGCTCGATGCGAGGACGCCCTGCAACGGGTAGCCGAACACGTACACGCTCTCGCCCAGTCGCGGCGGGTCGGCGCGGATCGATGCCCAGACATCGACCGGATTTTCGACTTTCAAGACTGCCAGATCGGCCTTTGCGTCGCTCGTCACGACGGTCGCGATACCATGACGATCAGTGGTGATGCGATTGCAACCGGTGATGACATGATGATTGGTGAGCAGATGGCCTCCACCCGATATGAAGAACCCGGTACCGGTCCCGCGTGTGGGCAACGCGCGGCCATCGGGGCCGATCGCGGCCGGTCGAGTCGCAACCACCTGCGGCTTCCATTCGCGCGCTTGTTTCTGGACAGACGCGAGCTGTTCGGGTGACAGGCGCTTTTCGAGATCGTCCCGCAGCGCAAGCACGTTCGCCGAGGTCGATCCGCGCGCAATGGCGATGTTCGCCCAGAGGTAAGCGCGCGAGTAGTCGCGGGGAAGCACGTTTCCGGTTTGGTGCAGGCTCGCGAACGTGGTCATCGCGTCGATGTTGCCCGCGTTCGCGGCCTCGGTCATCAATTGTTCACCTAGGGTCGCATTGCGCGTCACGCCGTTACCCGAGGCGAGCGCGAGGCCGTAATACGCCCGTGCGGTGAGATCGCCCTTCTCATGGCCGCTCTTGAGCCATGCGACGGCAACGTCGGGATCTTTGCCGACACCGGTCCCGGTCAGGATGAGATATCCAACCAACCCGAATGCCGGCGCGTGACCGGCGTTCGCGGCCTTCAACCCCCATTCATAGGCCTGCGTGTCGTCCCGGCCGCTGAAGTCCGCTTG
>JANMUI010000657.1:0-2315 GCA_031391405.1 Betaproteobacteria bacterium
GTGTTGGCGAACGAAGCGAAGACGCAGGGTGGTCGCATCATGGCGATCTCGCTGCATCCGTGGGTCACCGGGCAACCGTATCGCATCGGCGCGTTGGAAGAAGCGCTTGCCCATATCGCCGGCCACAAAGGCGTGTGGTCAGCGACCGGATCCGAGATTCTGGATTGTTGGAAGAGGCAACAGCGCTGAGTTCCGGCCAGCGGGATTGACGAAGGCGACGCGCTGCGTCGTAGTTCTTCTGCATCGTATTCCTTCTCATTGTTCGATTTTCAGCCCGCCACCCCTGATCACCGTGATCAATCGAACGTTGCCGCTCTTCACATGCGGTGCGGTGGCGAGCATGCTGTTGAACAGCAGATCGGCGTGGCCACCGGCAACGTCCTGCAGCGCCTGCGCGCCGCCCTTGCTGGGGATGAATGTCCACTTGTCCGAGCCGCTCGCCGAGGCCCGGTATGCACTTGACACATGTGCCGTATCGCGGCTGCCGGATACGATGAATGCCGCATATGAGCAGTGAGCTAAGCCGTCGATGTCCAGGGGTTCAGCAATTCAACGCCCGTGCCTTTGAAATCGCGCTCATTGCGGGTAGCGCAAATCAGAGAACGGAAGTCGAGGTCAGGGCGGAATGGCAGGTGCTTAAACCACTTTCTTGAACCGTTTGTGCTCCTGCCGCGGCCAGGCTGAATCATCTTCGTCGCGCTGGCAGGCGCTCTCCTCTACATCGATATTCTGTATGTCCATGTCGATGCACAGGGCGCGCCGGCTATGCTGATGGTTCCTGTTATGCAAACCGGTGGTGCTCTGTTCTTGATTTTCGCGGCACTGTTATGGTCATGGCGTATCACCCGTATCGCTGCCAAACCCGTTCAGCAGACGGTCGGCAAAATGGCTCTCAGGAAATCGACTAAGTCACGTTACTGCCCACGCTCAATTGATTCGTCCGCAGCCCGTATGCCGGCCTCTTGCAGCGGAGCCGGTGATCGATCGATAAACGTCGCGTGTTTCAATCCAAGCCATCGCGAGCCCTTGCGATTGCAGGCAATGGCTCACTATGTCCGCATCTCCAGAGCGAATTGACAGATGCAGTACGCCGTTAATGAGACAACTAGCGCGCTTAAAAAAAGCGCGGCGCTGATCTCGATGAGAGATCGAGCCCTCATGTCGAGCGCACCTTCGCGACGACGGATCAAAACGATGAAATCGCGGGGAGGCGGTGAGGATGGACTCACGTTCGCGTTCGTTCGAGGTGAACGAGGATTCACGCGTTGCGGATTTCGCGTGGCTCGTCGGCAGCTTTGCCAAGCTGCACCGGTTGCCGTTTGATCCGGCGCTGCTGTTGCACCGATTTCCACCGCCCTACGAATTGTCCACGTTGATCGCATCGCTCGAGAGCGTCGGCTGCAAGGTCGAGCAGCGCCGGACCAAGCGCATCAACGACATCCAGGGCTTGGCCATTCCCTACGTCGCGTTCCTTCGTTGCCCGCCACAAGTCGATCCTTCCCTTGCGTCGGCCCCGCCCGATCCGCGCGCCGCGAATTCGTCGGGTGATGAAGGGGGCTCGGGCCTATCGCGAGCTGTGCTGGTGGCAAAGTCCGACGGGGAAAGGATGCTCTACTTCCGAGTCGGTAGCGATGTCCCGCAATTTATCGATACCAAGAGTTTTTTCGAACACTTCGAGCCGCTGGTCCTCACGGTCGGAGCGGTCCGGCGCGAAGCGAGTGTCATCGATGCGACCAGCGATGATTCCTCCATTGCTAATACTGATCAGGTTCGACGTGCGCACGCCCCTTCGGCTTTCGTTGGTTCGTGCCTGAACTGCTCAAGCATCGGCGGATCTGGCGCGATGTGCTGATCGCGTCCCTGGTCATCCAGCTGCTGGGACTTGGTATTCCACTCTTTACCCAGATCGTAATCGACAAAGTCGTGGTAAATCAAACGCTCTCCACCCTCATGGTGGTGGGTGCGGGAATGGCCGTCTTCATCATCTTCTCGATGGTAATGACCTGGATGCGCCAGTACCTGGTCATCCACACCGGCAATCGCATCGACGCCGTACTGGGCAGTCGTGTGTTTTCCCATCTGTTGCGTCTGCCACATCGCTACTTCCAACACCGGCCGACCGGCACGTTGGTCGCGCGGATGCACGGCATCGAGACGATCCGTGAGTTCATCACCGGTGCCGCCGTCGCATTGCTCTTGGATCTGCCGTTCATGGCGCTGTTCCTCGCCGTAATGTTCCTCTACAGCTGGCAGCTCACCTTGATCGCGGTGGCGATGCTGTTTCTCATTGCGGTGTTGAGCCTCGCAGTGGCACC
>JANMUI010000670.1:0-3014 GCA_031391405.1 Betaproteobacteria bacterium
TCCTATCTCGGCAGCGGTAACACCGGTCGCAATACGACGATCATCCGCTCGAACTACCTTACGCCCGAGGGCGTCGCGTTCTACGACCGGAGCGTGCGCCTGTGGCAGGACCTGTCCGAGGAGTTCGATCTCAATCTGTTCTATTCGACGCGCGGCCACTACACACTCGCGCATACCGATGCGGCGATGCGCACGTCGCGCTGGCGCGCCGAAGTCAACAAGCATTACGGCGTCGACAGCGAAGTGGTCGATGCCAAGGCGGTGCACGCGGCCGTGCCGATGATGGACATGACCTGCAATGGTCATGCGCCGATCCTGGGGGCCCTGTACCACAAGCCGGGTGCGATCGCGCGCCACGACGCGGTGGCCTGGGGATACGGTCGCGGCGCGGACCAGCGTGGTATCGAGATCCATCAGCAGACCGAAGTGACCGGTATCGATCTTCGCGGGGGCCGTGTGATCGGCGTTCGTACCAATCGCGGCGACATCGCAACCACCAAGGTCCTGTGCGCGGTGGCGGGGTCCACACCCCGGATCACCAAACTGGTGGGCCTGCGCACGCCGATCGAAATCCGGCCGCTGCAGGCGATGGTGACCGAACCGCTCAAGGCATGGCTCGATCCCATCCTGGTGTCGGCCAGCTTGCATGTGTATATCAGCCAGTCGGCGCGGGGCGAGTTGGTCATGGGCGCCTCGCTCGATCCGTACGAGCTCCATTCGACCCGCTCAACCTTCGATTTCGCGGAGAGCCTCGCCGCGCATATGCTCGATATGTTTCCATTCCTCTCGACGGTTAAAGTGAATCGCCAGTGGGCAGGCATGGCCGACGTGACGCCTGATTTCACGCCCATCATGGGCAAGACGCCGATCGAGGGGTTCTATCTCGATGCGGGATGGGGAACCTGGGGCTTCAAGGCGACGCCGGTCTCGGGAAAAACGATGGCGCACACCGTCGCGCGTGACGAGAATCATCCGTTGATCGAAGGGTTCAACCTGTCGCGCTTTGCGCGCTATCAATTGACCGGCGAACGCGGCGCGGCGGCGGTGGGCCACTGATATGAAGCTGATGACGTGCCCGGTGAATGGCACGCGGCCGGTGAGCGAATTCGTGTGCTGGGGCGAGCACCGGGAGATGCCTCATTCGGCGATGCCTCATTCGGCGAGCGTGACGGATGACGCATGGGCCGACTATGTGTTCAATCGCAGCGGCGCGCCGGGTGTCAAGCGGGAATGGTGGTGCCACGTGCCAAGCGGCATCTGGTTCATCGCCGAGCGGGATACGCTCGCCGATCGCGTGCTGAGAACGTATTTGTGGAGCGCCGCCGGCAAATGAGGCTCGAGCGGGTCGCGAATGAATGGATCGATCGCGATCGCCTGATCGCATTCACCTTCGAGGGACGTCGCGTTGCTGCCTACCAGGGCGACACGATCACGTCCGCGTTGTGGGCGGCGGATGAGCGTGTGCTGGCGCGAAGCTTCAAGGTTCACCGTCCGCGCGGGATCTTGTCGCTCGCCAACCATGACGCGAATATTTTCGTCGAGGATGCCGGACAGACTAACATGCGCGCCGACGTGACCCGCGTGCGCGACGGGTTGGCGGTCGAGGTCGTCAACACCGCGGGTGGCGTGGCGCGCGATCGGCGCCGGTTGCTTGACTGGATCGCACCCTTCCTGCCGGTCGGGTTCTACTACAAGGCTTTCTATTCCAAGCGCTGGTTTCCCACCTGGGAGCGGATGTTCCGCCGCTATGCCGGGCTGGGGAAGGTCAACGTCGAGGCACCCCGGCTTTACACGCCCAAGCGATACGATTTCTGCGATGTATTGGTTGTGGGTGCCGGTCCCTCTGGGCTTGCCGCCGGCATCGCCGCTGCCGATGCGGGTGCGCAGGTGGTCATCGTCGATGAGAACGAACGTGCCGGTGGAAGTGGGCTCTTCAACCTCGGTGGGGACGCGACGGTCGCGACGCGCACGGCAACGCTGGTCGAGCGCGTGCAAACGCATCCGCGCATCAGCCTGCGCACCGCGACGACCGCAGCCGGATACTTCGCCGATCACTGGGTCCCGCTTGTCGATGCGACGCGCATTACCAAAATGCGCGCGCGAGCGGTTGTCGCGGCGCAAGGTGCGTTCGAACAGCCGGCGGTATTTCGCAACAACGATTTGCCCGGCGTCATGCTGGCGTCCGCGGCGCAGCGCCTCATCTACCGATTTGCGGCGAAGCCCTGTGAGCAGGCGGTGATACTTGCCGCGAACAGCGATGGCTATCAGGCGGCGCTCGATCTGGCCGCGCATGGCGTCGTCGTCAGCACCATCGTCGATTTGCGTCCCGGCGGCGAACCCACCGCGCTTGGCGAACGGGTCGCGAAGCAAGGCATCAACATTCTAGTTGCCTATGGTGTGCACGAGGCGTTGCCCGTGCGCGATCGCTTGAGCGGGGTGATGATCGCGCCGATCGGTGCCAACGGGGTGCTCGATACGAAGCGCCGCGCAAATGTCGAGTGCGATGGCCTGCTGATGAGCGTTGGTTGGGCGCCGGCCGCGCAGCTTCTCTATCAGGCGGGGATGCGTAGCCGGTATGACGATGGGATCCACCAATTCGTACCCGAGGTGCTGCCCGATGGGGTATTCGCTTGCGGCCGCGTCAACGGCGTGCATGATTTCGATGGACGCTTGTCCGACGGTGGGCGCGCCGGTGCGGAGGCAGCACGATTGCTCGGTTTTTCGGCCATCGCGCCGCGGGTAGTGGCGCGCGACACCTTGGCGCGATCGCATCCCTATCCGATCTTCACGCATCCGCGGGGCAAGAACTTCGTCGACTTCGACGAGGATCTGCAACTACGCGATTTTTTCAATGCGGCGCAGGAGGGCTTCGACAACATCGAGCTGCTCAAGCGATTCAGTACGGTCGGCATGGGACCCTCGCAAGGCAAGCATTCGAACATGAACGCGATTCGTATCCTCGCGCGGATTCGCGGCCTGCCGATCGACGAAATCGGGACGACCACAGCGCGCCC
>JANMUI010000707.1:0-2595 GCA_031391405.1 Betaproteobacteria bacterium
TTTGTCTACGCCGAGGCGGCGCTCGTCGATGCGGGACGCTACGACGAGTGGCTCGCGCTTTTTGCCGACGATGCCATCTACTGGCTACCGATGCTGCCGAGCCAGACCGATCATCGTCGCGAGCAGTCGATTGCCTGCGAAGACAAGCTATTGCTCAGGGTGCGTGTCGAGCGATTGAAGGGGCCTCGAACCTATTCGAATCAGCCGCCTGCCCGGTGCCTCCACGTTCTGCAGGCGCCCGCAGTCGAGGAAGCCGATGCGACGGCGAATCGGTTCGTCACCCGCGCACCGTTCTTCTATGTCGAGTCGCGCGAAGATGCGCAACTCTTTCTCGCAGGGCGTGTCATGCATCGACTGCGCATCGAACAGGGCGCGCTTCGCATCGTCGAGAAGCGGGTCGATCTCATCAATGCCGACGCCGCCCTGCCAACGATCTTTCTATTCCCATAAGGAGACGGTGATTAAGATCACCTACGCAATCAGCGCGAACATACTTTTCAGGGAGTTACGAGGGGGCGAGCCCCCTTGTTCACTTGTTCCATGAGTCCAGATACCGTCTTCAACGCATTTGCCGCGACCGCTGCCAGGCATGGAGAAAAAGCCTTCCTGCATATTCCAAGGTCCGCGCTTGGTGCCGACGCGGCCCATGGCGCCGACGCCAATGCGCCGATGGAATGGACCTATGCGCAGATGCTCGCCGAAGTCGAGCGGTTGGTGGCAATCTATCGCGAACAAGGGTACGGCGTGGGTCACCGTGTGGCCCTGCTGCTTGAGAATCAACCGGCATTTCTCGCCCACTGGCTTGCGATCAACGCGGTCGGCGCCGGCATCGTTCCGCTCAATCCGGACTACCAGCGGGCCGAGCTGGAATACGTGCTTGGTCACAGCGAAGCCGGCGTGGTCGTCGCATTGCCGCGATTTGAGGCGAAGCTGCGCGAGCTTGGCATGCCAGCAGTGCACATTACGACGACTGGTGAGGGGGTCAAGCTGCCGAAGACGGTGACAGCCGCCTCGGATGCGCGTGCGAGCGAATCGAGCGAATGCGCGCTTCTCTACACCTCCGGCACCACCGGCAAACCGAAGGGCTGCCTCATCAGCAACTTCTACTGCCTCAACATGGGTCGCTATTACATCAGCGAGGGCGGCTTGTGCGAGGTGCGCGAGGGCGCGGAGCGGCTCATCACGCCGCTGCCGCTCTTTCATATGAACGCGCTGGCGGCCTCGACTATGGCGATGATTCTGTCGGGCGGTTGTGTCGTGCAACTCGATCGGTTTCATCCCAAACAGTGGTGGCAGGACGTCGCGTCCTCCGGTGCAACGATCGTCCACTACCTTGGTGTGATGCCCGCGATGCTGCTTGGCATGCCTGCCGGCGACTACGATCGCGCGCATCGCGTGCGTTTCGGATTCGGCGCGAACGCCAATCCGAAAGACCATCAAGCATTCGAGTCGCGCTTCGGGTTTCCGCTCATCGAGGCGTGGGCGATGACCGAAACCGGCGCCGGTGCGACCTCCACGGCGAGCCGCGAGCCGCGCCATGTCGGTACACGGTGCATCGGGCGCCCACGCTCGGGGATTGAAATGCGCATCGTCGATGAAGCCGATCGCGATGTGCCCGACGGCATGGCCGGTGAATTGCTCGTTCGACAGGCCGGACCCGATCCGCGCGCGGGGTTCTTCTCCGGCTACCTCAAAGACGAAGCAGCAACCGCGCATGCGTGGCGGGACGGTTGGTTCCATACCGGTGACGCGGTCCGTCGTGGGCCGGATGGCCAATACCATTTCGTCGATCGGCAACGCAATATCATCCGCCGCGCGGGTGAAAATATCGCGGCGCTCGAAGTGGAGGCGTCGCTGCTCGATCATCCGGCCGTCCAGCAGATCGCGGTGATCGCCGCGCCCGATGCGCTGCGCGATGAAGAAGTGATGGCCTGCATCGTGGCGCCACCCGACGTAGCGCGGACACGCGAGACCGCAATCTCGATTCAGGATTGGTGCCTGGCGCGACTTGCCTACTTCAAGGTGCCGGGGTTTGTGGCGTTCATTGATGCGCTGCCGACCACTTCCACCAACAAAGTGCAGAAGACGAAGCTCGCCGACTTCGGCGCCAATCCGATGGAGGCGCCAGCCTGCTTCGATCTGCGTGACCGGAAGAAAAGGGAGCCGCGCGTTTGAGGCGTGGTTACGATGATGTGGTGATCACCTGTCCGGTGACGGTTCCCTATGTGCGTTACTCGATCCGCGGTGGCCATTGGTTCCTCGCGCAGGCACTGGCGATGCTGGTGAAGAAATCGGGTGTGGCAAAAGAATCGATGGATGGCTTGTGCGTATCGAGCTTCACCCTCACGCCCGATACGGCGATCGGATTCACGCAGCATGTGGGGGTTTCGCCACGTTGGCTCGATTACGTGCCGCTGGGCGGCGCAAGCGGTGTCGTGTGCCTGCGGCGCGCGGCGCGTGCGGTGCAGATGGGCGATGCCGATATCGTCGCGTGCATCGCGGGTGATACCAGCCACACGGATTCCTTTCGCCTGACGCTCGCCAATTTCAGCATGTTCGCGCGCGATGCGGTGTATCCGTACGGCGCTGGCGGCC
>JANMUI010000726.1:0-4719 GCA_031391405.1 Betaproteobacteria bacterium
GCAGCAGATACATCGTGATGACAGTCGCCTTGGAAAAATCACTCTCGAAGATGTCGGCCTTCATGAATTTCGCTTTCGCGGTGACTCCGGCATCCGCAGCGCGTTTGGTCGAAAGCGACACCATGTCCGGGTTGTATTCGATGCCTTGCGCACTCGCGCCGGTCTTCGCGGCGGCAATAACCGTGCGACCATCGCCCGAGCCGAGATCGATTACGACGTCATTGGCCGTGACCTTTGCCATCGCCAGCATTTTGGCGACCAGGGAATCCGGCGTCGGCACCCAGATCACGTCCTTGCCGGCCTGCCCGACTTCGGGTTGATATTCATTCTTTGCGGGCGCCTGCGCGAACGCGACGCTTGCGCCCATCAAGCCGGCCAGCGCAAACGCGGCCCAGGTGGGTTTGAATCCTTTCATGATGCTGCTCCTTTCGGTTGAAATCTCTCTGATGGGGTTTGTCTTGAAGTCAGCGATTGACATCGACCACGACGCGACCGCGAATCTTGCCGGCGACAATATCGCGGCCGGCTTCGAGCGCTTGCGCCAAACTGATTTCCGTGGTGATTGCAGCGAGCTTGGCCGGATCCAAATCGCTTGCAAGCCGGTTCCATGCTTCGATGCGATCACCCTGCGGGGCCATGACGCTATCGATCCCAACCAACGTCACGCCGCGCAGGATGAAGGGCGCCACTGTCGCCGGGAAATCCATGCCTTGCGCGAGGCCGCAAGCGGTCACGACACCCCGGTACTTCATCGCAGCGCAAGCATTGGCGAGCGTGTGACTGCCAACCGTGTCCACCACACCGGCCCAACGCTCGCGCACCATCGGCTTACCCTGCGAAGAAATTGTTGCCGCATCAAGAAGCTCGCTGGCCCCGAGGCTCTTCAGATAGGCCTCTTCGCCCATGCGCCGCGTCGACGCGACGACCTTGAATCCTCGTGCCGCCAGCACTGCGACCGCAACCGATCCGACGCCGCCCGCGGCGCCGGTCACCAGCACTTCACCGTGCTCTGGCTTGACGCCGTGCTTCTCCAATCCAAGCACGCAAAGCATTGCCGTGTAGCCGGCGGTGCCGATGCTCATGGCTTGGCGCGACGTCATCGAAGCCGGCAGTGGAATCAGCCAGCTCCCCTTGAGCCGTGCTTTCTGTGCGAGTCCGCCCCAATGCGCCTCCCCGACACCCCAGCCATTCAGGACTACGCGGGATCCCACTGAGAATGCGGCAGCGCTACTTGCTTCCACTGTCCCGGCGAGATCGATACCCGGCACCATCGGCCATTTGCGAACGACGGGCGACTTGTTGGTAATGGCGAGACCGTCCTTGTAGTTTACCGTGGAATACTCGACCCGCACCGTGACATCACCTTCGGGCAGTGCACTGTCATCGAGCTCGGTGAGCTTGGCGTCGAAGCCTGCGTCCGACTTGCTGAGGAGAATCGCTTTGAACATGGTTATCCGCTAACGGCAATGTTGTGATCGATAGACGCCAAACCTCGTTTGAGACGCTTGACACCCTCTGACAGGCGCTCGTTCGAAGCCGCGAAGCACCACCTGAGAAACCCCTCACCTTCGCTGCCAAACGCGATGCCGGGGGCGAGCCCAATCTTGGCATTCGCCACCAGATGCTTGGCAAGCGCAAGCGAGTCGCGCGCACCGTTGACCCGGAAGAACAGGTACATCGCCCCGGGTGGCGCGGTGACTTCGACCTCGGGCAGCACCTGGAGCAACGCGAAGAGATGATCGCGTGCCCCAAGCATGCGCGCTTGCATTGCGGGGACGATTTCGCCGGTCCGGCGAATGGCCTCGATGCCGGCCCGCTGAACGAAGCCCGGCGCACAGGAGGTGTTGTACTCGATGAGCTTCGGCAGCTCTGCAATCAGTGGCGCGGGCGCCACGATCCAGCCCAACCGCCAGCCGGTCATCAGCCACGATTTGGAAAAGCTGTTGTCCGAGATGACGCGATCCTCGGTATCGGCGATCGCAAGAAACGACGGGGCGACATTCGAACCGAATGAAAGACGTTCGTACACATCGTCCGCGACGATCCAGATGCCGTGCCGGCGGCAATGGTCGAGGATCGTGCGCTGGGCGGCCGCCTCGATCACCCATCCGGTTGGGTTGTTCGGTGAATTGATCACCAGCGCGCGGGTATCGGGTGTGAGCGCCGCAATCAATCGATCGAGATCGAGCCGCCAACCAGTCACCGCGGGCGAAAGCGGAACGCGCACGACATTCGCCCCCAAAATGCGGGGCCCTTCGGTGAGGTTCGGCCAAACCGGCGTGACGATCACCACGCGCGACCCGGGATCGACCAGCGCCTGATGCACCAGCATCAGGCCGTGTACACCGGAGCTCGTGACCGAAATCCGATCGACGCCGATTGGACCATGCAGACTCGACACATAGGACGCAATCGATTCCCGCAGGGCCGGAATGCCGAGATTCTGGTTATAGAACGTATCGCCCGCGGCCAGGGCGCGCACCGCCGCATCGCATATCGGTTGCGGGGTCACGAGATCCGGCTCGCCGAACCAGAAGGGCAGCACGTCCGGATCGCCCATCGCCGCATTGGCGACCTCGCGAATGCGCGAACCGGCTAACGCGAGAATCGCGGGGCGGGGCAAGGTGTCCCGCGGACCGCGCGAAAACAAAGGGGCGTGTTGCTGCATAGGAGTGGCAAAAAATTCGAGCGCGAAGGATAACATTCGCGGATGGATCCGCGCTCTTACATCGGACTTTGCTCAGAAATTGACCACGGAGGAAACGGAGGAAGGGCGGGAGGAATGATTCGGTGACGAAGCGCGGCGGGGAATGGGACACGGGGACACGATAGGCCTCGCTTCAACGCGTTCCTCCGTTCCCTCCGCTTCCTCCGTGGTGAATTTCTGAGTTCGTTGGGGTGACGCGATGTCCTACAACCCCGCGCTCCGCTGCGGGCTGATCTGGAACAACTCCTGCAAAGCGACGCGATACTGTTCGAAGCCGACCCCGGTCGCGTTGCTATGGTTCGCGCCTTCCACGACCAACAGCCGCTTCTCACCCGTGGCGCGCTCATACAGGCGTTCGGTCATCCACGACGGCACGAAGGCGTCACGCGTACCGTGGACGAACAGCTTCGGAACGTGAACCTTTTCGATGCGCGCGAGCGAATCGTAACGTTGCGTCAGGATCAACCCGATCGGCAGGAAGCGGAGCAACGTGTAGGTGCCGGCCATGTCGCGAATCGACGTGAAGGTTGACTCGACGATGATTCCCGCGAGATCGTTGTGGCGCGAAGCAAGATCGATCGCGAGTGCCCCGCCCAAAGAATGACCATAGACATAACGACGCGATGCATCTGGTACGAGCTTCTTCAGATGCGCCCAGGCAATGGCGGCATCGGCGCAGGCGTCCACTTCGGTCGGCAAATCGCCGCCGGTCTTGCCAAAGCCGCGATAGTCGATCGCGAGAACCGAGAACCCCATGCTGCGAAAGCGCGCGATGCGAAATGCATTGCCCTGCAGATTCCAGCGCGCACCGTGCAGGTAGAGCATCACCGGCGCATCGGGTCGCGAATTCGGCCACCACCACGCATGCAGCCGCTCGCCGTTGCTCTCGTCCTCCGCCCGCCCGGTGAATGCCGCCGGATTCCCGTCGCGGGCGATCCAAAGCTCTTCAACGCCGTTTGCTTTGACGTCAAAGTTCGACCACCAGGTCGTCGCAGACGGCCGCCAAATGAGCTCCTTCTGTTTCACCTCGAGATACGCGCATCCGGAGCCCAACGCGATCCCAAACACTGCCACGAGCCCGGCCAGCACCTTTCTCGATGTCGACCAACCGTCCCGGAGGTACTTGTTATTGCGCATAGGTCGAGGGTGCCTGGTGGATTGCTAGCCGTTCTTGCCGGTGATCCGCCAGAAGTAGACGGTGCGCGAGGCGACACTCACCTTCTGCTCAGGGACCCAATCACCCATGTCGAAGTCGTGCGATACGACCCTTGTGCCTGGCTTCAGCTCGCGCCAGAGTTTGGGCCTGAGCTTGAGGTTGAGCGAGGGTAGCAGATACAACGTGACAATCGTAGCGTCCTTGAAATCGATCTCGAACAGATCACCCTGAATGATCCGTACGCGATCACCGACGTTTTCGGTCTTGACATTCGCGTTGGCTTCGCTGATCCGCTGCGGATCGATGTCGACCCCCACGCCACGGGCGCCAAACTGCTTCGCGGCGGTGATCACGATACGCCCGTCGCCACAGCCGAGGTCGTAGACGAGGTCGTTCTTCGTCGGTTTGGCGAGCGATAACATGGTATCGACAACTTCTTGCGGCGTCGGCACGTAGATCACATCGGGGGTACGCGTCGCGGCCTGGGCGAGGAGCATCGGCGTATCTTTGCCGCCGAAAGCGCGGGCGGGTGCAGCAAAGGTCGCGGCGGCCAGGACACCCGCGTTACCAAGAAAGTGACGGCGATTCATCGGTTCTCCTTGATTCTACGGATCGCGAAAATGCGAGCCCGCTCAACCTCCCAGCATAGACGGACGCCCGGCAGACGCCAAGTGCCTTGAAACCCGGTTGCAGAAAGTCGGACACGTCCCGAATGGCACTTAAGGGCGCCTCTAAAAATTCGTCATTCCCGCGAAGGCGGGAATCTAGGCTTCTTGGAATGCCCGATGAGTCAATAGGCTCTGGATTCCCGCCTTCGAGGGAATGACGGAAAATTTGAATTTTTAGAGGTACCCTT
>JANMUI010000736.1:0-2921 GCA_031391405.1 Betaproteobacteria bacterium
GAAGAAAGCGCTTGGTGAGCAGGCGGCAGCGAAGCTCGCAGCCGAGCAGTGATCCCGATCGTCTCTAACGTAACTAAAACATCCCACGCTCATGCGCATCATTGATTTGCACTGTTATCCCGGCACCGCCGAATGGATCAACTGTCAAGGCCCCTACGTCGAGGCACTAGCGCAGTACTGGAATCGCCAATGGGTCGGCAAAACAGAGGAAGCCGTGCTCGACGATTTCACGAAGGCTGGTGTCGAAGCTTGTCTGGTCGCGCTCGATCTGGAAACGACGATCGCAACACCGCCGGTGACCAACGAATACGTTCACGCGATGTGGCAGCGCCATCCGCAGCGGATCATCCAATGTTGGGGCGCCGTCGAACCCGCTAAAGGCGAGATTGCGATTCAGCAGGCGCGCAGAGCGGTGCGGGAGCTTGGTTTCATCGGTTTTCATTTTCATCCGATCATGCAGCACTTCGAAGTGAGCGATCCGCGCTACTACCCGCTGTTCGAAGAGATCAGCGCACTCGGCGCGGCGGTGATGGTCGATGTGGGAACCACTGGCATGGGTGCAGGACTCCCCGGCGGCATGGGCGCGATCATTCGGCATGCGCATCCGGCATCGATCGATCGGCTGGCGGCGGATTTCCCGAATCTCAAGATCATCATGGCGCATCCCGGTTGGCCCTGGGTCGATGAGACCACGGCGGTCGCGCTGCACAAGGGCAACGTCTATTGGGAAATGTCAGGCTGGGCGCCGAAATACTTTCCAGGCAACCTCAAGATCGATATGCGCGCACGGCTGCAGGACAAGGTGATGTTCGGCAGCGACTATCCAAGCATGCCGTACGAACGCATCCTCAGGGAGTGGGGTGAGCTTGGCTACAAGGACGAAGTGATGGAAAAAATATTCCATAAGAATGCGGAGCGGGTACTGGGGATCTAGATCCTCAGAAATTCAATCTCTCAGAAATTCACCACGGAGGACGCGGAGGTAAAGGGGGAAAGCAAATTGTAGTTTTCATGCGGCCGCCATCGAGCGGCATCGATTGCCGTAGAAGCCCCTTCACCAGCTTGGGCGTCCACGTGCAGAGCATGACTCCTCCCTTACCTCCGCTTCCTCCGCGTCAAATTTCTGAGGCTGTAATTTCTGAGGCTGTCGCATGTTTATTCACTCAGCCTTCAACCCCATCGCTTTCACGACGTCCCGGAATCGCTCATTGTCGCGGCGGATCCGATCGCGGAATTGTGCCGGCGTTTCCTTCAGCACTTCCATGCCGCCATCAGAAAGCCGCTTCTGTATCGCCGGATCGTCCTGAAACGCATGAATGTGTCGAACCAAGGTGGCGATGATCGCGTCTGGCGTTCCCCTCGGTGCCGCCACACCAAACCACGTCGTGAATTCATAACCAGGCAGGCCCGCCTCGTCCGCAGTCGGTAGATCCGGGGCGCTTTGGAGCCGCTTGGACTGTGCAACGGCGAGTGCGCGTAGCTTGCCCGAGGCAAGGTGCGCACGGACCGCGCCCAAGCCGACAAACACGACATGAACTTGTCCACCGACCAGATCGGTCACAGCCGGCCCCGCGCCGCGATAATGCACATGGGTAAGCTGAACCCCCGCCATCTGCGCAAAAAGTTCGCCTGCGAAATGCGGGACGGTAGCAATCCCGGCGGACCCATGATTGATCTTTCCCTGCTCTCGCTTGGCATGTGCGATGAATTCTGCAAGGGTTCGCGCCGGAACGGTCGCGTTGACGATCACGAGAACCGGTGAGGTGGTGAGCGGCGCCACCGGCACCAGATCGTTCAGCGCATCAAATCCCATTTCCCTGTAGATGAAGGGATTGATCGCCACGTTGCCCAGTTGAATGAGACCAATCGTATAGCCATCAGGGACTGCCTTCGCGATGGCTTCAACGCCAAGATTGCCGCCGCCGCCCGCGCGATTCTCGACCAGCATGCGCTGACCCAATGCACGATCCAGATGATCCGCCGCAAGTCGTGCCGGCACGTCCATCAACCCGCCCGGCGCCGTGGGAACGATGATGCGGACCGGCCGGTTCGGATAATCTTGTGCGGCCGCGGAGCATGCAATCGAGACAATGGCGAGGACAACAAGTCTCCTGATTCGATCGACATTCATTTGCATCGCCATACGGAAAAGCCCCTTAACATTCGATCCCCGGGCCAATCATAGCGGGACCTGTCTCGATCGGCGAATCCCCTTTGCCTATGCATGCCCAACGCAGCCTGGAGGCGCACCATGAATGAGCGATTCGATCCAACCGCCCTGCCAATCAGAGCCGGGTTGGCGGACGAGCGGGAACGCGCTTGGCAGCGTCTTGCGGCGCCTGGGACCTGGTGGAACAGCGCAACGAGGCTTGCCATCGCAGCCGAAGTGCGCAACGCGTCCACCTGCTCGCTATGCCGCGAACGTAAGGCGGCACTGTCGCCCTACTCTGTCGATGGAACGCATCATGGGCTTGGCGTGCTTCCCGCACTCATCATCGAAATCACCCATCGTGTGGCGACCGATGCCTGCCGCATCACAGAAGCCTGTCTTCGATCTCGACGTCGAGCTGTACTTGAAGGATCACGAGATCCGCGACTTTGCGACCGAGCATCGCGCGCTGACGCATGCACAGATCGAGCTCATCGCCGGACGCGTATCGGCGTTGAGCGGGTGCTATTACTGAACGGTCAGCCACACCACGCTGCTCCGTGCGAGCGGCGAACATGCCGGCGAGCATTTCAATCTGGACCGGCTCATGGCCGGTGACGGTGCCGCGACCGGCGTGCATCACGGTGCGCTGCTGATCGAGTTTGCAGAAGGGGTGCTCGGCGCCGATGCGAACCGTCAGGCGCGAGTACGGGAAGCGGTGCTGAACACCCTTGGGGCAGCCGCGCTGGTTGATGCGGCAGCCGTCGTTGCA
>JANMUI010000804.1:0-8035 GCA_031391405.1 Betaproteobacteria bacterium
GAGGACGCAGGGGACGCAGAGGAAAGGCGGGAGGAAATGCGAAGCTCCGCAGGCCCGCCCGCTTGTTAAAGGAGGGAGGAAGCGAAGTGTGCCGGAGGATTTGCCGCACACTGAAATCCCGCGCTCCGATGCCCGCTTTCGCAAGGAGAAACTTTGCTCGTTGAAGGATGATTCTTCGCCTTTCCTCTGCGTCCCCTGCGTCCCCTGTGGTGAATGCCTTAGGGATCGACGGCACAACGCTTTACTTACCCGTGAACACCGGCTTCCGCCGCGCCTTCACGGCCGCCAACCCTTCACGCAGGTCTTCGCTGCCGTAGATCTCCGCGTAGCTCGTCGCGGCGGCCCCTGCCAGCGCCGTGTCCCGCCCCACCGCTTGCACGAGGCGTTTGGCCGCAGCAACCGCGCGCGGCGCGTTGGCCGCGATGTCCTCTGCAAGCGCATCGACGGCTGCATCGAGCGCCTCCGGTGGCACGACTTGATCCACCAATCCCCAGCGCTCGGCTTCCCTCGCGCTCAGGCGCCGGCCGCTCAGCAGCAAGAACTTCGCGCGCGACGCGCCGATCTGATTGACCAGCAACGCGTGCTCGGGTGCGCTTAGCATGAGACCAATGCGGGCGGCCGGTACGCCGAACGATGCTGTCTCGGATGCGATGCGTACGTCACACGCCAGCGCGAGCAGACATCCACCACCAATCGCAGGCGCCTGGATTCGCGCAATGACCGGTACGCGCGACTGCTCCAGTGCGTCATAGAGCAAGGTCACCATGGCATCGTAGCCGGCCGCCTGTTGCGGCGTGGACACTGCACCAAGCTCGTCGAGGTCGGCACCGGATGCGAAGGCGCGATCGCCCGCGCCCGTCAGCACGATCACCCGGACGGGCGCGCGTGCGTTCGATTCGGCAATGGCTACCTGGAGATCGTCGACAGTTGCGAGCGCGAGCGCGTTTCGCTTCTCCGGCCGATTGATCGTGATGTGTGCAATGTGATCGACGATTTCGATGACAACATGTTGCATCAACGAATACCTCTCTGGATGCGTCTCGCTAAACGCTCGACCCGCCGTCGATGGTCACGATCGTCCCGCTCATGTAGGACGCCCGGTCCGAAGCGAGAAACACCGTCATGTCCGCGACTTCCTGCGATGTAGCCATGCGCCCGAACGGCATATGCGCGACCAACTCGCGCCATCGCGACTCGTCCCCGAAGCGATCCTTCGATCGAGCCTTGCGGAATGGCGCCCGCGTTGTTCACCAGTATGTCGATATCGCGCCCGATCGCACCGACCCGCGCCGGCTCACCGGGTGTGCCGAGATCCGCCGCGACGCACGTTACACTGACCCGGTGCTTGGCATCGATCTCACGCTTGGCCGCGGCAAGGTTCTCGGCGGATTTCGATACGAGAATGATGTTGCAGCCCTCCGCGGCGAATTCGTTCGCGATGGCAAAGCCGATGCCGCGCGATCCACCGGTGATGAGCGCGGTCTTGCCGCGAAGATGCAGGTCCATTGCGTCAAGCCCTTAGGTTGAGTTGTACGATCCAAACGGAAACGGTACGTTAAAAACGGTACGTTAAACAACGCGTGGCCGCCAGGTCATGACCCATCCCGCAGCTTGGCCACGCGCGCACGACGGGCGGGTGCGAACGCCGCATCGCCGGTCCATTCATAAAGCGCCTGCGTCACATCGAAATGCGCAGCGAGCCCGGTACGTTCGAGCAGCGCGATCGGCCCTTCCGGGTAGCCAAGGCCCATTTTCAGCGTCGTGTCCAAGTCGTTCGCACTGGCGAGTCGCTCGTCGAGGCGGCGTAGCGCGGCGTTCAAATACGGGCGAATGAGCCGGTTCACGATGCGCCCCGGCACATCGCTGCAGACGGCAACCTTGAATCCGAATGATTCGAACAGCGCTTTGCAGGCGGCAAGCGCTGGCGCGGACGTTTGCGGTTGCCGCACGAGCTCGATCAGGTTCGTCGGATCGGCATTGCCCATGCGAAAGCGCGCAAAGCCCAAGACATTCGAGCCCTCGTTCCCGCGCGCCTCGCCGGTGTGCACCCCTAGGCACTCTTCGCTCAACTCGACCAGGATTGCGGCGGATCGATCGCGATCGTTCACGCTGCCGAATGCGACGCCGGCGTTGGCGCCCAGGTAGACCTGAATATCGCCATTGGTCGCGGCGCCGGCAAGGAATGCGTGGGGGACGGGGAATGATCGGCTGTCGCCCGCCTGGATGATGTGGTGCGACATCGCAGTCATGCTCCGAACATCGCGTCGCGCTCGTAGGCAAAAAAGCCACGGCCCGACTTGCGACCCAGTCTACCGGCCGCGATCATGCGCCTCACCAGCGCGGGGCAGGTTGCGCGCGGCTCGTAGGTAAGCCCATGCATTGCGTCGCACAACAATACCTGCGTATCCATGCCGATCAGATCGAGAAGCTCCATCGGTCCCATCGCATATCCCATGGCGGTCTTGATCGCCAGGTCGATATCAGCGGGCTCCGCTACACCGGATTCGACGAGCCGAATGGCGTCATTGTTGAATGGGATCAGAAAATAATTGAGAACGAAGCCCGGACTATCCTGTGTCCGGACGGGCCTTTGCCCGAGCGCTTCGCAGAACCGCCAGGCCGCCTCGAACACCTCGGGCCTGGTATTGAGCCCCGGCGACATTTCGACGAGCTTCATCAGTTGTGCCGGCAGACAGAAGTGCATGCCGACGAAGCGATCGTCCCGGCCGGAACCCCCGGCGATCTCGGTGATCGAGATGGTCGACGTATTCGAGGCAAATACCGTATGGGCCGGACAGACACGGTCGAGCACGGCGAACAACTGGTGCTTCAACTTGAGATCCTCAAACACGGCCTCGATAACGAGGTCGCATGCGGCAAGGTCCTCCATGCGCGTCGTCGGCACGAGGTCAGCCATGATGCGATCGACTTGCGCTTGGCTCAGCTTGTTGCGCTTGACCGAGCTCGCGAAGAATCCAGCCTGTTGCTGGCGTGCACGGTCGAGCTGTTTCGCATTGGTGTCGAAGAGCAGCGTGCGAAAGCCCGCCCGCGCGGCAACGATCCCGATGCCCGCGCCCATCGTTCCGGCCCCGGCAATCCCTACAATTTTTATCTCGGACATGATGTAATCTATCACCCCAGTGGGAAATTGATGCAATGCGGGGACCATGAACAACAACGCATGCTACGCGAGCGCGCTGCGAATGAAAATTCGGCGGCCGGGCGCTCACCTCCGAGTCGAACATTGAACTGGTTCACCGATTCCCCGGCGGCCGAGTTGTTCAGTTGGACGGTACAGCCGGATCGCGATCGTCCGTTCCTCCTTGCGGGCAACCAGAAGGGGTACCGTTCGCTCGCGACCAGGCTGCGCGAAATTCAAGAGGCCGGCGCCGCGGACACGGCGAACCGCAAACTGGTGATCCCGCTCGCAACACCGCGGATGGTGCCGCCGGCGGTGTTCTGGGATCAGCAGCGCCCGAAATTCGCCGAGGCCGCGCTGGTGTCCTTCGTCGAGCTCGAATCATATGTGCTGAAGCACGTGTCGAGCTGTGCGGGCTTCCATTGGTTCCAGCAACTCGAAATCGAAGTCGTCAACAGCCCCACCCAACCTGTCACAGCCCGCAAGGGCGTGGTGCGGGTACAGATCAGTTGGGACTATGTGCTGAATGCGATCGAAGACCTCGAGACCGCGACGTTTCCGCAGGACAACTCCCACGCCCTGGCGGGCAGCCATCAGTGGCCAGGGGTATGGCTCGCTGCCGATTGGTTAGGGGCGGGCTAACTCACCGGCGCCTTTTCCTTCTTCACCACGACGGCTCAACGACTCGACGAAGCAGGGCGACGATCCGTTCGAGACGTTCGTCGTTGTGCGGGTCGCGTCGTCGCGGTGAGAGTCGTTGACCGTCTGCCTGAATCGATGCTGTCCTGGTGCCTTGGTGGTTCAATCCCAGTGGTTCACTTCTTGTCGATGAAGCTGCGCCCGATCAGTTGCCGGTGGATCTGATTGGTGCCCTCCCAGATCTGGGTGATCTTTGCGTCCCGCATCAGGCGCTCCACACGGTAGTCCTTGCAGTAGCCGTAACCGCCATGGAGTTGCACCGCTTCGGTGCTGATGCGCATCGCGAGATCGGAGGCGCGCATTTTCAGCATTGAGGCCTCGATGCCGATGTCGGATTCCCCCGCGTCAACCAAGCGTGCGACATGCCAAAGCCATGCTTCGCACATCGCCAGGTCGGTCGCAAGATCCGCCAGCAGGAACTGGATGCCTTGGAATTCGATGATCCTGCGCCCAGATTGCTTGCGGATGTTGATGTACGCCACCGCATCTTCGTAGGCGGCACGGGCGATGCCAAGCGCGTGCGCGGCGACGCTTGGCCGTGATTTGTTGAGCGAGGCGAGCAGGATCGATAGCCCCTCACCCGGCTCGCCCAATAGATTGGCGCGCGGCACACGGCATGCGTCGAAGGCCAGACTCGCGGTACCGGATGCGCGGGTGCCCATCTTGTCTTCGGTGCGCACGATGCGCAGCCCCGGCGTGTTCTTCTCCAGAACGAGGACGGTAATCGCACGTTTCGGGTCATCGATCTCGGACCATTTGCCGAACAGCACATAGAGATCCGCGACATCGCCGTTCGAGATGAAGATCTTGCCGCCGTCGATGACGATCTCATCACCCTCCGGGCGAAAGCGCGTACGCATGCCGGTGGCATCGGACCCGGCCTCAGTCTCGGTGATGGTGAGGGCCGCCAGACCGCCACGCGCGATCACGGGCAGAAAGCGCTGCTTCAGTTGTTCGGCGCCAAGATCGATGACCGGCTTGATCGCATGAAAATTGGTTGCCCAGATGATCCCGGTTGCCGCGCACGCCTTCGAGATCTCGCGCACGCATTCGAGGTACGCCGCATACGAAATCGGCGCGCCACCGTACGCCTCCGGGATGAACATCTGATTCAGCCCGAGCGCATTGATGTCGGCGACGTTGTCCCAGGGAAATGCCGCGCTCGCGTCGTAGTGCGCCGCGCGTGGCGCGATCTTCTCGCGGGCGAGCTGGCGAACGCTTTCGATCAGCATGCGCTCTTCCGCGGAGAAGGCGACACTTGCATCCAGGCGGTTGAAAACCTTCATGCATCTCCCTTTGCCGGCGCAGCCCAACGCACCGCGGCCGGTTTGATCCGCCCGCTCTTCAACCATTCCACCAACTCGCGTTTCAAGACCTTGCCGCTCGCCGTGAGTGGAAAAGCGTCCATCTGGATGTAGAGCTCCGGCATGTCGTACTTCGACAGTCCCGATGCGGCTAAATGGGCAAGCACCGCGTCGCCGGAAAGCACCGCGCTGTTCCCGGTAATGATCGCCAGGCAGACGCGTTCGCCAAGACGATCATCGGCAACCGGAATTGCCGCGGCGACGCGAATGTCCGGATGCTTCTTCGCATGGTCCTCGATCTGGCTCGGATAGATGTTGTGGCCGCCGCGGATAATCACATCCTTCTTGCGCCCGACGATTTCCAGATTCCCGTTGACGTCCAGCCGGCCAAGATCGCCCGACATGAACCAGCCATGGCGGTTGAACGACTGCTCGGTCGCCGCTTGATTGTCGAAGTAGCCGAGGGTGAGGACGCCGCCACGCCCGCCGATCTCGCCGATCTCGCCCGGCGCGACGTCGATGTCGTGGTTCTCGGCATTCCACAATTTCACTTCGTAACCGTGGCACGCCTTGCCGCAGGTTGCGGTGATGGTATTTTCGTCGTCGGTGGGCAACGTGTACTGATGCGAGCCGTTCTCGGTCATGCCGTAGATGTTCTGCGGCTTGATTCCCAGATCGAGAAAGCTGCGTGCGGTGGCCGGCGGAATCGTCGAACCGGCCATATAGAACGTCTTCACGCGTCCAAGCTGTGGCAGGCCGCGCGATCGTACTTCGGCAAGAATATCGATCGCATGGGTGGGGACGCCCATAACGTAGGTTGCGCCGCTCGCGATGATCCAATCGATCGGCCGCATGCCCGGTGGCGGATCATTCACCACCATCTCGAAGCCCGCCGCCAACATCTGTTCGATGCCGACCGTGGCGATGTGATGCGAGAGCGGCGACAACGACAAGAGGATCGTGCTCGTATCGTGATGCCAGTCGCGTACCATCGATCGGCCATTGGCGAGCAGTGTGTTGTCCGAATGCATGACGCCTTTGGGCCGGCCGGTGGTGCCCGACGTAAAGGCGAGATAGACGATCTTGTCGGGATCGTCGACCACCGGTAACGTCGGACGCAGATGTGGATCGGGTCGGGGAAACGGCTGCGCGCCCACCGCAACGCCATTCGCACTGCCTGGTGGCTCCAGTCTGAACAGGTGCTTGAGCGATGCCACCTCACGCGCACGCCCGAAGATGTTCTCCTCTTTCGCATCGGACCCATAGCCCGGTTGGGCGAACAGCGCGACGGCCGAGAGGCGCTCCATCAAGGTGAGGACCTCGGCGACCGTATAGTTTTGATGCAGACTCGGATTGCATACATAGCCGTTGCGCGAACAGGCGAGAAACACGACCGTCGCCTCGACGCGATTGGGCAGCCAGACGCACACGCGCTCGCCATGACGGAGCCCCAGCCCATCCAGCGTGTGCGCAAGCGTATCGACCCAGATGTGGAGCTCAGACCACGTCAGGCGCGTGCGGGCATCGCGCAGGGCGGGCGCGTCCGGCCGCATCGCGGCATGATGCGCGAGACGCATATACATCGTGTCCTGCTGCCAAACGCCGGTGGCGTAGTACTCACGCGCGGCGCTTGGGGTGTGGAGGGTGAGGAGGGTGTTCATTTCATTCGCAATGCTTGCACCACTAAAGATTTCACCACAGGGGACGCAGGGGACACGGAGTAATTTGTCGATGTCGCAGAGGCGCAGCCGGCGGCACATGGCGGGAAGCTCGACCCATCCGAGGGACCACCAAAAATCTTCCGCTCTTCCTCTGTGTCCTCTGCGTCCCCTGTGGTGAATGCGGTTCCGATCGTTGCAGTAGCCCGATTTCAATGCCCAAATGTCGACGGATCCGGTTTTCTACGCTCCGCGAACGACTTCGACAGTTCTTTCGATTCATCGGTATCGAGATATTGTCGCAGCAACAGATCGTGCGCCATTCTCGATAGGCCGGCCACACCGCCGTGTCGCGCATTGAACGCGGCCTTCACCGACGCGAGCGCTAACGATCCCCGGTCGGCAATTTCGAGTGCCCACTGCCGCGTTTCTTCCCGCAGCTTGTCATCGGGCACGACACGATTGATCAGTCCAAACGCCAGCGCTTCGCGCGCCGACAGCTTCGGATTGTGAAACCACATCTCCTTCGCCTTCTTTTTCCCGACGAGGTCTTCGAGGTACCAGGTGCCATAGCCCGCATCGAAGCTGCCCATCATTGGCCCGACTTGGCGAAACACGGCGCTTTCCTTGGCGATGGTGAGATCGCACACCATCTGCAGCACATTGCCACCGCCGACCGCGAAGCCGTTGACCGACGCGATCACCGGTTTTTGGAGGCGCTCGATCGATTCGTACATTTCGAGCGTCGGGAGCACACCGGCGTAGAGCGCGGTGTCTTCCATGCCGTCTTTGCGACCACCGACGCAGAAGAACTTATCGCCCGCGCCGGTGATCACGAGAACGCGTGTTCGCGTTTCACGGCGGATGGCGTTGATGCAATCGCGAATCTCGTGGCACATGGTCGCGTTGAACATGTTGCCGTCATCGGGGCGATTGATGGTGATCGTGCCGATGGGGCCGTCTTCGGCGTAGAGGATGGTTTCGAGCGACATGGTGGTGAGCACGATCGACTGATGGAAGAGCGCGGAGTTTATCGCACCGCCTTACCAGGTCTTGAACCACAGGGGACGCAGAGGACACAGAGGATTCAAGATAGGGCCAACGTAGTCCGCTCCCGGATTCGGGCGTGAAGGCCGCTTCGCCTGTATGCCACGCTGCGTGTTCGCGCAGCCTTGCGCCGAATGCTCGAGGAACCGCTTGCAGAAGTCCTGCCACGCCCGCGGGTTCTTGTGCTT
>JANMUI010000817.1:0-1608 GCA_031391405.1 Betaproteobacteria bacterium
AAGGGGTGCGGTTGATCGAGAAACTGAAGCTGCCACTGCAGGTGGTTGCGTGCGGTGGCATTTCGACGACCGCCGATATTCGCGAATTCATCGCTGCGGGGGCCTGTGCGGCCGTCTCTGCGACGGCGGCAATGTTCCATCCGTATATGGCGGTGGATTTGAAGGGGGCGGCGCCGGAGGTGTGAGAAGAAGGCGGCGGCACCGGAGGTGTGAGGAGCCGCCACGCAACGCATCATCAAGAACCCGAGGGCGCGCTGACCGCCTCCCAGCTCAGCCCGAATTTCTGCAGGTATTTGCGCAGCCGATCGGCGTCGTTCACCACGCTTCGCTTCGCGCGCGAGCGATCGAAGAGTTTGCGGCCGGCGTCCGATAGCGTGCGCGCCTCCCGGCACACACCGATCACCGCTTCGAGCTGGACGCGATCGAAGAGGTCCAGCGCGGCGAATGCATCCGCGCCGACGAGCGATTCGAGATCGACCGCATTGGCATGCGGCGTGGCGCTCCCCGCACGTTGCCACATCCAGCGAAGGCGCTGCAGTTCGGCATCGACCAGCGCCGTCGAAATCCTTCCGCCATCGGCGAGTGTTGCCAGGCGCGTGATGCTGGCCGACAAGTCACGAAAATTCCCGCTCCACAACGCGTCGGTCGACTGCGCGAATTTCAGGTACTTGGCCTTGGCCTCGGCGTTGAAGCGCACTGCGCGACCGGACTCCGCCGCCACGCGGGCAAGCACATGCTCGATGTTGGGTTCGAGGTCTTCCGGCCGTTGCGCCAAGCCAGGAAGGGTGTAGGCCCAGAGGTTGATGCGGGCATATAGGTCTTCGCGAAAGCGCCCCTCTTGCACGTCGACGCGCAGATCACGGTTCGTTCCGGCGATAAGTTGAAAGTCACTCGATACCTCAACGTCGCTCCCGATCGGGAAGAAGCGCTTTTCCTCAACTGCCATCAGCAGCATGGCCTGCTCGTCTGGTCCGAGCTCGCCGATCTCATCGAGGAACAACACGCCTTCATGCGCGGTCCGAAGCAGACCTGCACGGTCGGCCGCCGCGCCGGTGAAGGCGCCTTTCTTGTGGCCGAACAGCGTGGATGCAGCGCCTTCGCCGTGCAACGTCGCGCAGTTCACCTCGACGAATGCTCCCTTCACTTGATGGCGCGACTTCTTCAACTCGAACATGCGCCGCGCGAGATGCGACTTGCCCGCGCCGGTCGGGCCGGTAAGGAGGATCGGTGCCCGCGAGCGCACGGCGACGCGCTCGATCTCTTCGATCATCGCGTTGAAGCCCTTGTTGCGCGTGGCGATGCCGCTCTTCAGAAATTCAAGTGCGTCCGTTTGCGCCCGATTGAAGCGCTGCGCGAGCACGTCGTAGCGCGACAAGTCGAGATCGATGAGCGTGAGCTCGCCAGGCTTGCGACTCGACTGTCTCTTCGGCGGCGCCGTCTGTAACAGCACACCGGGGATGAAGCGCGACTCGACCAGCAGGAACATGCAGATCTGCGCGACATGCGTTCCGGTCGTGATGTGGGTCCAGTACTGCTCGGTGTCCGGATCGAAGCGGTACCGGCGCACCCAATCGTAGAGCGCGCCGTACATCTCGCCAAAGTCCCAGG
>JANMUI010000875.1:0-8516 GCA_031391405.1 Betaproteobacteria bacterium
CGCTTGGCCGCAATCTCAAAGGTGGTGCGCGTACGCGTGGACGACTCGAAAAAAAGATTGAACACAGACTTGCCGCGCAGGAGAGGAACCTTCTTCACGTCCCGCTCCACCACGCTGATTCATGCGTTGAATACCCTTGGCACGACAGACGTACGCGCAATCGGGCCGGAAACCCTCATGCCGGCCGGCGTCGAACAGCTGGGCGTTCGCGTCTATCGCGACATGAAAGAAGGATTGCGCGATTGCGACGTGGTGGTCACGTTGCGCCTGCAAAACGAACGCATGCGAGGTCCGCTGCTCCCCTCGGCACAAGAGTTCTTCAAGACATTCGGACTGACACCGGAGAAGCTCGCGTTGGCCAAGCCCGATGCGATCGTCATGCATCCAGGCCCGATGAATCGCGGCGTGGAAATCGATTCCAGCGTCGCCGACGGGCCGCAATCGGTCATTCTCCAGCAGGTGACGTTCGGCATCGCCGTGCGCATGGCGGTGATGTCGATTGTTGCGAGTCACTAGGGCTATTCAAACCATGCGTGTCGCAATCTGTGATGGACTGATCGTCGACCCGGTAAGCGGCGTCGAACGACAGGGTGGCGTATTCGTCGATAACGAACGTATCGTCGCCGTGGGGCAGTCGCCCGCGGGATTCAAGGCCGATCGGACCATCGATGCCCGCGGCATGATCGTCGCGCCGGGTCTGGTGGATCTTGCTGCCAGGCTGCGCGAGCCCGGATTCGAATACAAGGCGACACTCGCATCGGAATTGCAAGCGGCCGTCGCCGGGGGTGTGACGACGCTCGCATGCCCGCCCGATACTGATCCGCCGCTCGACGAGCCGGGATTGGTGGAGATGCTTACGCGTCGCGCGATCAATCTGAGTCTTGCGCATGTGCATCCGCTCGGCGCCCTCACTGCAAAGCTCGCAGGCGAGCGCCTGGCGGAGATGACGGTGTTGGCGGAAGCCGGATGCGTCGCGTTTTCCCAGGGCGACGTTCCGCTGGTCGATACATTGTTGATGTGGCGCGCGCTCCAGTACGCGGCCACCTTCAATTACGCGGTGTGGCTGCGTCCGCAGGACTCATTCCTCGCCAAGAACGGCGTGGCGCATGACGGTGAGGTGGCGACCCGATTGGGCCTGCCGGGTATCCCCACGATCGCGGAGACGATCGCGTTGACGACCATCCTGCGCCTGGTGCGCGAGTCGAGGGCGCGCGTGCACATCTGCCGGATATCTTCCGCTGAAAGCGTCGAGCTTATCCGCGCCGCCAAGCAGGGCGGCTTGCAGATCACCTGCGATGTCGGCGCCCATCATCTGCACTTCACCGATGCTGATATCGGATTTTTCGACTCGCACTTTCACGTTGTGCCGCCGTTTCGTACCCAACGTGACCGCGATGCGCTTTGCGCCGCGCTTGCCGATGGAACGATCGATGCGCTTTGCTCCGATCACACGCCGGTCGATGAAGACGCAAAACAAATCCCGTTCGGCGAGTCCGAGGCCGGCGCAACCGGACTCGAGTTGCTGCTCCCGCTGACGCTCAAGTGGGCGCGGGAAGCCAGGCTGCCGATGCACCGCGCGCTGGCGGCGATCACTTGCGCACCGGCGCGGGTATTGGGGATCGAGGCGGGCACATTAAAGGTCGGTGCCCGTGCAGATATCTGTGTGTTCGACCCGGAGGCGAAGGTGCGCATCTCGCCGCAGACCTTGCGCAGCCAGGGCAAGAACACACCGTTCCTTGGCAGCGAGCTCGCGGGTGTCGTGCGCTTCACCTTGGTGAATGGCGCAACGGTTTTCTCCGGAAGCTGACGATTCCGGCGCGACGATATCTGCCCGCTACAGGACGGTGATCGACCGCCCCACATGGCTCAATACGATCAGGCCGACCTGGCAGGCGAGAATCACCAGAAGCGGCGACAGATCGAATCCGCCGATCGGGGGAATGAACCGCCGGAAGAATCCGTAGAACGGCCGTGTCAGGGCCGACAGGACAGGCGCGATCGGTGTGTAGGGATTGACCCACGACAGCACGAAATCGATGAGTACGACCAGAATCAGCAGATGAATGCTGGCCCCGACGATGCCGATCGTCGAGTGAATGAGCCACTCGCCCATCGAAACGCTGCGACCAGGAATGAACGCCTTCGTGATCGCCACCATGATCAACTCGAGCACGATCGCGAACACCAGGCTCGCGAAATCCAAGCCGCGCAAGCCGGGTATCACTTTGCGCAGTGGTTGCACGCCCCAGTCGGAGAATGCCAGCACGAACTGCCCTACCGGATTTCGAAACGGCGCGCGAAACACCTGCATGTAGAAACGCAACAATGCAAGATAGACAATCAATCCCAGGACCGTCTCAACAAGCAAGGTTCCGATCTGGCCAAGCATGGTCTAGGCGTCCTTTCCGAACTGATTGGCGAGCTCTCCCGCCCGCAGATTTGCCGCACGAATGCCACGCTGGATCGCTTCTTTGACGCGGTCCCGCTCGAAGGATGCGAGCGCTTGCTCAGTGGTGCCGCCTTTCGAGGTCACGCGCGCGCGCAATTCGGCAGGCGATTCGTCTGAACGGGCTGCAAGCTCTGTCGCGCCCCGGAACGTCTGCAGCGCCAATGCGCGCGCGGTGGCCGGAGTGAGGCCGAGCTCAATCGCCACTTCCTGCATGGCTTCAATGAAATAGAACACATAGGCTGGGCCGCTGCCGGAAACCGCGGTGACCGGATCGAGCAGGGCCTCTGAATCGACCCAGACAAGTTTCCCCGCTGGAGCCAGAATAATCTCTGCGTCGGCGCGTCGCGCGGCATCCACGGCTGGCGCAGCATAGGCTGCAGTGATGCCCTCGCCAATCAGCGCGGGCGTATTCGGCATGCAACGCACCAGCGCCGCGGCGCCGCCCAGCCAGCGCGATAAATCGGTCAGGCGGATGCCGGCGGCGATCGTAAGGACGACAGCGTTACCGAGATTGGCGCCAATCGCGATTGCTGCCTCACGCATCTGCTGCGGCTTCACCGCCATGACGACCACATCGCCCTGCGCCTCGAGCTCGGCCGCACCGGCCGCGCATCGCACTTCAAATTGCTGCGACAAGCGCGTGCGGGCTGCCGGCAGCACTTCGATGACTTGGATATTCGCGGCAGAGAACCCGCGACCGATCATTCCTCCGATCAGCGCGGTTGCCATATTGCCGCCGCCGACAAACGTCACCTTCATCGATTCTTATCCTCGTTGTCAGACCTGATCGGCAAACTGTTGCGAGGCATCCGGGACACGTCGTACGGAATGCTAGCCGACCCGCCGCTCGCCAAAGATGGCGGTGCCGATACGTACGATGGTAGCGCCTGCGGCGATCGCTTGCTCAAGGTCGACCGACATTCCCATGGACAGGGTGTCCATCGGGACGCCGGCGGCAACACACCGAACCCGAAGCGCGGCCAGCGATTCAAACCGAGAGCGTTGCAGGGACGCGTCCGAGGTCGGCTCAGGAACAGTCATCAGGCCGCGCAACCGAAGCCCCGGCATCGCGGCAATCGACTGCGCAAGCGAGACCACCATATCCGGTGCGCACCCACTTTTCGATGCCTCGCCGCTGGTGTTCACCTGAACGCATATCTGCAGGGCTGGAAGTGTGGCCGGACGCTGCGAGGAAAGTCGCTCCGCGATCTTGCTCCGGTCGACCGAATGCACCCATGCGAACCGTTCGGCGATCAGTCGGGTCTTGTTGCTCTGAATCGGCCCGATGAAATGCCAGGTGATCGCGAGATCTGCGAGCGTGGCCATCTTCTCGATCGCTTCCTGCACGTAGTTCTCGCCGAAGTGCACCTGACCCTCGGCGAATGCGGCCCGAATAAGATCGGCACCAAACGTCTTGGATACAGCGAGGAGGAGAATGTCACGGGGATCACGGCGCGCGGATGCTGCGGCCTCGACGATGCGTGATTTGACGCCTTGCAGCGAATTTTGCAGTGTGTCCATAATCGTCCGAGCTCCCTGATCTGAGCGGGATTCCCGTTTCGGCCAAGTCGTCCAATCGCGTGTGTGTTATCGCCGGTCGACAGCGTTCGGAAATCCAATTCGACGGGATGCTCGAACGGTGTCGGCAGCATTCGTTTGGCCTTGGCACAGACCCGATCCGCAACCCCGAAGGAAATTCTATATGGACATCACCGAGCTGCTCGCATTTGTTGTCAAGAACAAGGCCTCGGACCTGCACCTGTCGGCGGGACTGCCTCCAATGCTTCGTGTACACGGCGATGTCAGGCGAATCAATCTGCCGGCCATGGATCACTCGCAGATCCACGCGATGATCTACGACATCATGAACGATGCGCAGCGCAAGAACTACGAAGAGAATCTCGAGTGCGATTTCTCGTTCGACGTTCCCGGTCTGTCGCGATTTCGGGTCAATGCATTCATGCAGCAGCGCGGCTCGGCATCGGTGATGCGGGTGGTGCCGAGCAAAGTGCTGTCCCTCGAGCAGCTCAATGCGCCGAAGATGTTTGGCGAATTGGCGCTCAAACCACGCGGGCTTGTCCTCGTGACCGGGCCGACCGGATCGGGCAAGTCGACAACCCTTGCCGCCATGGTCAACCATCTCAACGAGACGGAATTCGGGCACATCCTCACCGTCGAGGACCCGATCGAGTTCGTCCACGAATCGAAGAAATGCCTCATCAATCAGCGCGAAGTCGGGCCGCATACGCTGTCATTCTCAAACGCGCTGCGATCGGCGCTGCGCGAGGACCCGGACTGCATCCTGGTCGGGGAGTTGCGTGACCTCGAGACCATTCGCCTTGCGCTCACCGCCGCCGAAACGGGCCACCTGGTCTTCGGGACGCTGCACACGAGCTCGGCCGCCAAGACCATCGATCGGGTCGTCGACGTCTTTCCCGCGGCGGAGAAAGAGATGGTGCGTGCCATGTTGTCCGAATCGCTGCAGGCGGTCATCTCGCAGACGTTAATGAAAACGAAGGACGGCAACGGACGGGTTGCCGCCCACGAGATCATGATAGGAACACCTGCCATTCGCAATCTGATCCGCGAGTCGAAGATTGCGCAGATGTACTCGGCGATTCAAACCGGACAGCAGTTCGGCATGCAGACGCTCGATCAGAACCTGCAGGATCTGGTTCGCCGAAATATTGTCAGCCCAGCCGAAGCACGGATCCGGGCTGTCAACCGTGATCTCTTTCCGGGCTGACCCCGCACGGCAATCCTCGCCGCCTGCTACCCAGCGCGGCGCAACGCATCGAGCGAATTGAACACGGCGCGAACACAGCGCGAACACAGCGGGGAACGGACGAATGGAACGCGATCAGGCAACGAAATTCATGTACGAGCTATGCCGGCTCGTCGTTACGAAAAAGGCATCGGATCTCTTTATCACCACCGGTTTTCCGCCGGCGGTCAAGATGGATGGCCGGGTTACGCCGGTTTCCCAAACCGTTCTCACTGCGCAGCACACCGCCGAGCTCACGCGCTCGGTCATGAACGATCGGCAGGCGGCGGAGTTCGAAGCGACGAAAGAGTGCAACTTCGCGATCACGCCCGCCAACATCGGGCGGTTTCGGGTGAACGCATTCGTGCAACAGGGCTCGATCGGCATGGTCATGCGGCTCATCAATTCCACCATCCCAACCTTTGCCGATCTGGAGCTGCCGCCGGTATTGAAAGATGTCGCACTGACAAAGCGCGGACTGGTGGTGATTGTGGGTGGAACCGGATCCGGAAAGTCGACCACGCTTGCCGCGCTCCTCGGGTACCGGAACGAGCAGTCCTATGGGCACATCGTGACGATTGAAGATCCGGTGGAATACGTGCATCCACACAAGAACTGCATCATCACGCAACGCGAGGTGGGCGTCGACACCGACAATTGGGGCGCCGCTCTCAAGAACACTTTGCGACAGGCGCCCGACGTGATCATGATGGGCGAGATCCGTGACACCGCCACCATGGAATATGCGATCCAGTTTGCCGAGACGGGGCACCTCTGTCTTGCGACGTTGCACGCCAATAGCGCCAACCAGGCCATCGATCGCATCGTCAACTTCTTTCCCGAGGAACGCCACGAGCAACTGCTGATGGATCTATCGCTCAACCTGCGGGCGATGATCTCGCAGCGGCTTGTCCCACGCAAGGAGTCAAAGGGTCGCGCCGCAGCGATCGAGATTCTGCTCAATTCCCCGTTGATCTCGGAGAAGATATTCGCGGGCGAAGTCGCCGAGATAAAAGAGATCATGAAGCGCTCTCGCGAGCTCGGCATGCAGACGTTCGATCAGCATCTGTTCGAGCTCTATGACGCCGGCGCGATTACCTTCGAGGACGCTCTGCGTAATGCCGATTCGATGAACGATCTGCGCCTCATGATCAAGCTGAAGAGCAAGGAATCCAAGGGAAAGGACCTGGGCGAAGGCCTCGGGCACCTGGAGATCATGAAATCGTAGAGTTCGAATGTCGAAGCGCGCTACCGCCTTTCACTAGAGCGGCGGCGCGGCCGGCTTTTTCCTGACCTGGCCGGCCACCATCCGAAACTCGAACAGACGGCATTCGATCGCGCCGTTGAATAGCACCGTCCGGCGCGACTCACGAAGCCTGACCAGACCGGGGAAATTCATCGCGTCGGTCAAGAAGTAGCAGCGCCAACCGGCGAAGTGCTGCTTCAGCGTGGTGCCCAATTGAGGAAAGTAGGTGAGCAGTTGGGTCTCCTCGCCGATCCGCACGCCGTAGGGCGGGTTTGAGACGAGAACGCCCGAGCTTGTGGGCGGTTCGACATGCAACGCGTTTTGCTTTTTCAGCGTTACCGAGGACTCGAGGCCAAGCGTACGCAGCGAATCTTCGGTCGCCCTGATGGCCTGCTCCGCGCGATCGCTGCCATGAATGCCGGGACGCGCTTCGGGCCGCTTGGTGTCGCGTGCCTCTTGTTGCAAACGCGCCCATCGATCCGCCTCGAATCCGATCAGCCGCTCGAATCCGAATTCGCGATTCGCGCCAGGGGCGATATGGTGAGCAATCAATGCAGCTTCGATTAGGAACGTGCCGCTGCCGCACATCGGATCGAGGAGTGTCTCTTCCGGCGTCCATCCGGCGAGTGCAAGAATTCCGGCCGCCAGATTCTCACGGAGCGGTGCCTCCACCGACTCGCCGCGATAACCGCGCTTGAACAGTGGCTCGCCAGAAGTATCCAGATACAAGGTGGCATCGGTCTGCGTAAGAAAGGCGCTGATTCGCACATCAGGTGCGCGCGTGTCCACGCTTGGCCGGCGCCCGACCTCATCCCGAAATCGATCGCAGACCGCGTCCTTCACCCGCAAGGTCGCGAATTCGAGACTGCGTAGCGGCGAGCGGATGGCGGTGATATCGACCCGGATCGTCTGATCCGGGCTGAACCATTGCCCCCAATCCACGGCCCGTGCAAGATCATAGAGATCCTGATCGGTTTTGTACCCGCCACGCCGTATTTGCAGCTGGACCCTGGATGCGATGCGACTCCAGAGGTTCACCCGATAGCAGGTTTCGAGCGTTCCTCGAAAATGGACGCCTCCAGGCACCACGGCAACATCGTTTGCATTCAGCGCGCGCAGTTCGGCGGCAAGCGGGTCCTCGAGACCGCGCGGACACGGTGCGAAGAATGAAAAGGGCGCTGTCATTGAAGGTGTCGGCGACGAATGCTCACCGTCCGTTCGAGCTCCCCGGTCGCTTCCAGGACCTTGCGACGCAGATCGACGTCGAGCGTGGGATGCGTATCCAGAAATCGCTGAACCTCTGCCAGGGCCTTGGCACTGCGTTGCCCGCCGATAAACGCGTCCAGCCAGCGGTTGACGAAAAAAATCTTTCGCTCGCGCTTGAGACGTGGCAGCGCTTCCAGCGCCTTGTTCAGATAAGGGATCGTCCGCTCTGCATGTTCAGGGGCATTGAACGGGCCGAGGGCTTCCTCGATCCATGCCTCGGGCAGGGTCGGGTCGCCAAGGAACGCATCGAATTGCACTGCTTTCTGGTCGGGTCGCGCACTGGCCGAGGCATATCGATAACGGCGGGCGTCGTCATTGTCGCTCTGCGCATTGACCGCTTGAATCAACGCGTCGGATGCAGACGCATCGACTGTCGCCAGTCGTTGAATGATGCGATGGCGATCGCGTATGGACAATGGCAGGTCCTGGAGTTGCCGCTGGTCCACCACGAGATCCTTCAGGAAGCGCAGTCCGTTCTCGCTTGCCGCGACCGCCGCGAGGGCCCGAAAGTAAGTGATGCGCAGTCCTGGTGTCTTTGCGGTGGTGATACTGGCGATCAGCGCCTGGTCGACAATTGGTGCAAGCAACATCTGCCCGGCCTCGGACAAGTACCAGCGAAACGCGATCTGCATTCGGGCGAGCAGCGTGGCGAGCGTAATTTCGTCGCTTTCATGCGCGAGTCCGCCGATCGCGAGCGCCAGGAATTCCGCTGGTGCGTACTCGCCTTCACGCACACTATCCCACAGCGCGTTCCATACCAGCGCTCTGCGCAGCGGATCGCTGATTCCGGG